>JAXDHQ010000152.1:0-16195 GCA_034664395.1 Solirubrobacteraceae bacterium | reverse complement strand
GGGATCGGTGCGCACGCTGAGCCTCGCCGCGCTGGCGCTCGCCGTGTTGGCGGGGTTCGTGGCCATCGAGCGCCGGTCGGAGCGACCACTGATCCGCCTCGGCATCTTCCGCACCCGCTCCTTGGCCGTCGCCGACACCGTGATGCTGCTCGTGACCTCCGGCATGTTCGCGACGTTCTTCTTCGCCTCGATCTACGCGCAGGAGATCCTCGGCTACGGCCCCTTGAAGGCCGGCCTGGCCTTCCTGCCCCTTACCGGCGGGATCGTGATCGGCGCCGCCCTGGCCCAGCAGCTCATCAAGCGGATCGGTGTGCGCGCGGTGCCGCTCATGGGCTTGTCGCTGGGAGCGATCGGGCTGTTCCTGCTCAGCCGCATCACCGTGGCGGGCAGCTACGCCTCCGAACTGCTCCCCGGCCTGGTCGTCCTGTCCCTCGGCCTGGGACTGACGTTCGTGCCGATGACGTTGATCGCGACCACCAACGTCAAGCCGGAGGACGCCGGGCTGGCATCGGGCCTGCTCAACACCGCGCAGCAGGTCGGCGGCGCGCTCGGCCTGGCCGTCCTCTCCACGCTGGCGGTCGACCGAACCAACAGCGCGCTCAGCGGACTCGGCAACGCGCCGACGGCCGGGCAGCGAGCCTCCGCACTCGTCGACGGCTTCCATACCGCATTCCTCGCCGGCGCGGGACTCTTGGTCGCCGGGATCGCCGTGCTCCTGCTGATGCTCCGCGGCGACCACGTGGCCAACATCAACCCGGCCGAACCGCTCGCGGTCGGCGCATGAGCGAGGCACGGAGACAGGCATGCGACTCTGCCCCGTCCACGCAACCACCGGCCCGGGAGGACCGGCAGCTCGTCACGTCCGCGCCATCGGCCGGCGTCCCGAGCTCGCACTGTTCGCCGCGGCGTACCTGCTCTACACCGCCGCGCGCTGGATCTTCGCCGGCCACCTCGCGGAAGCACGCGAGCACGCCGACCGGATCGTCAGCCTCGAGCGCTCCGCGCACGTGGCGATCGAGGCACCGATCCAGCACGCGCTGGACGCCGACGCCCCGAGCTGGCTGCTGAGCAACGTCTACCTCGCCGCGCAGCTGGTCGTCCTCCCAGGAGCGCTCATCTGGCTCTATCGCCGCTCCCGGCCCGCCTACCGCCAGCTTCGCACCACCGTGATCGCGACCTGGCTGATCGCCGTGCCCGTGTTCGCGCTGTTTCCCGTCGCGCCTCCGCGCCTGGCCGGGATCGGCATCACCGACACCGTCAGCGGCCAGGCCGCGGTCGCGCTGACCGGCCACTCGACCGTCTTCTACAACCCCTACGCGGCCGTCCCGAGCCTGCGCGTCGGCTTCGCCTTCGCCTTCGCCATCGGCATCGCCGCCGCCGCGCTGCGCGCCCCATGGGCGAGGACGCTGGCATTGCTGTGGGCCCGCTCGTGACCATCTCGGTCCTCGCCACCGGCAACCACTACGTCTTCGACGTCGCCGCCGGCCTGCTCGTCACCGGACTGGGCTTCTGGGCCGGCCGATTGACGAACCGGCACCGTCACGAAGCGGCTAACGACCGCCGTACCTCCAGTCTCGTCGTCGCGACCAGGAGCTCTTCATGAGCACCGCCACCATGTCCCCGCGCGCACGGCCGGCGATCGGCCGCGGCCGGTCGCGCGCCCCTCGTACCGCGTTCGTGTTCTCGGGCGGCGCCAGCCTGGGCGCGATGCAGGCCGGGATGCTGTGCGCCCTCTACGAACACGGCATCGTGCCCGACCTGCTCGTCGGCACCTCCGCCGGCGCTCTGAACGCCGCATTCGTCGCCTCGCGACCGCAGACCGTCGCCACCGCCAAGGGACTCGCGCGCGTGTGGCAGGGCCTGCACCGAGAGGACATCTTCCCCGTCAGCCCGCGCACGCTGGTCGGCGGCCTGATCAACCAGCGCGATCACCTGGTGCCCGACCGCGGCCTGCGCCGACTCGCCGCCCGCCACCTGCAGATCGAACACGTCGAGGACGCGAACATCCCGCTCCACCTCCTGGCCTTCGACCTACTGACGGGCGAGGAGATGCTCATCTCCAACGGCCCGGCGACGGATGCCGTGCTCGCGGCGGCGGCCATCCCAGGCGTCCTGCCGCCGATCCACCGCGGCGACCGGCTGCTCGTCGACGGCGGCATCGTCAACAACACCCCGATCTCGCACGCCGTGGAGCTCGGCGCCGAGCGCATCTTCGTTCTGGCGACTGAGGACCCAGGCGCCCGCGCCCTTGCGCCGGCGCCGCGCGGTGCGCTCGACGCCGCAGTACACGCCGTGACCCTGCTCATCGGCGCCCGCCTGCAGACCGACCTCGCTCGCTACGCCACGGCGGCGGAGCTGATCGTCCTGCCCGCGACAAATCCCGATCGCGTCCAGCCGACCGACTTCGACCACGCCGGCTGGCTGATCGGCGCGGCGCGCGCGGCCGCCCGGACGGCCCTCCCAGCCACCCCGGTCGCCGAGCCGGTCGCAGCGTGAACCCATGACCCGCGTCGCTGTCCTTGACGATCACCCCGCGGTTCGCTCCGGCTTGCAGGCGATCCTCGCGCCGGAAGCCGACCTGCTTCTCGTGGGATCGGCCGCCGATGAGGAGCAGCTCTGGCCGCTGCTCCGAGACACCCGGCCTGACGTCATCGTCCTCGACGAGCACCACCCCGGACGCGACGGCCTGGCGCTGTGCCTGGAGATCAAGCGCAGGCCGCGCGCGCCCGCCGTCGTGATCTACTCGGCGACCACGCCTGTGCTGCTCCTCGTCGCGGCGGCCGTCGCCGGTGTCGACGCGGTCGTCGCCAAGTCGAGCAGCAACCGCGCGCTGCTGGAAGCGATCCGGGCCGTCGCCAGCCCGCCGCGTCCGCTTCCGACGATCACGCCACGGATGAAGGCCGAGGCGGCGATCAGGCTCGACCCCTCCGACCACGCCATCCTCGCGATGCGCGTGGCCGGTCACACGCTCGCCGACATCGCCGAGACGCTCTGGCTCCCCGTCCCTGCGATCGCCGATCGCATCGCGGCCATCGTCGCCGCGCTGATGTCCGCCGATCGGCGGCGGGAGTCCGTGCCCGCCTGGAGCGTGGCCTGATGTCCGTCGCGGCGCCGCCCTCGCGGCCGGTGGCCGTCGCCCGGGCCGGCGTCGGGCGCCGCGCCGCCACTGCCGCCCTGCTCGTCGTCCTGCTGGGCTCGCTCATGCTCGCGCTGCCGGCGCTGCAGCCGGTCGTCCGGGAGGTTCGGGACATGAACCCGTGGTGGATCACCGCCGCGGTCGCGCTCGAACTGGCCTCGGGCATCAGCTACGTCGTCGTCTTCCGCTTGTTCTTCGACCGCGTCGCCGCGCCGGACGCGCGCGCGCTGGCATGGACCTCGATGGCCTCGGGGGCTCTGTTGCCCGGCGGCGGCGTCGGCGCGCTGGCGATCGGCGGTTGGCTGATACACCTCACCGGCGCCCCGACCCGCTGGATCATCCAGCGCTCCAGCGGCATCTTCTTCCTCACCAGCGCCGTCAACGGCGCCGCCATCATCGGCGCCGGGATACTGCTCCTAGGCGGCTCCCCGGGCCCCCACGACTTCGCGCGCGCCGGATTGCCGCTGATCGCCGCCACCCTGATCACGCTGCTCACCCTCGCCGCGACCTGGGCCTCGCCGCGGCTGGGCCGTCGCTCCGGCCTCCGCTGGCTCGAGGGCATCGTTGCGGGCATCCGCGATGCCGTACAGGCCGTGCGCCACCCGAGCTGGCGGCTCGTCGGCGCGCTCGGCTACCTCGGCTTCGACATCGCCGTGCTGTGGTCCACGTTCTCGGCCGTCGGGCACGCCCCGCCGGCGGCCGCGCTGATCCTCGGCTACACGATCGGATATCTCGCCAACACGCTTCCCGTCCCAGGCGGGGTGGGCGTGCTCGACGCTGGTCTCGTCGGCGCGCTGCTGCTCTATGGCGCCGCGCCCGCACCCGCCGCCGCGGCCGTGCTCGTCTACCACGCGATCGCGCTCTGGGTGCCGGCCACCGGAGGCATGCTCGCCTACGCCCGCCTGCGCCCCCGACTCGCCGCCCCTTCCATCACCCCCGCAGCGATCCCCGCCCCCGAAGGAGGACTGCCATGAACGCACTCGCCCTGGTGATCGGGGCCGACGGCCGCGAGGTCGCCGGCGTCCGCAGCAGCGACACCAAGCGACACGCCACACGCGTCGTTGCCCGCGCCTCGCTCACGGAGATCGTCGATGGCCGCTGAACCACACGAGCGTCCACGCCGCGCCCCGCGGCCCGACGACCACGCGACAGAGAACCGCGCCGCGCCGCCCCAGACATCCGTCGTCGGACGGCGTCCCTTCGAGGCGCCCGAGCTCTACGCGGTCACCGCAACCAGCGTGGAACGGCTTGGCTCTGCGCGCCGGTTCGGAACCCCGGAGCTCGATTGGCTGGCAGCCGACGCGACGTCCATGTTGGAGCTCGGCCACGCGCTGCTGGCGCACCTCGCCGAACAGACGCCGTCACGACAGCTCGTGGCGCGCTTCGTCGCTGACATCCTCATCCCACTCCCCAGCGACGGCTTCGTCCTCGGCTCGGAGGAGATCCTCCCCTGGATCCACGAGACCGGCGATCCACACGACTGGTCGCCGACCCACCGCCCACAGCACCGTTCCTGGCTTAACCGGCTGCGCAGCCTCGTCCGAGGGGGCGGCTCATAGCCTCCGAGCATCATCGGCTTGGGTCCGAGCAGCGCAGCAGTGCTGGAGCGCCGCTTCAGCGTCCGTGGCGAGGTGGCCGCCGCGGTGGCGTGCTCCTGGTCCGTCAGGCACAACGCGTGCCGCCGGAGGGCGAGCGCTTGACACTCGGTCGCGAAGATCATCGCCGGCGGATCAAGAAGGGAAGCAGTGAACGCTTTCCGCAGTGCTGGCACCGCGGCCCAGCTGGGGGCCGTATCTGCTGAGCTCGCCGTCGTCCGCAGGTCTGCTCGCAGGTCGCGGGGGACCCTCGAGGCCCTGCGTCTCGTCGAGCATCGCGTCTCGCGCCCGGGCGGCGAACGCGGTCCCTGCTGCGGATTGGGGACCGCTAGGTCTCGTCTTGGACGAGGTGTTCCTGCGCCCAGAGCGTGATCTGCGCCAGTGCGGGCAGCAGCGCTTCGCCCCGGTCGGTCAACGCGTAGGAGACGGCGAGGGGTGGTCCGTCGTCGACGGTCCTGGTGATGAGGCCCGCGGCGCCGAGGTCGGAGAGCCGGTCTGAGAGGACCGAGTCGGAGATCCCGTCGACTGCGCGCGAGAGCTCACGGAAGCCGGCGGGGCCGTTGCGCAGGGTGCCGAGGAGCACGCCGTTCCAGCGCTTGCCAAGAAACTCGAACGCGCGCCCCAGCGCGGCAGTGCCGCGGTCACAGGCTTCGGAGGCCTGCTCTGGGCTCAGCTTCGGCGTTGTGGCCACGAGTCCATGCTAGCGTACCAGTGGTGACTAGGATTTTAGAAGCGACTTTGTGGTAGGCTGCGACTACTGGATTACAAGCGTGAAGGAGTCCCCTATGGCCGACACCCGCACCGCACGCGCCTCCGTCGTTGTCGTCGGCGGCGGCTACGGCGGCATCAACGCCGCCAAGGCGCTCGACGACGTCGCCGACGTCACGCTGGTCGACCCCACCGAGGCTTTCGTCCACAACGTCGCCGCCTGGCGCGCCCTAGTCGACCCCGAGTGGCTGGACCGGATCTTCTTCCCCTACGAGCACCTGCTCGCCCACGGGCGCTTCCTGCGCGATCGCGCCGTCGCGGTCGAGGGGCGCCGCGTCACGCTCGCGTCGGGTGCCGTCCTCGAGCCCGACTACCTCGTGCTCGCCACCGGCTCGGCCTATCCCTTCCCGGCAAAGACCGAGGAGCCGGACATCGCCTCCGCCCGAGCTCGGCACCGCGCCGCCCACGAGGCGCTGCTCACCGCCGACCGCGCCCTGATCGTCGGCGCTGGTCCGGCCGGCCTCGAGCTCGCCGGCGAGATCAAGGCGTTCTTCCCCGACAAGCAGGTCACGATCGTCGACGTCTCCGAGGACATCCTCAACGGCCCCTACGACCAGGCTCTGCGCGACGAGTTGCGCCGCCAACTCGACACCCTCGGCGTCAAGCTGCGGCTGGGCACGGCGATCACCGAGCTGCCCAGCGCTCCGCCCGCGACGCTCGCCCCCATCGCCATCGCGACCGCGGACGGCGGCGAGCTCGTCGCCGACATCTGGTTCCGCGCCTTCGGCGTGCGCGCGCACAGCGACTACCTCGACGGCGGAGCGCTCGGGGACCGCCGAAACGAGCGCGGCTACGTCCGCGTCGACGAGCATCTGTGCGTCGTCGGCGAGACCCGCCTCTTCGCCCTCGGCGACCTCGCCGACGCCGACCGCGACACCGCGGCCGTCGCCAACGCCCAGGCCGGCGTCGTGGCCGCCAACATCCGGGCGCTCATCACCGGCACGGGCGAGCTCACCAGCTACGAGACGTTCCCACCCATGATCGCGATCCCGCTCGGGCCCGAGGGCGGAGCCGGCTTCATCGGCGACGGCGTCGCCGACGCCGCCACGATCGCCGCCCTCAAGGGCCGCCACATGGGCACCGACCACTACGCCGCGCTCTTCGACACCGCCCCGCCCTTGGCAGCCTAATCGTGGCTACGAGGCATGCCAAGTGGCTACTCCACGACGCACACAAGCAGATCCACTTCCGGCCCCGGCCGGCGACTGGCGCGTGGTCCCGGCGCGCAGCGAGCTCGGCTTTCTGACCCGCATGTTGGGCTCATCCCCCGACGCGGCCGCCACAGCGGCTACGACGGCGAGCTTCACATCAATAGCGCGGGCAACGCGAGCGGGGTTCTCCTATCCACTACGAGCGCGCTGAGGCTCCATGCCCGACTACGGCCACGCCATCGAATTCGGTTACGTCCTAAACCCGGACGCCGGCGACCCCCAGGGCGTGCTCGAAAAAAAGGGCCCGCCTCGCCGACCGGCTCGGCTATGGCCTTCTCGGGGTGCCGGACCACCCGTACCACCCGAGGCATCTGGACACGCTGGGTGAAGAGCTCGCCGTGGCGGGCGCGGGCGCGGCGCAGGACGCCGAGCGGGTCGCGGTGCAGGGCGACGGTCTGCGCCATCGCCCCGGCGGACGGACCCGGCGGGAGCTCGGGTTGCGCGCGCGCTCACGGGCCCGGCCGTGCTAGGCCTCGCGCGCGGCCGGCCGCTCCGCCGCGCCGTCCACGTACCCGCGCAGGAAGGCGCGCCCCTCGGGCGTCGTCGTGCAGCCTGGCGCCGCCTCCTCGCCCCGGCGAGCCGCGGCGACGCCCTCGTCGTAGGCGCGCCGGAGCGGGTCGTCGTGTGGCTCGGGGGTTGGCTGGCCCTCCATCGCTGCGGGCCTACCCGCGCGGGCGCCTGACCCATCGCCACCGCCGCCCCGGCTCGGCCAGCCGTCGCGCGGCCTGGACTAGCGACCGGGCCCTACGGGATAGCGTGGTCGAGCCACTCGACGGCTGGAGCTGGGCCTGGGCCACCGAGATCCATCCCTGGTAGCCCAAAAAATGCTACGAGGAAATAGCCGTCGCGCACCGCGCGCACCCTCGAAACGCCTCCGAGGGTGGCTCGAAACGCTCGAGCGCCCGCCGGAGCTCGTCCGCTCGCATATGCGATCCAGCGGTTCGCGGCCCAGTTGCTGCCTGCATCGCCGGCTTCGGTGCCCACGAGCTCACGCCAAGTGCCGCCGAACCGCTCGCAGAAGCTGAGCCAGAGCAGTGGATCTCGGTGCGAACCTAGGTGCGAGAGCACGACTGCGGCGTCGCCGTCGATAGACGTATCGACGTCGATGACCACAACGGTGTCGGACGGTAGGTCGTCGGCGATGGCTCGCTGCATCTGTTGGACCTCACCCCGCATGGCCATCACCGCATTGTCCGCGTCCCTCGTCCGCAAGGCAACGAAAGAGTCGTTGGGCCAGCAACGGGCGATGCGGTTCGATCGATGGCCGATCGGAGCCGTCCGCTGACTGAACGGTGGCATCGGTAGCGCGGGGACCGCACGTCGAGGAGCAGCGGTCTCGGCCGGCGCCTGCTCGTCGTCGAGAGCGGCAGCCGCCGTTCTCCGCGGGGCCGGCACACCGAGACCCGTAGGTTGGCGCATGCCGACAGCCTGTCGCCTGCCTCGCCGCGATCGTGGCCGGTCTGCCCCTCCCGCAGGTGCCGCGGCGTCTGCCAGAATGCTCCCGTGACTTTCACCATCTGGAGACATGCGTGAGCGAGGTGACCGATGCGCCGACGACGCGCGCAAGCCAAGACGGCACCCGGATCCAGTCGGTCGTCCGAGCGGCGAAGCTGATGCTGTTCGTGGCGGAGAACCCCGCGGGCCGCACGGCCAAGGAGGCGGCCGACGCCTTCGGCCTCGCGCTCCCGACCACGTACCACCTGCTCAACACGCTGGTCGCCGAGGGCCTGCTGCGCAAGGACTCCCGCCGGCGCTACTCGATGGGCCCGAAGGTCGGCGCGCTCTCCGATGCATTCCTGCGCGACAACGTCGTGCCCGAGTGGCTCATGCGCCCGCTCGAGGAGCTCGCCAAGACGACGGGCGAGACCGCCTACCTGGCGACGTGGCGCGGCGGCGAAGTGCGCGTGATCGCGACCGTGGAAGGCGACCACGCCGTCCGCGTCGCCGGAGTCCACACTGGCGCGGTCGGCAACGCGCACGCGCGCGCCAGCGGGAAGCTCATGCTCGCGTTCGCCAGCGACGACGTGCGCACCCATTACCTGGATGCGCACCCGCTCGAAGCGCAAACCGAGCACACGATCACCGACCGAGCGCGCCTCGAGGCGGAGCTCGAAGCGATTCGCGAGCGCGGCTACGCGTTCGACGAGCAGGAGCTCATGGCGGGCGTGGGGTGCGTCGCGGCTCCGATGATCGACGAGGGCACGGTCATCGCGGTGCTCACGGTCTCCGCGCCGATCCACCGCTTCGAGGCGACGAGGGAGAAGCTCGTGGCCGCGGTCCGCGAGGCGGCTGAGCAGGCCCTCGCGTAGCTTTCAGATAATGAAATAGTCTTCCGTCATCTTGACAAACGGGAAGCGGCGCGGTTTCATGGCGCGCCGTGACCCTGCATGACGCCGCCGCCCCCGCCGGCACCGCGCAGGCGCTCGACGGCTACCGCCGCATGGCGAGGATCCGGGCGTTCGAGGAGCGCTGCCTCGACCTCAGCCGCGACGGGCTGATCGCCGGCTCGATCCACCTCTGCCTCGGCCAGGAGGCCATCCCCGTCGGCGCCCTCGCCGCGCTCACCGACCAGGATCGCGTGCTCGCGACCTACCGCGGCCATGGCTGGGCGATCGCCTGTGGCGTGCCCCTCGACGGCCTGCTCGGCGAGCTGTGTCAGCGCGACGGCGGCATCAACGGCGGCCGAGGCGGCTCGCCGCACTTCTTCGCCCCCAAGTGGGGCATGCTCGGCGAGAACTCGATCGTCGGCGCCGGCGTCCCGATCTCCGCGGGCGTCGCGCTCGCCTCGAAGCTGCGCGGCCGCGACCGCGTCGTCGTCACCAGCATCGGCGACGGCGCCATGAGCCAGGGCGCCGTCCACGAGGCGCTCGTGTTCGCCGCCGAGCATGACCTGCCGCTCATCGTCGTGGTGGAGAACAACGGCTGGGCCGAGATGACGGCGACGGCGTCGAACATCCGCATCGGCGACCTCGCCGACCGCGCGCCCGGCTACGGCATCGAGGCGCAGGTCGTCGACGGCACCGACCCGTTGGCGGTCGAGCAGGCCGTCGCCGCCGCCGCGGACACCGCTCGCGGCGGCCGTGGACCGGTGCTGCTCGAGTGCAAGGTCAGCCGGCTGTCCGGCCACTACAACCGCGACATCCAGCACTACCGGCCCAAGGACGACGTCGAGGCCGCCGCCGCGAACGACCCGCTGGTCAAGCTCCGGGCCAAGCTGCACGGACAGGGCCATGACGAGGCCGAGCTCGACGCGCTCGACGCCGCCGCCAAGGCCGACGTGGACGCCGCGGAACGCGCCGTTCGCGAGATGGGCGAGCCCGACCCCGCCACCGCCCGCGACCACCTGTACGCGCCGGCCGAGCGCCGCGTCGAAGCGAGCACGGCCGCGAGCGACGACGCCGACGACGACGAAGGCGAGGAGACCACCTACGTCAAGGCCGTCACCGCCGCGCTGGAGACCGAGCTCGAGAACCGCGCCGAGGTCCTCGTCTACGGCGAGGACGTCGGGCGCGCCGGGGGCATCCTCGGCGCCTCCCGCGGCCTGCAGCAGCAGTTCGGCGCGGACCGTGTCTTCGACACCCCGATCGCCGAGGCGGCGATCCTCGGCTCGGCGATCGGCGCGGCCATGGAGGGCTTCCGCCCCGTCGTCGAGATCATGTGGGCGGACTTCATGCTGGTCGCGCTCGACCAGGTCGTCAACCAGGCCGCGAACGTCCGCTACGTCTCGCGCTCCGAGCTCCAAGCGCCGCTCACCATTCGCACCCAGCAGGGCTTCACCCCCGGCTCGTGCGCGCAGCACTCCCAGAACCTCGAGGCGTTCCTCGCTCACACGCCCGGCCTGAAGGTGGGCCTGCCGGCGACGCCGCAGGACGCCTACGACATGCTGCGCGCCGCGATCGCCGACGACGATCCGGTCGTCGTCATCGAGAGCCGCGCGCTCTACCAGACCAAGGGCCCGGTCCGGTTCGACGGGCCGCTCCAGCCGGTGGGCGGCGCGCGCATCCGCCGCGAAGGCAAGGACGCCGTGATCCTCACCTGGGGCCCGCTCGTCCCGGCGGCGATCGACGCGGCGAACGCACTGAACGACGACGACATCGCCACCGCCGTCGTCGACCTGCGCTGGCTGAACCCGCTCGACATGCAGACGATCGACCGGATCGTCCGCGCGAGCGAGGGCCGCGTCCTCGTCGCCCACGAGGCGAACGTCACGGGCGGCTTCGGCGCCGAGGTCGCCGCGCGCGTCCAGGAGCACCACTTCGACTACCTGGACGCGCCCGTCCGCCGCGTCGGCGTGCCCGACTCGCGCATCCCGTCCGCGCCCGCCCTGCAGCGGGCGCTCATCCCGGACGCGGAGGGGATCGCCACGGCCGTGCGGACCCTGGTCAACGGGTGAGCGCAGTGCATAGCATCGGACATCGCGAAAGCGCACTCAAGATTGTGAAAGCCCTCGATCACCGTCGCGGGGACTGAGGAGAGAGGAGACCAGTGGCGATCACCACGCAGCCGACCGGCGCCAAGGGACTCGGCGCGAGCGTCAAGCGCAAGGAGGACCCGAAGTTCCTGACCGGCCATGGCCGCTACACGGACGACATCAACGTCCCCGGCGCCCTGCACCTCGCGATCCTCCGCAGCCGGCACGCGCACGCGCGCATCACGAGCATCGACACCAGCCGCGCGAAGGCGCTCGACGGCGTCGCGATCGTCCTCACCGGCGAGGAGGCCAAGCAGTACGCGGGCAAGCTCGCCACGACGATCGACATCCTCAACAAGGTCCCGGAGACGTACGCGATCGCGGTCGGCAAGGTCCGCTACATGGGCGAGCCGGTCGCAGTGGTGGCCGCCGTCGACCGCTACGTCGCCGAGGACGCCGTCGACCTCATCGACGTCCAGTACGAGGTCCTTCCCGCGGTCGTCACGATCCAGGACGCGCTCACGCCCAAGGCGCTGCTCTACGAGGAGTGGGGCGACAACCTCCAGCAGGACTGGTCGATGTCGGTCGGCGACGCCGAGGCCGAATTCGCCAAGGCCGCGCACGTCTTCGAGGAGGACATCACCCACAGCCGCTACACCGGCGTGCCGATGGAGGCGCGCGTCTGCCTCGCGGACTTCAACCCGGCCAGCCGGCAGCTCACCGTCACCTGTTCGACCCAGGCGCCGTCGCAGGTGCGCACGCTGATCGCCCAGACGCTCGACATGCCCGAGCACGACGTCCGCGTGCTCGCGCCCGACGTCGGAGGCGGCTACGGCACGAAGCTCCAGGCCAACGTCGAGGTCATCCCCTGCCTCGTCTCCCGCGCGCTCGGCCGGCCGGTGAAGTGGACCGAGGACCGGTCCGAGAACCTCATGGCCGGCATGCACACGCGCGACTACGTGTGCCGCCTCAAGGTCGGCCTCGACGAGAACCACAGGATCCTCGCCGTCAAGGCCGACTTCGTCGGGAACATCGGGTGCGACGGCACCTGCCAGGGCCCCGGCACCCCCGCGATGCTCGTCGCCGCCGCCTACCTGCCCGGGCCGTACAAGTTCCCGGTCTACGAGACGTCGGTGAAGGCGGTCGTGACGAACAAGGCGCCGTACGGCGCCTACCGTGGCTACGGCAAGGACGTCGCGAACTACCCCATGGAGCGCATGATGCAGATCATCGCCTCCGGTCTGGGGGTCGAGCCGGCCGAGCTGCGCCGGGCGAACTTCATCCAGCGCGACGAGTTCCCCTATCAGTCGGTCGCCGGGCCGCTGTACGACAGCGGCGACTTCGAGCGGCTCACCGAGATCGCGCTGCGGATGATCGACGTCGACGCGTTCCGCGAGAACCAGCGGCGGCTGCGCGAGCAGGGCCGCTACGTCGGCATCGGCATCGCCGCCATGCTCGAGCCGTCGGGCGCGGCGGTGTTCAACGGCGTCTTCAACGGCTACCAGCCCGCCACGGTCCGCATGATGCCCGAGGGCGGCTTCCAGATCCTCACCAGCCACCAGAACATCGGCCAGGGCGTCGACACGACGCTGCCGCAGATCCTCGCCAATGTCATCGACGTCGACCTCGACCAGGTGCGCCTCGTGGCCGGCGACACCGACGCGACCCCGTACGGCCTGGGCCCGTTCTCCTCGCGCGGCGCGACCTACACCGTCTCGGCGGTGCACGAGGCGTCCTTGCTGCTCAAGGAGAAGATCCTCAAGATCGCCGGCAACCTGCTCGAGACCGCGCCCGAGGACCTCGAGATCCGCGAGGGGGTCGTCTCGATCAAGGGCGTCCCCGACCCCGAGCGCTCGATGAGCCTCAAGCAGATCGGCAACATGGTGCACCTGTGGCCGGGGCCGTACGGCGTCGTGCCCGACGGCGAGCAGCCGAACCTCGAGGCGACGTATACCTGGACGAGCCCGATCGTGAAGTGGGTGCCCGACGAGTACGGTCGCTTCAGCCTCTACACGACGCACCCGACCGGCATGTTCATCGCCCAGGTCGAGGTCGACGCGCAGACCGGTCAGGTGAAGCTCGAGCGGTTCGTCGTCTCGCACGACGCCGGCGTCCTGATCAACCCGATGATCGCCGAAGGCCAGGTCGTCGGCGGCGTGGCGCAGGGCATCGGCGGCGCGCTGATGGAGTCCCTCGGCTACGACGCCGACGGGCGCTTCGCCAGCGGCGACCTGCAGTCGTACCTGTGCCCCACGGCGATGGAGATCCCCGACATCGAGGTCGAGCACATCGAGTGCCCCTCGCCGTTCACGCCGCTCGGCACGAAGGGGATGGGCGAGGGCGGCACGATCCCGTCGCCCGCCGCCGTGGCGAACGCGGTCGAGGACGCGCTGGCGCCGTTCGGCGTGCGCGTCGGCGACCTGCCCCTCACACCCGAGCGGGTGCTCGACCTGATCCGCAAGGCGGAGGAGAACCAGTGAAGCCGGCGCCATTCAAGTACGCCCGCGCGACGACCGTGGATGAGGCGGTCGCCGCGCTGGCCGAGTACGGCCCCGAGGCGCGGATCCTGGCCGGCGGCCAGAGCCTGCTCCAGGAGATGAACCTGCGCCAGACGCGCCCGACGCACCTCATCGACATCAACGCGATCGAGTCCCTGGACGACATCCGTGAAGAGGACGGCGCGCTCGTGATCGGCGCGCTGGCGCGCCACCGCGCCGTCGAGAGCTCCGACGTCGTGCGCCGCGTGCAACCGGTGCTCGCCGACGCGGCCAGCCAGATCGCGCACTTCCAGGTCCGCAACCGGGGCACGCTGGGCGGCTCGCTCGCCCAGAACAACCCGGGCGGTGAGTACGGCGTGGTCGCGCTGCTGCTCGACGCGGAGATCCGCGTCGTGGGCCCGGCGGGCGAGCGCACCATCCCGGCCCGGGACTTCTTCACCGGCCACTACGAGACCGCGCTCGCGCGCGACGAGCTCGTCACCGAGGTTCGCTTCCCGGCGCTCCCGCCCGGCACCCGCACCGCGTTCGACGAGCTCACCCAGCGCCACGGGCACCTGCCGTTCGTGTCCGCCGCCGCCGCGGTGCGCGTCGAGGGCGGCGCGGTGGCCGAGGCGCGCCTCGCGCTCGGCAACGTGTCCAAGGGCGTTCCGGTCCGCGTCGCTGCGGGAGACAGCCTCGCCGGCCGCGAGCTGACCGACGACGTGCTCGACGCGTTCGAGCAGGCCGTCGCCGCCGAGGTGCAGCCCGACCTGGCCGCTGACGAGGCCGCGGCCTACGTCGAGGGGCTCGGCGGCGTGCTCGGCCGCCGGACGATGGAGCTCGCCGGCGAGGACTACCGGCGGCGGGTGGCCGGCGTGCTCGCGCGGCGCACGGTGCAGACGGCGTACGAGAACGCAGGGAGGTAGCGGACATGGCGATCGAGGCGACCACGCACGAGCGCATCTCGGTGACGATCAACGGCGTCACCTACGACAAGGAGGTGCCGGTCCGGATGCACCTCGTGGACTTCATCCGCCAGGAGATCGGCCTGACCGGCACGCACGTCGGCTGCGAGCAGGGCGTGTGCGGCGCGTGCACGATCGAGGTCAACGGCGAGGCGGTCCGCTCCTGCCTGATGTTCGCCGTCCAGGTCGACGGCGCGCAGATCACGACGATCGAGGGCGTCGGCCCGGCACCGGGGCAGCTCGGCCCGATCCAGGAGTCCTTCCGCGACCACCACGCGCTCCAGTGCGGCTTCTGCACGCCCGGCATGGTCATCACGGCCAAGTCGCTGCTGGAGTCCAACGCGAGCCCGTCCGAGGACGAGATCCGCGAAGCGATCTCCGGGAACATCTGCCGCTGCACCGGCTACAAGAACATCGTGGCCGCCGTCGGCGACGCGGCCGAGCGCGTGCGGGTCATCCAGCCGTCGAACGGCCATCGCTAGGACCGTGCCGAGCCGTCGACGGTCCGTGCGCAACCTCGGCGGGCCCTGACGGCGCGCGACCGCACCATGCAGCCAACGTTCGAGAGCGTCGAGGAGGTCAGCGCCCTGCTCGCGGGGCAGTGCTACGTCGCCGACCGCCAGACCGCGACGAGCGTCTATCTCGCGATGCGCCTGGGCCGGCCGATCCTGATCGAGGGCGAGGCCGGGGTCGGGAAGACCGAGATCGCCAAGGCGCTGTCGACCGCGCTCGGCACGGAGCTGATCCGCCTGCAGTGCTACGAGGGCCTCGACGCGGGGACGGCGCTGTACGAGTGGAACTACCCCAAGCAGATGCTCCGCATCAAGATGGAGGAGCAGGAGGCGCACTCGGTCGAGGAGAAGGAGGCCATCATCTTCAGCCGGCCGTTCCTGCTCGCGCGGCCGCTGCTGAAGGCGATCATCGCCGAGCAGCGCCCGCCGGTGCTCCTGATCGACGAGGTCGACCGCGCCGACGAGGAGTTCGAGGCGTTCCTGCTCGAGGTGCTCTCCGACTTCCAGGTCACGATCCCGGAGCTCGGGACGATCACCGGCGACCACCGGCCACACGTGGTCCTCACCTCGAACCGCACGCGCGAGCTGTCCGACGCGCTCAAGCGTCGGTGCCTCTACCTCTGGATCCCGTACCCGGACCTCGACAAGGAGGTGCGGATCATCGAGCAGCGAATCCCCGGCGTAGCGGCGAAGCTGGCGCGGCAGGTGGCACGCGCGATGCAGCGGCTGCGCGGGCTGGACCTGAACAAGACGCCCGGCGTGGCGGAGACGCTCGACTGGACGCTGAGCATCATGACGCTGCACCGCGACCACCTCGACGCCGACGTCGTGCACGACACGCTCGGCGTGCTGCTCAAGGACCGCGACGACCTCGAGCACGTGGCCCAGCGCGACCTCGAGCTCCTCATCCGCGACTAGCGGCGTCATGGCGGCCTCCGCAGCGACCGACTGTCACCTCGGCCGGCGCCTCGTCGCCTTCTGCCACCTGCTGCGGGCGCACGGCCTCGGCGCATCGTCGACCGAGGTGCGGGCCGCGGTGGACGCTGCGCTCGTCGTCGACCTGTCCGACCGCGAGGAGTTCCGCCTCGCGCAGCGCACGACGCTGACGTCCGCGCCCGAG
>JAXDHQ010000151.1:0-19708 GCA_034664395.1 Solirubrobacteraceae bacterium | reverse complement strand
GCCTGCGACGGGTCCGCGTCCTCGAACGTGCCGGCGTCATCCGCGGCTACCACGCCGACATCGACCCCGCCGCCGTCGGGCGCGGGTTCGAGGTCGAGGTCATGATCGAGCTCACGCACAAGGACCGAGCGACCGTCGAGGCCTTCGAGCGTCGCATCGCCGAGCTGGACGCCGTCACCGAGTGCCGGCGCATGTTCGGCGTGCCCGACTACCTGGTGCGCGTCGCCGTCGAGGACACCGCGGCCTACGAGTCCTTCTACATGAACGAGCTGGCCGAGCTGCCCGGCATCGGGCGCATCAGCTCGCAGTTCACGATGAAGCTCGTCAAGGGCGGCGCCTAGCCGGCGCTCGGGACCTTCACGGCCCCGCGCGGCGCGCGGATCTGTAGGCGCCTGTCGAAGTGGCTGAACCGCAGGTCCGACGCCGTCGAGGTGTCCGAGCTGTCCTGGCAGCGCGGGTCGAGCTGCCCGGAACGGGCCGCTGTCCCGTCCTCTCCACTTCCAATTTATACCGCACACGGGGCCTTCATGAAGCCTCGGGTCGTGCCGCATAATCGCCCGCCGCAGGTCAGGACCTACGGAAATGGGAGGAGCGAAATGCGTATGACCGAGCATGCTGTGGTGATCGCCGGAGGAGGTCCGGCGGGGATGATGCTGGCGGCTGAGCTGGCGTTGGCGAAGGTCGACGTCGCGGTCGTCGAGCGGCGTCCCAATCACGTGCTCGTAGGCTCACGGGCCGGCGGTTTTCACTCGCGCACGATCGAGGTGCTCGATCAGCGCGGGGTCGCGGATCGGTTCCTGGCCGAGGGCCAGGTGGTTCAGGTCGCGACGTTCGGCAGGACTGCATTGGACATGAGCGACGTCCCGACGCGTCACCCGTACACGCTCGGGATCTGGCAGAGCAAGATCGAGCGGATCCTGGCCGCCTGGATCGCCGAGCTGCCGGTGCACATCTACTACGGATGTGAGGTGACGGGCTTCGCCCAGGACGACACCGGGGTCGACGTCGAGCTGTCCGACGGCGGGCCCTTGCGGGCGCAGTATCTCGTCGGGTGCGACGGAGGACGCAGCGTCATCCGCAAGGCAGCCGGCATCGAGTTCCCCGGATGGGATCCGACGATCAGCCACCTGATCGCCGAGGTCGACATGACCGAGGAGCCGGAATTGGGGATGCGGCGCGACGCGATCGGCGTCCACGGGCTCAGCAGGCTGGAGTACGAGATCCGCGACGGCGAGGTGGTCTACAACGATTCCGGGCCGGTACGGGTCATGGTGACCGAACCGCTCGTCGGATCCACGACCGAACCCACCCTGCGCGATCTCAGCGAGGCGCTCATCACCTTGTACGGCACCGACTTCGGGATCCACAACCCGTCCTCGATCTCCAGGTTCACCGACATGACTCGGCAGGCCGCGGCCTACCGCGCGGGACGAGTCCTACTCGCCGGCGACTCGGCGCACGTGCATTACCCGGTCGGTGGACAGGGGCTCGGCCTCGGTGTGCAGGATGCCGTGAATCTGGGATGGAAGCTCGCGCAGGTGGTCAACGGGACCTCCCCGGAGAGCCTCCTGGACACGTACTACGACGAGCGTCACCCGGTCGCTGCCCGCTGGCTCAAGCAGACGATGGCTCTGACCGCGCTCCAACGCCAGGACGAGCGCACGCAGGCGCTGGTCGACGTCGTGTCGGAGCTCGCGAGCATGGACGAGCCTCGCAAACGGCTCGCGGGGATCGTCTCCGGGCTCGACATCCACTACGACCTGGGGGACGGACATCCGCTGCTCGGACGCCGGATGCCCGACCTCGACCTCGTCACCGCCGAAGGCCCGATGCGTGTCTTCGAACTGCTGCACGACGCCCGGCCGGTGCTGCTCAATCTCGGTGAGCCCGGGGGCTTCGACATCACTCCGTGGGCTGACCGGGTCCGGCTGGTCGACGCGAGCTACGAGGGGGAGTGGGAGCTCCCGGTACTCGGCGCGGTCACTGCTCCCACTGCCGTGTTGATCCGGCCCGACGGATACGTCGCCTGGGTCGGAGACCGCACCCAACTCGGACTCCCGGAAGCGCTGACCACCTGGTTCGGACCGCCTGCTGCGGCGTGACCCACCAGGTTCCAAGATCAGTCTGCGAGGAGCTCTCATGGACCTGACCAGCGCTTCGGCGAACGTGGCGGCCAGTCCTGCTCTGCTTCCCGCGCGAGCATCCCGAGCGCGGCGCCGCCTTCCCTGCAACGCGCGGAGACCGGGCAACCCGGGTGCCGCGCCGTTGTAGACGACCGCGAACGGCTGACGCAGGCCGCCGAGCAGCTGTTGACAAGCGACGGCTGGCAGCGGTGGGTCCGCGTCCGGGCGCAAGGCGGACTGGCCAGGCTGTCGCTCGACGACCGCCACCCGCTGGTCATGGCTGGGTGCGCTTCGTCGCTGCTGCGTGGCTGGTTGTTCTCACCGCGCTTCTGTGCGCGATCGGCGACTGGTGGGGGTTCGTGCTGCTGGTGGCCGCCGAGCTCCTCTTCTTGGTCGGGCGGCGCGTACTACGAGGCGCACAGTAGTAACGACGGCCCGATGGGCCAGCGTTCCGGAATGACGTCCGTGGCGCGGGGTGTCAGGCCGCCGAGGAAGATGTAGCCGCGGAGGCCTTCACTTACCCCCCAGTGCGAGGCGGAACCTTAGAAAGAACGCCGCAAACACAAGGACGATGCCGACGTTTGCTATCAGCCGCTCCCAGAAGTGGTGCCTGAAGAACAGCACATCCACGCCCACTACAACGGTTACCAGAGCAAGCACGTAAAGCGCGACGGCGGCGTGTCTTCCCACCGTTTCATCGTATCTCGAACGCGGAGATCAGCGGTCACGTCTGACCGCGGCCTCCAGCAGACGCCGCTCCAGCTCGTCCGCGCTGCCCTCGGCCTCGCGCCACCGGTCGTCGAGCCATCCCATCAGCGTGAAGCGCTTGCCTGCCGCCGAGTGGAGCGCCCTGACGACGTAGTACGTGTAGGCGGGCTTGCGATCCCCGGCTCGCTCAACCAGGCAGACACGACAGTCGACTCCAGCGCAGCCCGGGCCAGCGTCAGGTGTGCATAGAGCGGCGGATGACCGGTGTCGAGCAGGTCGGCCATGGCGTGGACGTAGTCGGGTCGCGGCCTTGAGGGTCAGCGCGCCAAACCCGTGCGGCTCATCGCGCGCGCTCGACGCTCGGAAGATCGCCGTGCCGACCCGACACGGCGTCAACGGCGATGGCATGTCACCGGCACCCCAGCCGGACGCGACCCAGCCCGACCTCGCGGCCCAGCCTCTGCGGCAAAAACACGAAAGCCCCCTGGCGAGAGGGGGCTTCCGATGCCCCTCACCCTAGCGACCGCCTGATGTGCGCTTCGTGCGCTGGACCGATCTCGACAGGAAATCCCGACAGGAAGCTCCGGCTTCCAGCCTCGGCCCCTTAACGAAGAAAGCCCTGCTGTGCAGGGCTTTCCTCCCATAGCGGGGCAGGGTTCGAACCCGCGACCTTCGGGTTGTGAGCCGAACGCCCGTGGCCGAGGGAGCTTCTCGGGACCAAATCTCGGGACCAAATCGTTCGGGTGACGCATTCGCCCAAAGAAAAACACGCTGTTTCCAGCGGGTTCTCAGCGCGCCCGACAGGATTCGAGCCTGTGACCTTCGGTTCCGTAGGCCCACGGGGTGGTGTCTACAGGCGCCGCGCCCCGAACCTCGTCGTGGGATCCGGTGGTCTAGTGGCTACTGCTCGCGGACCTCTGCCACCGACACCTTGAACCCGAGGGCGTATAGCCGTTGGGCTGCTGCGCGGAGGTTCACCACACTGAAGAAGGGCAGCGTCAGAGGCGCGTCGGGGCGGTGACGCCCGCGCGTGATGATCACGTAGCTGACCTCGTGCGCGTCGCGGGCCGGAGCATCAGCCGGCAGGACCTCGGCAAACCCCGTATCGAGGTCCGCGGCCTTTCTGCGTGCCTCGGTGCGAAACTCCTGGCTCTGCAGAAGCAACTCGGCCGACACCAGTCCTTGGGCGAAGAGGTGGCTCAGGGTCGATGAGCGGCCGCGCTTCTTGACGTGGATCAACTGGCCGGTGGTGGTGAGCATGTCGCAGATCTCCACCGGGGTGGGAACGGAGTCCCGCGCGAGCTGCTGGTCGAGCGACAGCGCGCCGGTGGCGGCGACTGCCTTGGCGATGTACTGCGCCTCGCTGCAGTCGTCGTCGGCGTCGGGCAGGTCAAGGTCGAGTCGCGGCAGCGCGTCGGCGTAGTCGTTGACCTGTTGCTGGAACGACAGGCTGACCCGATACCACTGACCGCCGGTCAGCGTGTACAGCTGCCCGTTTCGGTTGGTCTCGAAGACGACGCAGCGGTAGACCGGCCAGGTGCCGTAGACCGCGGAGTCGTCGTCGGCGCGCATCGCCTCGACCCGATCCTGTTTAACCCGGTCGAGCGACAGATCGTTCTCGCGCGTCGGGAGATAGACCGAGATCCGGGGGTCGCTGTCGAGATCGGCCGCGTCGTCACGACGGCTCGAGGAGAATCGGAAGCCAGCGACCTGCAACCAGTCGACCGGCTCCGGTACGGCGAGATGCAGCCGGTCCAGCTCACGCGTTTGCAGCGCCTTGACCAGGGCATCGTCCAGGGCCGCCACGGTATGCGGATCCTTCTCAGTCCGCAGGTGATCGATGAAGTCGAAGTGCTCCTTGTAGGTGTCTTCGCTGTATGCCTCGAGTAGCGTGGCGCCGAGCGCCGGGAACTCGGGCACGTCGAGCTTCGAGTTCAGTGCGAGCGAGTCCGATCCTGTGAGGCGTCCCGCGAGAACGTCGCGGTCGGTGGTCCCGGTGACCGAGCGCACGAGGTCGGTGGTCACGTCCAAGCCGAAGGCCCCGAACGACGCGTCGCGGCTGACGTCGAGGCGGCTGTGCCGGGTGAGCTCGTCGACCGTCTTGGCATCAACGCTCTTGATCTTGTCGTAGGCCACCGTGTTCAGGACGACTCGCAGCCCGAAGTCATGCACGATCGCGTCGGGCTCGATGAGATGCCTGCCGTGGCCGAAGGTGAGCGCGATCAGGCGGAGTGTGCCCTCGGCGTCGGGCACCGCGATCAGCAGCACCGCGGATGCCGACGCCGTGAGCAGGCCGGTCGTCAGGTCGCCGTCGGCGTGCTGGTCGAGCCGCGTCGCCCAGCGCGGCACTGAAACGTTCGAGCGCTTGACGAAAAGGTTCGGCTGCTCGCGGTCCAGTCCAAGGTCTGGGACCCGCATCGCCGTCAGCGTTTCGGAGCCCCGAACCACACTGTCCGCTGCACGCCCCTCCTTCAGTAGGAAGAACGTCAACCGCAGCTGACGCAGCGCCCGGCTGGAAGCTACGGCTGACATTGGCGCCAACTCTCGCGCAGTACGCAGCCCGACGTCAACGCGGGCCGCCGAACCTGCTGTCGTCGCACGGCCGAGCCGGGCCGAGTCACGCGGCGGCGCAGATGCTCGGCGACCCTCCCACCCCGGAACTCATGGAGGAACCAGCCACCCTCGGCCTCCCGCCCGCGGCCGCACGTTGACGATCGTCACGCGTCGTCGGTCCCGTCCGACGAACACGCCAGAATGAAAATCGGCAAAAGTCACACCACGGTGTGGAGGCGTGCATGGCCCGGCAAGACGACATCGAAGATCTGCTTCGCCAGATCGCCCCGCTCTTCATCGACATCGCGCGGCGAGCACAGGTCGCAGCTGCCGACTTCGGTGACACCGACTGGGCGCGCGAGCACCTCGCTCGGACCGCCTCGGTCAACCAGATGGCGGGAACCGGCCGCTGGCGAATCGTCGGCGACAGCATCGTCGACCGACAGGCAGAACTTCCCTCCGAGCTCGTTCTCACGACCGACGACGGAGAGCAAAACCAGGGCCGGTACTACCTCGCCGCCCCGAAGCTGGCCATCGTCCTCACCATCCGACGCAAGCCCCATCCCGAGGACGAGCAGCCCGCAGCTCTACAACTGCAGATCGAGGGCGTGTTGGAGAACGCCCCGGTCGATTTCGGCGACCAGATCGTCGTCTACCTCGCGGTTCCTCCGCTTGGCCAGGAGCCCAGCTTCGCCGTCGCCACGCGCGGCAAGCAGACCGTCGTCTACAGGCTGATCGACCTCATCGAGGATCGCCTCGCACCGACCGAGACCGGGTCCACCATCTACCTGCCGGCTACGCCTCCTCCGGGCGCGATCGTTCGCTCGTCGCTGGACGCCGAGGACGAGGAGGGCGCCGATAACAACCGTGGATAGGATCGCGGCGATGTCCACCGCGAACTTCCGGATGGTCCGGCTTGCGCGCGAGATGCGCGAGATGAGCCAGACCAGGCTCGCCTATGAATCTCGCGTCCCACAAGCCTCGATCAGCCGAATCGAGGGCAACCTCCGCGCGGCGACGAGCGAAGAGCTCGCACAGATCTCTGCAGCGCTGGACGTGCCGCCGACGTTCCTCACGTCCCCAGAAACCCCCGCGGCGGTGCCTCTCTTTCGCAAGCGCGCGATCAGGTCGGCGACCACCAACCGCAAGATTCAGGCGCGGATCAACACAGCTGTTCTGGCCGCTAGGCGTCTCCTCGACGCTGGCGTCGACATTGAGACGCCGTTCGCCTTTCCTCAGCCAGGCGAGATCCCCAGCGACGATCCGGTCAACGCGAGCCGCATCGTGCGACGCGCGTGGCGCATGCCTAACGGCCGGGTCGACAACCTCACGGCGCTTATCGAGGGCGGCGGCGGGATTGTGCTGCACGTTGACTTCGGCTCCGACGACGCCAGCGCAGCATTCGTCTCCGCCATGGACGACCCTCGTCTTTGGTTCCTCGTGAACACCCGCGAGACCGCGGGCGACCGCGTCCGACTTAGCCTCGCCCACGAGCTCGGGCACGCGGTGATGCACCGCTACCTCCCCACGCACGACGAAGCTCGGCTGGAACCCGACGCCTACGAGTTCGCCATCGCGCTGCTGCTGCCTCCTGAGGAGTTCGACCGCACGATTGGCGGCGAACCCACGCTTCGACGCGCGCGCGACCTCAAGCGCGCCTACTGGGTATCCGTCCAGGCCATCATCAAAGCCGCGCGTGATCGACAGCTGATCACCGCGTCACGCTACACCAGTCTCTACAAGCAGATCTCCGCACGTGGTTGGCGCCGCGACGAACCCGACGCCATCCCCGTCGAGCAACCCACCGTGTGGCCCGCGGCGCTGGACGTCCATCGCACTCGGCACGGCTATACCGACGACGAGCTCGCCCACCTCGCCTGCCTTACGCCGGACGACCTCGCCGATCTGTTTCCCCGGAACTTCGCGCCACGACTGCGTGTCGTGGGCGGGGACCGCCCCACCCCGACCGTCGGCCCTCAGGACGCGGGCCTACGGTTCGCCTGAGTCCCCACGCCCAGCGACCCGCGCGAGCAGGCGGCCGTCCTTCATCACGCAACCCCCTGAGCTGGGAGGAAATCCCGGGAGGAAGTTCGCGGACCAGTGAGGCTCCGGGAACAACGAAGGGCCTGCTGTGCAGGCCCTTCGTTACATAGCGGGGGCAGGATTCGAACCTGCGACCTTCGGGTTATGAGCCCGACGAGCTACCAGACTGCTCCACCCCGCGGCGGTTACCCAGAGGGTAGCAACTCGGCGGTCATCCGATCAATCCGCGGCGGGCCGGCGCGGCGGCCGGCGGCACGACCCGGGCGCAGCCGCGAGAATCCCCGCCATGGCCCGCGTCTTCGTCACCCGCCGGCTGGCCGGCACCGCGCTGGACCGGCTCGCAGCCGAGCACGAGGTCGAGGTGTGGCCGGGCGAGCTGCCGCCCTCGCCCGAGGAGCTGCGCTCCCGAGTGGCCGAGGCCGAGGGGCTGCTCGCGCTCCTTACCGATCGCGTCGACGAGGAGCTCCTGAACGCCGCGCCCAGGCTCCGGGCGATCGCCAACTACGCGGTCGGGTTCGACAACATCGACGTCGAGGCGGTGGGCAGGCGCGGCATCCCGGTCGGCGTGACGCCCGACGTCCTCACCGACGCGACGGCCGACCTCGCCTGGGCGATCATGCTCGCCGTGGCGCGGCGCCTGCCCGAGGCGCGCGACGCGGTCCTCGGCGGCGCGTGGCGCACCTGGGACCCGAACGGGTGGCTCGGCGTCGACGTCCACGGCGCCACGCTGGCGGTCGTCGGCGCGGGGCGCATCGGGCGAGCGGTCGCGCGGCGGGCGACGGGCTTCGACATGGAGGTCCTCACCCTCCGAAGGGGCGACGACCTGCACGCGGCGCTCGAGCGGGCCGACTTCGTCTCCCTCCACGTCCCGCTCACGCCGGAGACCCGCCACCTCATCGACGCGCGGGCGTTGGCGCGGATGAAGCCGACGGCCATCCTGGTCAACACCGCGCGCGGGGCGATCGTCGACCAGGACGCCCTGGCCGCCGCGCTCCACGAGGGTCGCCTCGGCGGGGCCGCGCTCGACGTCACCGACCCCGAGCCGCTCCCGGCCGACCACCCGCTGCTGCGGGCGCCCAACCTGCTCGTCACCCCGCACATCGGCTCGGCCACCGAGACCGCGCGCGCGGCGATGGCCGACCGCGCCGTCGACAACCTCCTCGCGGCCCTGGCCGGCCGGCCGATGCCCTACCCGGCGGACGTCGACGCCGGCCCCGCGGCCTGACCCCGTGCGCGTCGCCGTCGTCGACATCGGGACGAACTCGACGCGCCTGCTCGTGGCCGACGTCACCGCCGACGGCGCGCTCACCGAGCTCGAGCGGCTCGGGACCGTCACGCGGCTGGGCGAGGGAGTCGACCGCTCCGGAGCGCTCGCCGACGCGGCGATGCAGCGCGTCTTCGACACCCTGGCCCGCTACCGCGAGCGCATCGACCACCATCGCGCGCAGCGCACCGTCGCGGTCCTGACCAGCGCCGTGCGCGACGCCGGCAACGGCGATGCGTTCCTCGCGCGCGTGCGCGAGGACTACGGCCTCGACGCGCGCACCATCCCCGGGGACGAGGAGGCGCGCCTGACGTTCCTGGGCGCCACCGGCGAGCGCCCGGCCGACGACGCCACTCCCACCGTCGTCATCGACATCGGCGGCGGCTCGACCGAGCTCGTGGTCGGGTCGGGCCACGAGCCGAGCTTCCACGTCTCCACCCAGGCGGGCGTCGTGCGCCAGACCGAGCGCCATCTGAGCGACGATCCGCCGACCCGTGCCCAGCTCGACGCGCTCGCCGCCGAGGTGCGCGAGATCTTCACCGGTCAGGTCCCCGCCGACGTGCGCGCGCGTCCGCGCGCGGCCATCGCCGTCGCCGGCACGCCGACGTCGCTCGCCGCGATAGACCTGAATCTAGACCACTACGACGTGTCCCGGGTGCAGGGCCACCGGCTGTCCGTCGCGGCCTGCCAGGCGATGCTCGACCGGCTGGCGGGGATGCCCGAGCCGCGGCGCCGCGAGGTGCGGGGCCTGCACCCCGATCGGGCTCCGACGATCGTCGCCGGGGCGTCGATGCTGATCGAGGCGCTGCGCGCCTTCCACCTCGACGCCACCGAGGTTTCCGAGCACGACATCCTGCGCGGGGCAGCCCTGAAAGCGGTGCATCGGGAGCCTCGCGAGGGGACTCCGGCACCGGCCACGTGATCGGGGCACCGTCGCCACGAGGCGCGGGTCCCGCATCGGCCGGGGATCGCGGCGATGCCGCCCCGAGCTCGCGCGCGGGCGTACCCACATCCCCACTTCCGGTGCCTGCTCTGGACGTATGTACGATAGGCGTCGCCACGTGCGGCGGCGGACAATCGCCTGCGTCGGTGAAAAGGGGTGCTCGTGCCTATGGTGTGATCGCCTCCGGCTGCCGGCCTCATAGGTTCGGGCGAAGCCGCATCGAATCGGCGCCTCCCGCCGCTCGGACCGTCGAACCCGGCCCCTTCATGGCACGTACCCCTGCCCGTCCTGTCGGGGCCAACTTTGGAAGCCGCCCTAGGGCGGCTTCCATCGCGTTCAGGCCAGGTTCGACCGTCGCGGATACGCGACGGTCGGATCGGTCAGCACGTTGACGAGGGCCGGGCGGCCGCTGGAGAAGGCGCGGTCGAGCGCGGGCCTGAGCTCGTCCGGGCGCTCGACCAGCTCGCCGTGGCCGCCCAGCGCCTCGACCACCTGGTCGTAGCGGGTGGCGGGCCGCAGGTCGGCCACGACCGAGTACCCGTACAGGAACTCCATCGGGTGCTTCTCCAGCGCCCAGATCCCGTTGTTGCCCATCACGCCGACGACGTCGACGCCGTGGCGGGCGAGCGTGTCGAACTCCATCCCGCTGAAGCCGAACGCCCCGTCGCCGAGCAGCAGCACGACCTGGCGCTCGGGGTGGGCGAGCTTGGCCGCCAGCGCGTAGCCGGGACCGGAGCCCAGGCAGCCGTACGGCCCCGGGTCCAGCCAGCAGCCCGGCAGGTAGGAGTCGACGACGCGCCCGGCGTAGGAGACGAAGTCGCCGCCGTCGCCGACGACGATCGCGTCGCGGTCGAGGACCTCGCCGAGCTCGCGGTAGAGGCGCATCGGGTGCAGCGGCGCCCGGTCGTCGTCGAGCTCGGCGCGCTCGGCCGCGCGCTTCTCGTCCTCCGACGCCCGCAGCTCGGCGACCCAGCCACGCGTGTCGATGCCGGGCGCCGCCTCGGAGCGCAGCGCGTCGAGGATGCCGCCGACCGACCCGTAGAGCTCGGCGGCCACCTTGCGCGGATGCTCGCGCAGCGGCTCGGCGCGATCGACGACGACGAGCTCGGTCTCCTCGCCGAACGACTGGCCGAAGCCCAGGCGGAAGTCCATCGGCACGCCGACGACGAGCGCGACGTCGGCGCCCTTCAGCGCGCCCGAGCGCGCACGCGAGAGGAACAGCTCGTGGTCGGCCGGCACGCAGCCGCGGGCCAGGCCGTTGAGGAAGACGGGGATGCTGAGCTCCTCGGCCAGGCGCAGGAGCGCCTCCTCGCCGTGGCCCCAGTACAGGTTGGTGCCGGCCATGATCACCGGGCGCTCGGCGCCGCGCAGGAGCGCGGCGGCACGGGCGACGTCGGGCACGGGCCCGCCGGCGGGGTCGGGCAGCGGCTGGGGCTCGGCCGCCTCCGCCGCCTCCATGAAGACGACGTCCATGGGGAAGTCGAGGAAGGCCGGGCCCGAGTGCGGCGTGACCGCCGCGGACAGGGCGTCGTCGATGAGCGCCGGGATCTCGGCGGTGGCCTCGGCGGTCGCGGCGAACGTGGTCAGCGGGCGCACGAACGGCAGGTGGTCGATCTCCTGCAGCGAGCCCTGGCCCCACCGCAGGGACGGCGCGCGACCGCCGAGGACGAGCATCGGCGAGCCGTTCTGCTGCGCCGAGGCAAGGGCGCTCATGCCGTTGGTGACGCCCGGGCCGGCGGTCAGCGCCGCGACGCCGGGCTGCCGGGTGACCTTGGCCCAGCCCTCGGCCGCGAAGGCGGCGGCCGACTCGTGGCGCACGTCGACGAGGTCGATGCCCTCCGCGCGACAGCCGTCGTAGATCGAGAACAGGTGGCCGCCCGAGAGCGTGAAGAGCTTGGTCACGCCGTGGGCCTTCAGCCGCCGGGCGACCAGCCGGCCGCCGTGGAGCTGGGTCGACTGCTCGGTCTCGGCGCTCATCGGCCGGAGGCTATCGACACATTCCGGTGTCCTGTCGAAGCAGCTTGAGGCCCGCCGGCAGGCCATGCACCCTGGAGCCGACGATGCCCGCCGCACTGGACCTGCCCGCGCCCAACGCCCCCGCCGGGTACCTGCTCTGCGACCTCGACGACCTGGCGTCCGAGCTCGGCGGCTCCTACCCGCTGCTCGGCTACCTGCTGCGCCATGACGAGCGCTTCGACGAGGCGACGGCGCTCGATCCGGTCATCCTCGCCGGGCTCGTCCACCCCTAGGCGTCGAGCCGCAGCGCGCCGGCCCGGCCCACCCCGCCGCCGGCGGCCGCCAGCGCGGCGTGCACCCCGACCGGCTCGCTGCGGCCGGGCAGCGCCACCACGCCGCGCTCGGCGAAGGGGCCGTGGTCGCGCTGCAGCAGCCGGTACGTCGCCTCGGTGATGAGGACGGCGTCGTCGGTCTGGCGCGTCAGCGCCTCGACGCGCGCGGCGGTGTTGACCGTGTCGCCGATGACGGTGAACTCGACCCGGCCGCCGCCGCCGATGGTGCCCGCGACCACGGGCCCCGAGTTCACGCCGATGCCGACGCGCAGGCGCCCGCCGTAGGCCCGGTCGACGACCTCGGCCATCTCCAGCGCCGCGGCCACTCCGCGGTCGGCGTGGTCGGGAAGCTGCTCGGGCGCGCCGAACACCCCCAGCAGCCCGTCGCCGACGAACTTGTTGGCGTGGCCGCCGTGGCGGACGAGGACGGGCACGACGCGCTCGTAGAACGCGTTGAGCTCGGTGACGACCTCGGCCGCGCTGGCGCGCTCGGCGAACGCCGTGAACTCGCGGATGTCGACGAACAGCACCGTGACCTCGAGCTCCTCGCCCTCCAGCACCGTGCCCTTCTCGATCACGCGCTCGGCCAGGATCGGATCGACGAAGGCGCCGAACGCCTCGCGCAGGCGCTCGCGCTCCTCCAGGCCGGCGACCATCTGGTTGAAGGACTCGGCCAGACGGCCGGTCTCGTCGGTGCCCAGGACCGGCACCCGGACGCGCAGGTCGCCGGCGCTGACGCGCTCGGTCGCCGTGCGCAGGTTCTGCAGCGGCTCGAGCAGCGAGCGCGCGAGCAGCGTCGACAGCTCGAAGGAGATCGTGAACGCGACGCCCAGGGCCACGAGCACGCCGATCCCCAGCGCGCGCAGGCTCGGGTGCTCGGTCGCCAGCCCCACGACGACCACCCCGGTGATGACGTTGATGACCGGCAGCCCGACGAGCAGCTTGCCCCGCAGCGGAACCGACAGCCGCCCGAGGTCGGCGCCGTCGGGCAGGTCGGCCGACACCTCGGCCAGGATCGGGCGCATGCTCAGCTCGATCGCGAAGAAGCGCAGGAACACGCTGTAGGCGAGCACGACCGACGCGCCGGCCGCGATGGCCAGGAAGCTCAGGACGCTGCCGCGCAGCTCGAGCGTCACGAACAGCGAGATCGGCAGGGTTCCGAGCAGCACCGGGAGCCCGCGCCCGAAGCGCAGCAGCGCGACCGGCAGGCCGGCGAGCGCGCGCCAGGCGGCGACCGCGCTCTCGGGCGTGCGCTCGCCGCGCAGCCACGGATCGGCAGGGCGCACGAGCCGCAGCGAGACCACCAGCGCCGCCACGACCTCCAGGGCGACGAGCATCTCCGAGACGGCGAGGATGCGCCCGAACTGCTGCGCCGAGACGTCGACGTAGAGGGTCAGGAGCAGGACGCCGGCGGCCACCACGACGAACGTGAGCGAGAACTCGACCGCCAGCACCACGCGCGGGTAGCGCGGCCCGAGCCTCGAATACGCGTGGCGGAGGAGCGCCCGGAGCATCGTCTGATCGCCGCAGCCCGACGTGACGGGCGAGGCGCCCGCCCGGCTCAGCCCCCGAACGTGCGCAGCCCGCGCATGCGCTGGACGCGCTGGCCGCTGACGGCGGCGGCCGCCTCGGCCATCCGGCCCTCGCCCGCGAAGAGCGAGCGCCCGACGACCAGCGCGGGCAGCTCGTCGGCGCCGCGGCGCAGCAGCCACAGCGCCGATTCCTCCAGCGGCCCGTCGCGTCGCTGCTCGCCCGCGGCCTGCAGGCACTCGTCGAGCCCCAGGCCCGCGACCGCGGCCGCCTCGGCCAGGATCTCGGGGTCGTCGACGTCGTAGCCCCCGCAGAACGCCAGGCGGCTGGCGGCCAGCACGAACGCCGCCCCGTGCCCGCGCTCGGCGGCCAGGCCCGCCACCCGCATCGCGCTGCGCCCGCCCGCCGGCCACGCCTCGGGCCAGACGAGCGGCATCCCGAGCTCGATCGCGCGCTCCTCGGCCGCCATGCGGACGATGTCGTCCGTGGGGTCGCGGCCGGGCCGGCCCGCGACGAGGACCTCGTCCAGCGCGGGCTGCCAGCGCACGCCGCCGAACAGCCGGTCGACCCGCTCGGCTGCGAGGTAGGTGAACGGCGACACGAGGTCGAAGAAGAAGCTCACGCGCGGCCGTGCCGGCCGCCGCGTGAGGGCGACGCGAGCAGCGCGCCGCTCCGCCAGCCAGATGAGATCGCCCAAGTTCGTGCCCCTGTCGTCCGCCTGTCCTGCAAGCTCCAACGCACCGGCGCCCCGAACCTTGCGGTCACGGGCGAAGGTCCGAATTCCCGCTGGACACCCGCCGAAAGTGCAGCGGCTCACCCGGGCCGTGCACTAAGGTTGGGTGCGACGGGGGCTTCCACTCCCCTCTCGTTTGTCAGAAGGCCTCTCCATTTCCGCGACCCCTCCCCCGAAGCGACATCCCTACAACCAGTGGGCGCCGGACGCACGCGCCCTCGACCTGGTCGGGGACAAGTGGACGCTGCTCATCGTCCGCGATCTGGCGGGCGGTCCGCGGCGCTTCGTGGAGCTGCAGCGCGTCCTGCCGGGGATCTCGACCGAGCAGCTCCGCTCGCGGCTGAACCGCATGGTCGCCGACGGCCTGCTGACGCGCCAGCGCTACCGCGAGGTGCCGCCGCGCGTCGACTACGAGCTGACCGAGCGCGCGCGCGACCTCCTGCCGGTCGTGGGCGCCCTGGCGCGCTGGGGCTATCGCTGGGCGTGGGGGCCGCCGCGGCCGGGCGAGGCCATCGACGTCGGCGCGATCCTGCGCTGCGCCCCCGGGCTCACGGCTCCGGTCGAGCTGCGGGGCACGGTGGCGGTCCGGATCGCCGACGGCACCGCGGCCGGCGAGCACCTGCTGCACGTCGATCGCGGGCACGTCGACTACGAGGAGCGTCCGGCCCCCGAGGCCGACGCCGTCATCTCCGGTCCCGAGCGCGCGTGGGTCGAGGCGTTCGGCCTCGACGCCTCGCTGACCGAGCTCGAGATCTCCGGCGACCACGGGCTCGCCGACGGGCTGCTGGACTTCCTCGCCGCCGTCGCGGTGCGCGAGGCGTCGGTCGCGTAGCGCCCTACGGCTTCGCGTAGTTCGCCGCGTCCACGTGCGGGTACTCGCGCGTGTTGCCCGGCGGCCACAGCGGCGGGGTCTGCACGAAGCAGGATGGCGTGTCGCTGGTGTCGGGCACCGAGGTCATCCGCTCGCCGCCGGCGTTGTTGCAGTCGTTGTTGGGGAACATCATGTTGCGCGCGCGCTGGCTGCCGGCCAGCGCGTTCGGCGTCAGGTAGGCGTTGCCCCGCGAGGCCGCCGGGCGCGTGGCGTACATGCCCATCGTCTCGGCGCCGATCGGGCCGAACTGGCGCAGGTAGTGGCCCATCTCCTGGTCGGTGACGGTCGCGGTCGTGTCGGCCAGCGCCGCGGCGCCGTTGGAGAGGAAGTCCGCGGTGGTGAGCTGGTGGTACTCGAGCCACTGCAGCACCGGGTTGAGCTGCTCGAGGAAGGGCTGCACCTGGCCGAGCAGCGGGCGCGCAGCGGTCAGCGTGTCGCGCAGCGCCGGCATCCCGGTCTTCGATGCGGTGATGAGCGGGTCGAGGTTGACGAACAGGTTGCGCAGGTCGGGCGACAGCGCCTTGACGTCGCGCAGCGTCGGCGTCAGGTCCTGCGCCGCCGGGCGCAGCTCCTGCACGAGCGGGTCGGTGTCCTTGGAGAAGCTCTCCACCCGCTGGAAGGTCAGGCGCGACTCGTCCAGGAAGGTCGGGAAGATCCTGATCGTCCGGGCCAGCGCCTCCTGCTGGCGCGAGGTGGCGTCGAACGTCTGCCCGGCGTTGACGATGAGGTCGCGCAGCCGGCCCTGGTCCTGGGTCAGCGCGCCGAAGACCTGCCCGGTGCCGCGCACGAAGCCGCGCACCGCCTGGCTCTGGGCGTCCAGGACGGAGAGCAGGTCGCTGCCGTCGTCGACGAACGCGGGGAGGTTGCCGATGGCGTCGTTGAGGTCGCGCCCGCGGCCGTCGACGGCCTTGGCCAGGTCCTGCTGCCAGACGCGGAAGCTCGCGCGCGTCTTGGGGTCCAGCGCCTGGAAGATCTCGTCGAGCTCGACCGTCTTGGCCACGCGGCTGTCCGCCAGCATGCCGCCGTCGGGCACCGTTCCCGCCCGCTTGGCATGTCCGGGCGTCAGCTCGACGTAGGTCTCGCCCAGCAGCGTCTTCTGGCGCAGGATCGCGCGCGCGTCGCGGGCGATCGGCGCGTAGCGGCGGTCGACCTCGATCGTGGCGATCGTGCGGTTGGGGTGCTTGGGGTCGATGTCCTTCGCGCGGACCTTGCCGATCGTGACGCCGGCCACGCGCGCGTCGGCCTCGAGGCCGAGCTGCGTGGCCTCGGGGAAGGCGACCTTGAACTCGTAGCCCTTGGGCTTGAGCGGGATCGGGCCGCCGAAGCTCAGCCACAGGAACAGCAGCAGGCCGAAGCACGACAGCGTGAACAGCACCATCGTGAGGATCTTCGCCGGGGAGGGAGCCTGCTTCTGCATCGCGCTCCTACTTGGCTCCGCACGCCTGCGGGTCGGTGAGGGCGGGCAGGAGCTGGAGGTTCATCGGCGGCGCCGTGGCGGCCAGCGACTTCAGCGTCTGGCACGTGCCGCCGAGGGTGACCGGCCGGAACGGGCCGTTGGCGTCGGAGGTCGAGAACAGCGAGGCGCCGTTGTGCTGCAGCCAGGCGATCCAGAACAGGTAGCCCTCCTCGCGGCCGTCCTTGCTCGGGTCCTCACGGCCGTTGGGGTTGTAGGCGGCGAGGTTGAACAGGTGGTTGAGGACGGTGAACGAGGACGTCAGGTCGGGGGTCGCGTCGGAGAGCTGGCCGGCGGGGGCGTTCAGCGACCGCACGACCGGGCGCGCGTCGCGCACGAACGGGCGGATCCGGTCGCGGACGATCGGCGCCGCCTCGGTGGCGAAGGGCGCCACGGCGCCGTTGGCCCGGTCGAGCGCCTTCAGCGCCGGCTGCAGGTGCACGGCGGCCGGGCGCAGGACGTTCGCGAAGCGCTCGACGCGGCCCAGCGTGTCGGTGGTCTGGCGCAGCGCGCCGGGCAGGTCGCCGACGGAGCGCGACACGTTGGCCTGCTCGGAGGCGAACGCGCGGAAGACGGCCGAGGACGAGGAGACCAGCGCGGCGAGGTCGTCGCTCTTGCCCGCCAGCTCGTCGTTGAGGTCGCCGAGCGAGTGCACGAGGCGGCTGAGGTTGCGATGGCGCTGGGCGACGAGGCCGTTGACCCGCGCGAGGTCGCGGTGGGTGGGCTCGAAGCGGCGGAAGACCTCGCGGAGGTCGGCGCCGCGGCCCTTCAGGCCCTGGCCGGCGCCGTCGATCAGCAGCTTGAGGTAGTCGCGCGTGTCGCTGTCCAGCGAGGAGAGGATCTCGTCCGGGTTGACGTCGGGCAGCGTGTTGGAGACCGGGAGCGTCCATCCCGCCTTGGCCGCCGGCGCCGCGTTCGTGCCCGGGTCGAGCTCGATGAACATGTCCTTCAGCCCGGTCTTGGGGCGCAGCAGGGCGGTGGCGTCGGTGTGGACGAGGCCCTTGTACTGGGGGTCGAGGTCCATCGTGACCACCGCGTGGCCGTCCTTCAGGCCGACCTGCGTGATGTCGCCCACGCGCACGCCCGAGACGCGGACGGTCTGGCCCTGGCCGGGCGTGACGGCCTGCGCGGTGCTGAACGCGGCCTGCAGGCGGAACGGCGCGCCCTCCCACGGGAAGCGCATGCGCTGGTGGGAGAGGATGTACATCCCCACGATCGCGGCCACGACCGCGAGCCCGAGGATGGCGGCCATGTGACCGGCGTGCTTGCGGATCGCGGTCCTCACCTGCGCAGCTCCTGGAGCGTGGCGGGAACGTCGGAGACCTTGAACGGCAGGCCCTCGTTCTTGACGTCCTTGCGCAGCCAGTCGACGGTGTCCTGCAGCGCCTTCGTCTCGGCCGCGGCCGGCGGCTGCGCCAGGGGGATCCCCTGCGGCGCCGCGTCGGGGACCGTGCGCAGGTCCGGCGGCTGCTGGGTCTCGCACGGGACGTCGGCGCGCAGCGGCGGCCGCGCGTGGTTCTTGGGCGCGGGCGGGTTGACGCCCTGGATCGGGTTGGAGGCCAGGAACAGCTTGTCCGTGCCGAACGGGTAGGCGATCTTCGGCGGCGACAGCAGGACGCGGAACCACTGGCCGTTGGCGTCGCCCGAGCGGCTTTCGCCGGCCAGGCCCGGCAGCGGCTTGGTCGCCTCCTCGAAGACCGGGCCCTGCGCCGGGAACGCCTTGTCGTCGATCTTGTCCTGCGACCAGGGCAGGATCACGTTGTTCTGGCAGTTGGACGCCTGCGACACCTGGGCGTAGAGCGGCGCCGAGCGCTGGTTGAGCTCGGTCAGCGACGGCACCACCGGGCGCAGGTCGTGCGAGAGGCCGCGCAGCTCGGGCTCGGAGACCAGCCCGCGCGCCTGGCGCGCGAAGGGCATGCTCGCGTCGAGCGCCGGACCGGACGAGCGCACGGCCGGCCGCGCCGTGCGGATCAGCCCGCGCACCGCCGGGAACGAGCGGTTGAGCGCCGCCAGCGCCGGCAGGCCGGCGCGCAGCGTGCGCGGCAGCTCGGCCACGGCCGCCGACAGCTCGCGGTCGCGGACGGCGAACGCGGCGGCGGTGGTGTCGAAGTCGGTGACCAGCGACTTGAGCTGGACGCGGTTGCGGTCGATCGCCGCGGCGGTCGCGCCGGCCTTGTCGATGAGGCGCGACAGGTCGTGCGGCTGGGTCCCCTGCAGCGCCTCGGAGACGATCGCCGAGTCGCGGTAGGCCGGCTTCCAGAACGGGATCGAGGCGCTGTAGCCGCGGGCGCCGTCGCCGCTCAGGCCGCTGGAGAGCTCGCGCAGGACCGAGCGCAGGTCCTCGCGGGTCGGCGCCTGCAGGACGCTGAGCACCTGGTCGAGCTGGACCGGCGCGGCCGTCTGGTTGATCGGCACGCGGTCGCCGTCGCCCAGCTTCGGCGCCGACGGCGAGCCGGGGCTGACGTCGACGAAGAAGTTGCCCTCCAGGAAGATCCGCGGCCGGATCTTGAAGCGGGCGTCGGTGTGGATCGGCAGGCCCTTGCGATCGATGCGCATCGTGACCACCGCCGCCTGCGCGCCGTCCTGCACGTGGGCGACCTTGGTCACCTTGCCGACGTTGACGCCGGCGATCCGCACCGGCGAGTTGGCGCGGATGCCGTTGGCGCTGGAGAACACCGCCCGCACGCTGTAGTGGTGCTGGAACGGGAGCGACTTGGTGAAGCCGAAGTACACGCCGGTTGCGAGCAGGACGAGCGTCAGCGCGCCGGCCGCGAACGGGCTCATCCCCTTGCGACGGCGGCGCCTCATGGCGTCGGCCTCTGGATCTCGGCCCCGTGGCCGCCGGGGCGGTCGGTGAACGTCTCGCCCGCCGGCACGTGGTCGGGGTTCAGGCCCACGCCCTTGCCCTCGCGGTCGAACTGCGCGTAGGTCGGGCCCAGGCGGCGCGCGGGCGGGAACGGATCGGTGACGGCGCCCTGGTAGGGGTCGCCCTGGACGTTCCTGTCGCGGAACGGGTTGTAGGCCTGGATGTAGCCGGTCTGGCCGGCGCCGCACTGGGCGTTGCCGCTGCCGTCGACGGCCGACCCGTAGAAGTTCGCGTGCAGGAACTCGTCGGCCGTGCCCGGGCCGGCGCCCTGGCCGTGGGCGAACTCGTTGGCGCCCGAGTTGCCGACGTGGTCGGTGCCCGGCTCGTTGAGGC
>JAXDHQ010000150.1:0-28587 GCA_034664395.1 Solirubrobacteraceae bacterium | reverse complement strand
CCGGCGCTACCGCGCTCGAGCGTCCGGCGCGTGCGCGTGCGCGTGGGCTGCGCACGCCACGCGCGCGGCCGGGTCGCCTGCCGCGTGCACGCGCCCAGCGGCACCGCGGTGCGCGTCCTCCTGCTCGGCGGGGGCTACGCCTACGGCCCGGCGGCCGGCCGCACCCACGGCGGGCGGCGGGTCGCCATGATCGTGCACTAGGCCCGTGCCGGCCGGGTAGCCTTCCCGAGCCCTGTTCCCGCTCAAGGACAACCTGCCGACCGACCGCACGCCGTTCGTAACGATCGCGCTGATCGCGATCAACGTCTTCGTCTACTTCTTCCTGCAGCCGAAGACGGGGATCGACTTCACCGGCAACTCGCTCAAGCAGGCCGACCTCTTCCACTACGGGGCGATCCCGTACGAGATCACCCACCCGGGGCAGCACTGCGACCTCGTCGCCGCCGGCCGCGCGATCGCCTGCGGCCCGCACGAGCCGTCGTCGATCCCCACGGCGCTGACGATCTTCACGTCGATGTTCTCGCACGCCGGCCTGCTGCACCTCGGCGGCAACATGCTCTTCCTGTGGATCTTCGGCAACAACGTCGAGGACGCCATGGGGCCGGTGCGCTACCTGGTCTTCTACCTGCTCGGCGGCATCGCGGCCCTCGCCCTGCAGATCGCCGTCAGCCCCGACTCGACGGTCCCCACGCTCGGCGCCTCGGGCGCGATCGCCGCCGTCCTGGGCGGCTACATCGTGCTCTATCCGCGCGCGCGGGTGCTGACCCTGATCTTCCTGTTCGTCTTCTTCACCTTCATCGAGATCCCCGCGTTCTTCTTCCTGTTCATCTGGTTCGCCCAGCAGGCGGTCTTCGGCGCCGTCAACCTGACCGCGCCGACCGGCGGACAGGGCGGCGTCGCGTACTTCGCGCACGTCGGCGGGTTCGTCTTCGGGCTGCTGGCGGTCAAGCTGTTCGCGGTCAGACGCAGCGCCGCCTACGGCCAGCCCAAGTACCCCGTCTACTGATGCGGACGGCCCTGCTGCTCGTCACGCTGCTGTTCGTCCTCGCCCTCCTCGCCCTGACGCTGCACGCCGTCGCCAGCGGCGGCATCGACGTCCTCACGGTGCTCTCGGGCCTCGTGCTCGCCCTGCTGGGGTTCGGCGTCGTCGGGGCGCTGCTGCATCCTCCGCCGCGATGAGCCGCCGGACCCTGGTCGTCGCCGGCGCCATCGCCGCCGCACTCGTCACGGGCTGCGGCTCGCGCGGGACGCACGCCGGCGCGTCGACGCGGCCGCTGCCCGAGCCGCTGCAGATCGCCAACGGGCCGGTCGGAGCCGCCACCCCCGGCGCCCGGCCGCTCACGCTCAAGCTGATCGGGGCGAACGACCCCGTCCGGGTGACGTTCAAGCGGCCGCCCCGCAGCGGCCTGCTCTTCGACCTCGACACCGGGCAGGTGCTGTGGCGGCGGCTGCCCGTGCGCATCCTGCCCATCGCCAGCCTGACCAAGATGATGACGGCGCTGCTCGTCGTCGAGAGCGCGCCGCCCGACGCGAAGGTCCTGGTCACCAAGGAGGCGCTCGCCTACCAGGGCTCGGGCGTCGGCGTCCTGCCGCGCGGCAAGCGCGTCAAGCTCGAGACGATGCTCAACGGCCTCATGCTCCCGTCGGGCAACGACGCCGCGATCGCGCTCGCGCAGCGCATCGGCGGCACGGTCGCGAGCTTCGTCGGGCGCATGAACGACCAGGCGCGCCAGATGGGCCTGACCTGCACGGAGTTCTCCTCGCCGTCGGGCTTCGAGGACCAGGGCAACCACTCGTGCGCCGTCGACCTGGCCGAGATGGCGCGCGCCGTGCTCGACGAGCCGCGCCTGGCGCGCATCGTCGGTCGCCGGCGCGCCGTCCTGCCCTTCCCGATCAAGGGCGGCCGGCTGTACCTGTTCAACAACAACCCGCTGCTGCGCCAGGGCTATCCGGGGGCGATCGGCATCAAGACCGGCTTCACCGACGCGGCCGGGCGCTGCCTGGTCGCCGCGGCGCGGCGCAACGGCCGGCGCCTGGGCGTGGTCCTGCTGCACTCGCCCGACCCGGCGCGCCAGGCCACCCAGCTCCTCGACCGCGGCTTCGTCGCCCAGCGCTAGGCGAGCACGCGCTCCAGCGCGGCGCGGACGACGGCCTCGTCCTCCTCGCCCGAGGCGCCGCTGGCGCCCATCGCCCCGACCACCTCGCCCCCGACCTCGATCGGCAGGCCGCCGATCTGCGGCGTGTAGCGCCCGTCGGTCATGGTCGAGATCGCGCCGGTGAAGGTCGGCAGCTTCTTGGCCTTCTCACCCTCCGTCGCGCTCGGCGCACGGTAGGCCGCCGCCGTCCACGCCTTGCCGGTCGCGATCTCGGGGGCGATCCACGGCGTGCCGTCCATGCGGTGCAGCGCGACCGTGTGGCCGCCGGCGTCGACGACGACCAGCGCCAGCCGCAGGTCGCGCTCGCGCGCCGCATCCTCGCCCGCGGCGAGCAGGCGCGTGGCCAGCTCCAGGGTCAGCGGCGCGCTCATGCCCGGGCCGCCGACGCGCGCTCGATGCGCTCGAGGATGCCCGGCAGCGAGTCGCGGAAGTTGGCCGCCACGACCAGCGCCGCCGCCTCGAGGTCGCCGCGCTCCAGCGCGTCGGCGATCTCGCGATGCTGAGCCACCGAGCGGTCGACGAAGTCGTCGGCCGACATGTACGCGTACTCGTAGCGCAGCAGCATCCGCTTGAGCGGGCGCAGCGTGCCCAGGAGCTGCTCGTTGGCGCAGTGGCGCGTGAGCTCGTCGTGGAACTCCCAGTCGCTCGTCGCCGCTCGCATCGGGTGGCCGACCGCGGCGGCCATCGCGTCGTTGATCTCGCGCAGGCGCCGGACGGCCTCGGCGGGGAAGCGCGGCGTCGTGCGCAGCGCGAGGCCCTCGAGCAGGATGGCCACCGGGTAGGCCTCGCGGACCTCGGCCTCGGACAGGTCGGCGACCTCGTAGCCGCCGTCGACCACGCCGCGCACGAACCCGTCGCGCTCGAGCGCCGAGAGCGCCTCGCGGACGGAGCCGACGCGCACGTCGAGCTTCCCCGCCAGCGCCTCCTCGTCGACGCGGTCGCCGCCCCGCAGCCGCCCGGACACGATCCGGCGCTCGATCTCGGTCCACGCCCGGTCGCGGGCCTCGTGCCCCATGGGACGGAGCGTACCCCGCGCGGCCGGGAAGACGGCGCCAGATGCGACCGCGGGGTGTGCTCGCCCGTATAGTCCACCGACCGACTGGCCAGTCAGCCAAAGGAGGCAGGGTGGACCTGAACGACACGCCCGAGCAGGCCGAGTACCGCGCGAAGGTGCGCGCGTGGCTCGACGAGCACCGGGGCGAGGCGCCCGAGGCGCGCAGCACGCGCGCCGGCGCCGAGGACAGCGCCTACGTCGACGCGCGCCGCCGCTGGCAGGGCCGGCTGGCCGAGGGCGGGCTGGCCGGGGTCACGTGGCCGGCCGAGCTCGGCGGTCAGGGCCTGGGTCCGATCGAGCAGGTCATCGTCAGCCAGGAGATCGCCCGCGCCGGCGTCCCGGGCATCCTCGACGTGATCGGCGTCGGCATGCTCGGCCCGACGATCATCGCCCACGGCAGCGACGAGCAGAAGGGCCGCTACCTGGGCCCGATGCTCCACGGCGACGAGGTCTGGTGCCAGCTCTTCTCCGAGCCGGCCGCCGGCTCGGACCTCGCGGCCGTCCAGACGCGCGCGCGCCTGCAGGACGACGGCACGTGGGTGCTCAACGGCCAGAAGGTGTGGACGACCAACGCCCACTTCGCCGCCTTCGGCCTGCTGCTGGCGCGCACCGACCCCGAGCAGCACAAGCACCGCGGGCTGACGATGTTCGTCCTCCCCATGGACGCCGGCGGCGTGACCGTCCGCGGCCTGCGCCAGATCTCGGGCGAGGCCGAGTTCAACGAGGTCTTCCTCGACGACGTCCGCCTGCCGGCCGACGCCGTCTGCGGGCAGGTCGACGACGGCTGGCGCACCGCCCTGACGACGCTCATGTTCGAGCGCCTGACCATCGGCCTGGGGTCGGAGGGACTGGGCTACAAGGAGGATCGCTTCGCGCGCGCGATCGCGTCCGACCACGAGGCGCGCCGCGACCCCGAGGTGCGCAAGCGCCTGGGCGAGATCGGCGTCGACCTCCTGGCGATCAAGTTCACCGGCTACCGCACGCTCACGGCGCTGCAGCGCGGCCAGATACCCGGCCCCGAGGCCGGCCTGGCCAAGGTGACGACGGTCAACGCGGCGATCGCCGCCGGCGAGCTCATCGCCGACGTCCTCGGCCCCGACGCGCTCGACGACGACAGCCAGTGGGCCTACATGATCTCGTTCCTGCCCGGCCTGAAGTCGGCCGGCGGGACCGAGGAGATCCTGCGCAACACCGTGGGCGAGCGCGTGCTGGGCCTGCCGCCCGAGCCGCGCCTGGACAAGGGCATCCCGTTCAGCGAGCTGCGGGCCAAGGAGAAGGAGGCGGCGACGCTATGAACCTGGCGCTCAGCGACGAGCAGGAGCTCCTGCGCGAGGCGGCGCGCGGCACCCTGTCGCGCGTCAAGACGGTGGCGGCGGCGCGCGAGGCGCTCGAGGGCGGCGCGCTGCCCGACCTGTGGCCGACGGCGGTGGAGGCCGGGTGGCCCGGGCTGCTGGTGGACGAGGACCACGGGGGCGCGGAGCTGAGCCCGTTCGACGCCATGCTCGTGGCCCAGGAGTGCGGCCGCGTGCTGGCCGGCGTGCCGCTGCTGGGGACGCTGCCCGCCGGCGCCCTGCTGCAGGCGGCGGGCGACGCGTCGCTGGAGGCGGTCGGCGCCGGCGACACGCGGCCGGCCTGGCTGCCGGTCCGCCCACCGGGCGACGTGCTGGACGGCTGGACCGTCGACGCGCGCACGGGCAAGCGCCGCGCCCCGGCACCGCGCGCCACGGTCGACGGCGACTCGGTGACGTTCGCGGGCGAGGTCGCCTGGGTGCCCGACGCACCCGGCGCCGACCTGCTCGTCGTGGTCGGGGTCGACGACGACGGCGCCCCGGTGGCGGGCGCGGTCGAGGCCGGCGCGGCCACGATCGAGCCGGTCCGCCGCTACGACGCCACGCGCTCGCTGGCGCACGTGACCCTCGACGGGACGACCGGGCGCCGCCTGGCCGTGCCGTCGGAGCAGCTCGCGCGGGCGTGGTACCTCGCCCAGTCGCTGCTGGCGGCCGAGTCGCTCGGCGCGGTCGAGACCATCCTCGAGACCGCGGTGCAGTACGCCAGGGAGCGCTTCACCTTCGGGCGGGCGATCGGCTCCTACCAGGCGATCAAGCACGGGCTGACCGAGATCCTGCGCCGCCAGGAGAACGCTCGCTCGCTGCTCTACTACGCCGGCTGGGCCTTCGACGACCGCCCCCAGGAGCTCGCCCTGGCGGCCAGCGCCGCGCGGTCGGCGGCGAGCGGCGCGCTGGACTTCGCCGCGCGTCAGAGCATCGTCACCCACGGCGGCATCGGCGCCACCTGGGAGCACGACGCGCCGCTGTTCTTCCGCCGCGCCCAGCTCTCGCGCCGCCTGCTCGGCGGCGCCGGCGACGCGACCGACCGCGTGGCCGGGGAGCTGCTGTCGGCCGCGTAGCTCTCAGGTCAGGTGGTAGTTGCCCCGGGCGTCCCGGCTGACGCAGCGAAATCCGTAGCGGCGGTACTGGCGGTCGTAGCCGTGCGCGCAGAACTCGCCGCGGCGCAGGCACTTCTGGACGCCGCCGATGACGCCGTGCGTGAACGATCCGCTGCACGTCTTGCGCGCGATGCTCGCGGGCGGCGCGGCCGGCGTGGCGGCGGGCGCGACGCCCACCAGGCCAAGGGCGGCGATGGCGGCGACGATGAAGCGACGCATAGGTCTGTCCTCCCCAGGACGTGATCTTCGACCTCTCCTGCATCGGCTCACCGCTCAGCGGACTTGAGCGCCGCCGCCGACGCCGGCGCTTGAAGTGGCCCTCGGACGCCCCATTGTCAGGGCCATGGACGACGGGCGCTCGCGCGCCGCGGCCCACGACGACGAGCGACTGACCCCGACCGCGCTGTACCGCGCGGTCCTGCTCGCCTTCGCGCTGCTCGTCGTCGTGCTCGTCTTCCCGATCATCGCCAGCCTGCTGCTGCTCGGCCTGCTCATCGTGATCGTCGCCGTCCCGATGTCCGCGGCCGCGGGCCGGCTCGAGCGCCTGCACGTCCCGCGCGGCGTCGGGGCTCCGCTCGTCCTCCTCGCCGGCACCGGCGTCATCGCGGCCATCATCGCCGTGCTCGTCCCCGTGTTCGCCAGCGAGGGCAACCGCCTGATCGACGCGCTGCCGTCGACCGTCGACCACCTGCGCCACGACCTCGGCCGCGTCACGCACTCGCGCTCGAGCAACGCCGGCCAGGACTTCCAGCGCTTCGTCAACGGCTACACCCAGCACCCGCAGAAGCTGCTCGGGCCCGCGACCGCCGTCGGGGCCGGCGTGGCGGGCGTGCTCACGACGCTCGTCGTCGTGGCGCTCACGTCGCTGTACTCGGCGATCCAGCCCGAGTCGCTGGTGCGCGGCGTGGTCCGCCTGATCGCCCCGCCGCGACGCGCCCACGCCCGCCACATCATGGACCGGCTCGCGCAGGCCTACGTCGGCTGGCTGCGCGGCCTGGGCCTGGGGATGCTCGTCCTCTTCGTCGTCACCTACCTCGGCCTGATGGCCGTGCGCCTGCCGTACGCCGTCGTCTTCGCCACGCTGACGGCGCTGGCGATGGTCGTCCCCTATTACGGCGCGCTGGTGAGCGCGATCCCGCCCATCCTGCTCGCCCTGACGATCTCGCCGGGCAAGGCGCTGATCGTCGCCGGCATCTACCTGCTGGCGCACCAGCTCGAGGGCAACGTCATCGAGCCGCTCGTCATGGCCCGGGCGGTCGAGCTGCACCCGGCGCTCGTCGCGATCGGCGTCATCGCGGTCGAGCGGCTGTTCGGCTTCATCGGCCTGATCGTCGCCGTGCCGATTCTCGTGACCGTGAAGATCCTCGTCGAGGAGCTGTGGGTCCGCCCGCTGGAGGCGGCCCACGGCGGGCGCGAGCCGCCGGACGAGGCCCCGCCCGCGGCGGGCCGCTGGCGCATGCGCCGCGCCCGCCGGCCGGTCGAGACCGGCCCGGCGGACTGAGCGCCGCGGCCCTCATCGACTCCGCGTTCCGCGACGACTCCGGCAAGGCGGGAAGCCGGCGGAGCGGCGACACCACGCACCCCAGCGTCGCGAGGAGCTGGGCTCAGCCCCGGTCGCGGTAGTACGCGGCGTTGCGCTCGATGTAGATCTCCCACTTCGGCGGCACCTCGTCGCCGGCGGTGATCGCGTCGACGGGGCAGGCCACGAGGCACGCGTCGCAGTCGATGCACTCGATCGGATCGATGTAGAGCTGCTCGGCCTCCTCGTGGCCGGGCTCGCCCGGAGCCGGATGGATGCACTCGACCGGGCATACCTCCGCGCAGGCGCCCTCCTTGGTGCCGATGCACGGCTCGTTGATCACGTAGGCGATGGTCCCCTCCTCTCGGTCGTCGCTCGCTCCATGTCGCTCAGCCGAGGCCCTCCAGGAGGACCCTCCGCGCGAGCGCGAGCTGACCGGGCGCATCCAGATGCAGCCCGTCGTCCATCAGCAGCTCGCCGAGCTCCGGGCCGGAGAACGTCTCCCAGAGGTCGATCACGGGCTGACCGCACGCGCGGACGATGTCCGCCTTGCGGGCGACGTCCTCGGTCGTGTAGCGGATGCCCATCAGCTGGAACACCGGGAACGAGGCGACCGCCTCGTCGAGCAGCGGGGGCGGCGTCACCCAGACCGAGCGTCCGCCCCAGCCGGCGATGATCTCCGCCAGGCGGGCGCAGTTGGAGCGTGTCTGCTCGTCGGAGATGAACGTCCCGCCCTCGAACGGCAGCGTGCGCGTGGCGTCGTTGGTCCCGATGACCACGACGAACAGCTCGGGCCGCCGGTCGCCGAGGACGAGGCCGAGGCGCCGGACGCTGTCCATCGTCGTATCCCCGGACTTGGCCAGGTTGAGGAGCTCGACGTCGGGCCGCAGGGCGCTGAGCACGTCCCGCACGATCTCGGCCCAGGACTGGTGGTCGGCGCTCAGGCTGTCGCCGACCACCGCGATGCTGAGGTCGCGCGGGAGCCCGGCGACGGCGTCGCGCACCTCCGGGGACTCGATCAGCGACGCCGCGGCGGCGGCGACCGTCGCGCGCATCTCGCCTCGCAAGCGGCGCAGGAGCTCCAGGTCCGCACCCAGCAGCTGTGCCTCGGCACGCTCGTCCAGGCTCGCGCCGCCCGGAAGCTCGTGAAAGGCTCCGGGGCGCTGGAACTGCACCGTCATCGCGGTCGCAAGCTCCGCCACGGTGGGTGTCTGCCGTCCCAGCTCGGTCATCATCCGCTCCTTTGCTGCATCGCCGCGTCGAACGCGATCTCCGATGGCGGGAAGTCCGCCCTGCGCACGAACGCGAGGGCGTCCTGCGCGCCCCACGCACGATCCATGCCCGGGTCCTCCCACTCGATCGAGAGCGGGCCCGCGTAGCCGATCCGGTTCACGGCGCGGAAGAGGCTCTCGAAGTCGACGTCGCCGTGGCCAGGCGACACGAAGTCCCACCCGCGCTCCGGATCGCCGAAGTCCCGGTGCGAGCCCAGGATCGAGCGGCGCCCGTCGAGCCGCTTGCGCGAGTCCTTGACGTGCACGTGGTAGATCCGGTCGGCGAACGTCTCGGCGAAGGCCGCCGGGTCGAGGAACTGATGCGCGAAGTGGCTCGGGTCGAGGTTGATGCCGAAGCCCTCGCGCCGGTCCAGCGCCTCCAGCGCCCGGCGCGTGGTCGGGAAGTCGTAGGCGATCTCCGTCGGGTGCACCTCGAGCGCGAAGCGCACGCCCTCGGCGTCGAAGACGTCGATGATCGGACCCCACCGCTCGGCGAACTGGTCGTAGCCGCGCTCGATCGCCGCGAAGTCGTTCGGCGGGAACGAGTAGAGCAGGTGCCAGATGGCCGAGCCGGTGAACCCGGTGACGACGGGGACCCCGAGCAGCGCGGCGGCCCGCGCGGTGTCCTTCATGCGCTCGGCGGCCCGGCGCGACACGCCCTCCGGGTCACCGTCCCCCCACACGGCGGCGGGCAGGATGGCCTCGTGGCGGGCGTCGATCGGGTCGCAGACCGCCTGCCCGACCAGGTGGGCGCCGATCGCCCAGCAGCCGAGCCCGTGACGCTCGAGCAGCGCCCGCCGTCCGGCCACGTAGCCGGTCTCGGTCACGGCACGATCGACCTCGAAATGGTCGCCCCAGCAGGCGAGCTCGAGCCCGTCGAACCCCCACGCTCCGACCTTGGCCGCGAGCTCCTCGAGCGGAAGGTCGGCCCACTGGCCGGTGAACAACGTGATCGGACGTCCCATGCGCGTTCCCCTCGCCGTAACGGTCAGCTGAGCTGGCGCGTCGGTGCGACGACCATCTCCCAGATGCAGATGCTCTGTGGCTGCTGGTAGGCGAACAGCATCGCCGACGCGATGTCCTCGGGCGCGATCGCGCCCCCGATCTCGTCGCGGTAGTCCAGCCACGCCTGCCGGTGGATCTCCGAGTCCGTGCCGGACAGCAGCTCGCTGTCGACCATCCCGGGCGCGACGAGGATCACCCGGACGCCCGCCGGCGCGGCCTCCCGGCGCAGGCCCTCCGTCATGGTGTGCACGGCGTGCTTGCTCGCGCAGTAGGCGGTGTGGTTCGGGTACAGGGTGCGGCCCGCGGTGGACCCGACGTTGATGATCGTCCCCCCGCCGCGCTCGAGCATGGCGGGCAGCACCGCGGAGGTGCAGTTCAACAGGCCCACGCAGTTGATCTCGAACTGCCGGCTCCAGGCCTCGGGCGCTTGGGCCGCGATCTGCTCGAGCGCCATCGTCCCGGCGTTGTTGACGAGGAGGTCGACCGGCCCGTACGCCGCCTGCGCCTCGTCGACGACCGCTCGGTAGCCGTCGACGTCGAGGACGTCGACGGGACGGCACATGGCGTCCGGGAGCCCCAGCGCCTCCAGACGTTCCACCCGGCGGCCGGTGAGCAGCAGCGGATGCCCCGCGGCGCTGAACGCCCTGGCCACCGCGGCGCCGATGCCGGAGCCGGCTCCGGTGACCGCGACCAACGGCTTGGTCACGCTCGCCCCCGCGCTCATATCGCCAGCTCCTCGACCCGGCCGACCTCGACCCAGCCGCGCGACTCGTGGCTCGCGGTGATCGCCTCCACCAGCTGCACGATCTGGTGGCCCTGCTCGAAGGTGGCGAACGACGGCTCGTAGGAGAGCCCGGCGCGCTGAGCCTCGACGGCGCGGTAGAAGTCGGCGAACAGGTTGCGCAGCGCGTCGGGCCAGCCTTCCTCGTGCCCCCCGGGGAAGTGGGCGAGGGCGGCGCCGCGCTCGCCGAGCAGCGCCGGATCGCGCACGAGCTCGCGGTTGGCCTCGTCACGGTGACCGATCCACAGCCGGTTCGGGTCCTCCTGGTTCCAGGAGCACGAGGCGCTGCCGGCGTTCATCGTGAAGAACAGGCAGTTCTTGTGGCCCGCGCTGACCTGGGAGAGCACGACCGATCCCCGGGCACCGCTGTCGAAGCGCACCGCCACCGTGGCGAAGTCCTCGGTGTCCACGGCGACGTCATCGCCATCACCCCCGTCCGACCCGAAGGTCGAGGACATCGCCGTACGGCGCCGCACCGGATGCAGCGACCCGAGATCGGCGAACACCGAGACGATCCGCGCTCCGGCGATGTACTGCACGAGATCCAGCCAGTGCGAGCCGATGTCCGCCACTGCGCGCGACGGACCGTTGAGCTCGGAGTCGACGCGCCAGCTCCAGTCGGTCTGGTAGAGCAGCCAGTCCTGGAGATAGCCCCCGTGGATGAAGTGCACCGCACCGAATCGCTGTGTCTCGGTGATCTCCTTGAGCTCGGCGACGAGCGGGTAGTGGCGGTAGTTGAAGCACACGCCCGCGACGATCCCGCTGGCTCGAGCGGCGTCGGCCCGATCGACGAGCGCGAGGCTCTGCCGGCTGTCGACGGCCAGCGGCTTCTCGGAGAGCAGGTGCTTGCCGGCGTCCAGCACCGCCATGCTCACCTCGGCGTGGAGGTGGTTCGGCGTGCAGTTGTGGACGGCGTCGATCGTGTCGTCGGCCAGCAGGTCCTGGTAGGAACCGTACGCCCGGGCGATCGCCGCGGGCCCCGCGAACTCGTGGGCCCGCTGCTCGTTGCGCCCGGCCACGGCGACGACCTCCACGTTGCGCAGCCGACTGAGCGCATCGAGGTGGTTGCCAGCGGCGAAGCCGGTGCCAACGATGCCTACCCGGATCTTCGTCTCTCCTCCGCTCATCTTCATCTCTCCTCCGCTCGGTGGCTCCGGCGACTGACGCGTGTCCCAACCGGGCGTGGGCAGGTCGCGCCGAGTGATCGAGCGGCGCGCCGGCGCTGGGGAGGGCATGGTTGGCTGAAGGGCGTGATCTGACCTGACATGACAAGGCGAGCTGCCCAAGCGGGCGAGAGAGTGGACGGCGCCCTTCGCGACGGCGGGACGAGCGTCCCGGACCCGCGGCGCGGGTCCGGGAGCCATCGACTATGCGTAGAGGACTTCCTTCACGTACAGGGTGTCGCAGTGCTCGCGCACCGACGTGATGAGACCGTCGCGCACCTCGAAGAAGAACGCGTAGCGGTTGTCGTAGGTCTTGCCCTTCGCGCTGCGCCCTTGCCCGCGCCACTCGACCGCGACGTTGGACTCGTCGGCGATGATGCACGTCACCTCGTGGGTCAGGCTGTTGGGCTCGTACAGCGGCATGGCCTCGGTGCCGAGCAGGTCGTTGACGATCGCGTCGGCCCCCTCGTAGATCCCGTTGACCGGCAGGTCACCCGGGAAGATCCAGACCGCGTCGTCGGCTAGGCCCTTGCGGATCCCGGCCTCGTCGCCGTCGTAGACGGCCTTCACCCAGTCGCGCACCAGCTGCTTGTTCGCCTCTACGCTCACGGCTCTCCTCAGTTGACGGTGGTATGAGTCGACGGAGGGGGCCGGCGTGCGGCCGGCCCCCCGGTGCGTCTGGTGCTAGGCGGCCGCGAGCTGCTGGCTGGCGTGCCAATCGGCGTCTGGGTAGCCGCCGCCGGTCGGGAACACGATCGGCACCGACACCATGCCTCCGACCTGCCCGGGCAGCCACGAGGACGTGCGCTCGGGGTCCAGCTCCCACTCGGGGATCCGCCGCATGAACTCCTCGAACACGCACTGGGCCTCGACGCGGACGAGGTGGGCGCCCAGGCACCGGTGGATGCCGAGCCCCAGTCCGAAGTGGCGGTTCGGCGTGCGCTCCGGGTTGAAGACGTCCGGGTTCTCGAACTGGCGCGGGTCGCGGTTGACGATCGGGTGGAAGACCACGACGTGCTGACCCGCCTGCATCGTGACGCCGCCGACCGTGACCTCCTTCGTGATCAGGCGAGCCACGATCCCGGGCGAGTAGAAGCGCAGGAACTCGTCGACCGCCGTCTCGAGCAGAGCCGGCTTGCGGGCGAGCCGCCGACGCAGCTCCTTGTCCCAGCCCAGGCGCCACATCATGTTGGCCAGCAGGTAGACGGTGTTGTCGATCCCGCCGACGAGCAGCACGACGAAGAAGTCCTTGATCTCCTCGTCGGTCAGGCGCTCCCCGTCGATCTCCGACTGGATGATCAACGAGAGGACGTCGTCGCCCGGGTTGGCGCGACGCTCGGCCAGGATGACCTCGAAGTGCTCGTCCATCTCGCGGAGATGGGGAGCGGCGCCTTCGGGATCGCGCAGCGCCTGCTGGGCGATCGCGTGCACCCACGTGCGGTAGCGGCCGCCCTCCTCGGGCGGGAGGCCGAGCAGCATCGCCGTCATGCGCCCAGGGACCTCCTGGGTCAGCGTCTGCACGATGTCGACGCGTCCGCTGTCGATGAACCGATCGATGAGGTGGTTGGTGTCTGTGCGGAAGTAGTCCGCCATGCTCCAGGCCCGCGCCGGCGAGAACGGCGCCTGCACGAGGCGGCGGTACTTCTTGTGCGCCGGCTCGTCGATGCCGGACAGCATCATCGGACGACCGCCGGGCAGTGCGTAGGACGGGAACGTCACGTCGATGTTGGAGAACGCCTCGGTGTCGTGCTGGATCTCACGGGCCTCTTCCCAGCCCGTGCAGACCCAGAAGCCGCCGTAGACCTCGCTCCAGCCGATCGGCGTCTCGGTCTCGATGGCCTCGTCGCGAAGCGCCTCGAAGTAGTCGTACGGCGTCTGGTCCGGGCCGATGGGCGGGTTGTAGTGATCGAAACTGGTGTAGAGGCTCACGTCTCTCTCTCTCTCTTCCCTCTCGTGAATGACCGTGTGCGTGGCTGAGTCCGCGTCACAGCTCGCCGGACTCGACCTACTCAGACCTGCTGCCAGGAGAGCGCCTGCTCCGGGCAGCGGTTGATCGCCGCGTCACCGCGGGTCACGCGCTCGGCGTCCCCAGGGTCGACGGGGTCGCCGAAGAACTCGGCGTGGCCGTGATCGTCCTTCGGACGGACGAGGTCTGGAGCCACTCGATAGCACTTCCCATGACCTGCGCAGCAGTCCAGATCGACCGAGATGATCTGCATGCCTCTCCTTTTCTTCCTTCGCGCGAATCCTAAGTTCGGCGCTCTACTGACCCGACTTCAGCCATCAATCCGCAGACTTTAGCTTTCTAAAAGCAAATCGTACCGTCGGCGACCCGCTCGGTCAACCGCGCGAGCCGCGAAATCACCCGACTTCGACGGGTGCGTCCACGATCTCGCGCAGGTGGGCGAAGGAGGCCCGGGCCAGCCCGTCCGGATCGGGCTCGCGGCGGTTGAACCCGACCTCGGCCGAGAGCCAGCCGTCGTAGCCGAGCTCGCGCAGCTCCCGCACCATCGAGCCGAAGTGACGATGGGTCCCCGGCGCGTCGCGGTTGAGGTCCGACACGTGCACGTAGGCCAGCCGGTCGCCCGCCGAGCGCAGGGCGTCGCGCACCTCGTCCTGGCGGTGGAAGATGTGGTACGTGTCGAGCATGATCCCGGCGTCGACCCCGGCGTCGTCGATCAGGCGCGCGCAGTCGCCCGCGTGGTCGAGCAGGTTGGAGTCGGCCGACGTCGGCTCGACCACGAGCTTCACGCCGTGACGCGCGGCGTGCTCGCCGCACGCCGACAGGCTCTCGACCGCCAGCCGCCAGGCATCGCCCTGGGTCTGACCGAACCGCCGGTAGCCGCCGAGGAAGATGACCCGCTCGCAGGACAGGTCGCTGGCCAGCTCGATGCAGGCCTGCATGTAGCGCAGGCCGGCTTCGCGCTCGGGCGCGTCCGGGCTGACCGGGTTGTAGCCGGGGCCACCTCCGAGCGCCGGGCACAGGGCGGAGACCTCCAGGCCGCGACGCTCGAGGTGCGCGACGAGGTCGCGCCGGCGCGCGGCGTCGAGGTGGTCCGGGAAGCCGTGCGGCGCGGCGGCGCCGATCTCGATCCCGTCGAAGCCGATCTCCGCCAGCGTGTCGATCGTGTCCTCCAGCGACCGCAGCGGCAGCCATGCGGGAAACGCGGCGTACACCCACGAGTTGAACGAGAGCTTCATGTGCAGGTTCCTTTCCGAGCGGGCGCCGTCGCGTCCGCGATGGTCTCGGCCGACGGCTAGGCGTCCCAGACGAAGACGGCCTTCTCGGTCTCGCGCTCGTCGAACATGCGAAACGCGGTCTCGGCCTCGTCGATGGAGAACCGGTGGGTCACCATCTTCTCGACGGCCAGGCCGCGATCCAGCACGAAGCGGGCGATCTCCGGGAAGTCTCCGAGCCGGAAGTACCACGAGCCGATCACGGTGAGCTGCTTGCGGATCATCTGGTCGCTCGGGTTGATCGTCGTCTCGCGCGACTCGCCGACGAAGGCGACGCGACCGTGGACGCGCGCGGCGTCCAGCGCGGCGTTCTGCGCGGCGGGCGCGCCCGAGCACTCGACGGCAGCGTCGACGCCGTGCCCGCGCGTCAGGGCCCGCAGGCGCTCGACCGGGTCCTCGACGGAGAAGTCGATGACCTCGTCGGCGCCGAGGTCGCGCGCCATCTCCAGGCGATGGGGCACCGAGTCCACGGCGATCACGCGCGCGCCGCGCCCCTTGCCGACGAGGATGCCCGCGGCCCCCATGGGCCCGATGCCGAACACGGCGAGCGTGTCGGCGCCCGACACGCCGATGCGCTGCTGGGCGTGGAACTGCGTCCCGACCATGTCGGTCATGACCGCACCGGTCTCGTAGGACATGGCGTCGGGCAGCTTGAGGCAGTTGACGGCCGGGACGACGAGGTACTCCGCGTCGCCACCGTCGAGGTCGAAGCCCACGACCTGCAACTGCGGGCAGAGCATGCGGTCACCGACGAGGCAGTGCGCGCAGAAGCCGCAGCCGACGGCCAGGTAGACCGCGATCCGGTCGCCCACCGCCAGCGAGGTGACGCCCTCGCCGAGCTCGGCCACGTCGCCGGCGGGCTCGTGGCCGGGCACGACGAGCCCGGCCCCCTCGACCCTGGCGCCCACGATCGGGTTGCCGTAGTAGATGCTCATGTCGCTGCGGCAGAGCGCCGACGCGCGCACCCTCACGAGCACCTCGCCGACGCCGGGCGTCGGACGCTCACGCTCGACGACCTGAACCTGGCGGTCACCGGGCAACAGAACTGCCTTCATCGCTTCTCCATCTATCTATTTGATGAACGTGTACTTCTTGCGATCGATGGACAGCGCCACCGCGGCGATGATCACGGACCCCTTGACGATCTGCTGGGTGAACTCCTGGTAGCCGATGATGTCCATCCCGTTGCTCAGGATGGCGATCACCAGGACGCCGAGCAGGGTCCGGTGGGGACCGCCGACACCACCCGACAGCGCCGTGCCGCCCATGACGACGGCGGCGATCGAGTCGAGCAGCAGGGAGCTCCCCGAGTCCAGCGTGCCGGCCCCGACCTGAGCCGCGAGCAGGCTGCCCGCGAGGGCGCACAGCACGCCGGAGCACACGAAGGCGGCGACCTTGTAGCGGCCGACCGAGACGCCCGAGACGGCGGCGACGGGCTCGCCGCCGCCGATGGCGAACAGGTATCGGCCGAAGCGGGTCTTGAACGACGCGACGGTCAGCGCGATCAGCACGGCGAGCGTCAACAGGATGATGTTCGGGATGCCGATGATGCCGTCGCCGTTGACGAAGTTCGGCAGGCCCATGTCGGCGAACGGGACGGGTGAGCTGTGCGCGAGCGCGGTGGCGAGCCCGGTGAGCACCGAGAGCATCCCCAGCGTGACGAGGAAGCTCGGGATCTTCAGCACGAGGAGCAGCAGGCCGTTCACCGCGCCGACCGCCATGCCGACCAGCAGCGCCACCACGAGAGCCTCGATCGGCCCGTGGCTGTTGATCAGCATCGCGCAGATGATCCCGGTGAGCGTGACGTTGGCGCCCACCGAGAGGTCGATCGAGCCGATCAGGATCACCATCGTGCCGGCGAGGGCCACCAGGAGCAGGACGGACGACTGGCGTCCGACGTTCCACAGGTTGTCGACCGTCAGGAACGCGCTGGTCGTGATCGAGAACCAGATCACCAAGCCGGCGATCGCCACCAGCGGATACACCAGGTGGCCGTATCGCTCGTGGACGACGCGCAGGGCGCTTCCAGCTGAAGCGGGACGACGGGTGACGGGGGCTGTGGCGACGCTCATGGACTCTCCTCTTGCTCGCGAGAACGACTGGACTCGATCAAGCCCGGCTCAGACCATGTACCGCACGACTTCGGACTCCGTGGGCTTGGCGTCCAGGTCGGCGGCGAGCTCGCCGGTGACCTGGCCGCCCCGCATCACCATGATGCGGTTGGACAGACCTATGAGCTCGGGCAGGTTGTCCGACACCAGCAAGATGGCCACGCCCTCGTCGGCCAGGTCGCGCAGGAGCGCGTAGATGGCCTCCTTGGCGCCGACGTCGAGGCCGCGTCCTGGATCGTCGAGCACGAGCACCTTGACGCCCTTGGCCAACCACTTCGCGAAGATGACCTTCTGCTGGTTGCCGCCGGAGAGCGTCTTGGCGATCGCCTCGGGTCCGCGGACCTTGATGTTCAGCTTGTCGATCCACTCCCTGACCAGGAGGCGCGACGCGCGCTCGCTGATCAGCGGTCCCCGGCCGCGGAGCTGGTCGAGCAGGGGCAGCGTCATGTTCCACAGGATCGTGTGGTCGCCGATGATGCCCTCGCGATGGCGGTCGGCCGGGATGTACGCGGCGCCCCGCCGGATCGCCTGGGCGAGCGCGGAGCTCGGGATGTTCGAGCCGCAGAGCACGACCTGTCCCTCTTCGAGCCGCTCGACGCCGATCACCGCGCGGGCCAGCGCCTCCTTGCCGCATCCGGCCACGCCGGCGATGCCGACGATCTCCCCGGAGCGCACGTCGAACGACACGTCCGAGAACGCGCCGCGCTTGGATGCGTCGCGCACGCTGAGCATGACCTCCGGGGCCGGGGTCCGCTGCCGTGCCTCCTTGTAGTACTCGACGTCGCGCTTGCGCCCCACGATGAGCTCGTGCAGGCCCGGCTCGTCGATCTCGTCGGCGCCGAGCTGGGCGATCAGCCGGCCGTCCTTGAGCGCGGCGATGCGGTCGGAGACGACGAACACGTGCGCCAGACGGTGCGAGACGAAGATGAACGACGCCCGATCGCGCCACTGGCGGACGTTGGCCAGCAGCCGTTCGGTCTCCCGCTCCGACAGCGCGCTGGTGGGCTCGTCGAGGAGGATGATCGGCCGCACGTCGAAGGCGGCCGTGAGCGCGAAGGCCTTGGCGATCTCGACGAGCTGTCGCTCGCCGAAGGTCAGGCGCGCCACGAGCGCCGTGGGGCTGATCTCGATCTCGAGCTGGTCGAGGATGGCCTGGGCCGCCGCCACCATGGGCCGGCTGCGCAGGAAGCCGCCCGACTCGAAGCGCGACTCGCGCCCGAGGAACATGTTCTCGGTCACGTTGAGCGTGGGCACCAGGCCCTGCTCCTGGTAGACCGTGGCGATGCCCCGCTGGGCCGACTCGGCCGGCTTGCCGAAGCGCGCCTCCTCGCCCTCGATCCACAGCGTTCCGGCATCCGGCCGGACGCTGCCGTTGACGATCGACAGGAACGTGGACTTCCCCGCGCCGTTCTCGCCCACGAGCCCGAGGACCTCGCCTCGCTCGAGGGTGAACGAGACGTCGTCGAGCGCCTGGACGCCGGGATAGGCCTTGCTCAGCCTGCGCGCGTCGAGCGCCAGGTGGCGCGAGCCAGACGACGTCCGTTCCGATGCGACGTCCTCCGGCGACGCGCCCGTGGGCGCGTCGCCGGAGGTGAGACCCGTCTTCGCCACTACGACTTCAGGGGTCCGGTCTTGTAGTGGCTGGCGTACTGCGCGGTCGCCTTGGCGATCTCGTCGCCGATGCTCGCGCTCGTCCACGCCGAGTTGAGCTCGACCTTCTTGGGGAAGTCCTTCCAGAGGTCCTCCGGGTTGGCCGGGGTGATCTTGAACTGGGGGTCCCAGGTGTCCGGGTTCAGGGTCCGGCTCATCAGGCGCCAGTCGAACGGCTTGGCGGCGTAGTCGTACGCCTTCTTCATCAGCGGGATCTCCTTCTCCGTCACCAGCAGCGCGCCGGAGTACTGCAGGCGCTCGGGCCCGGAGGGCTTCCAGCCGTTCAGCGCGTCGTAGATCATGACCGCGCAGTAGCCGGCCATGAAGTAGCCGAAGTTCGCGCTGGAGGCCACGAAGTTCGAGCCCGCGAGCTTCGGGATCATCTCGGGGATGCCGTCGGCGCCGCCGACCTTGACGTTCTTCATGCCGCGCTCCTCGAGCACGCTGAGCACGCCGAGGGCGATCGCGTCGCTCTGCGCGATCACGCAGCTCACGTTCGGGTAGGCCGACAGCAGGTTGAGCATGGTCTTTCGTCCCGCCTCGCGCGTCCAGTCGCAGGGGCGACGCGCGACCATCTTGATGTTCGGAAAGTCCTTCAGCGCGTCGTCGACCCCGAGCGTCCGCCAGCGGTCGGTGGAGCTGCCGGGACGTCCCATGATGTGGATGAACTCGCCCTTGCCGTCGACCGACTCGAAGACCGTCGTGGCGACGTCCTTCATGCCGGAGCGCGTCTCGGGCGTGAGGAACGTGATCCACTCGTCGCCGACGTCCTGCGGCGTGAACCACGCCTCGGAGTCGAAGCCGCAGATGTACTTCACGCCGCTCTCCTGACAGATGCGCGAGAGCACGGGGGTCGCCGACGGACCAGACGGCACGCCGGCCAGGCCCACGCCGCCGGTCTGCTTGACCTGACGCGCCTGCGAGATCTCGCGCGTCACGTCGAAGTTCGGGTACACGCTCTTCTCGTCGACGCCGAGGGCCGTGCACGCGGACTTGAAGCCCTCGTTCCAGTTCTTGAAGAACTCGTCAGCCAGCGTGTGGACCTGGTTGACGAAGGTGCCGGTCACCTTGGTCGCCTTGGCGGCACCGGTCGCGCCGGTGCTGGTGCTGCCGCCGGTGGCGGTGCTCGTGCTGCTGCCGCCGCACGCGGCCAGCGCGCCCGGGACCACCAGCGCAGCGGTCGTCCCGGCCGCGTACGTCAGGAATCGACGTCGGGAAACCGGGTCGGCCAGCTTGTCTCCTGCCTCACGCAACACGTCCGCGCGCGGTTGGCTCTTCATGCTCTCTCCTCCTCGAATGGACTGGACCACGAACCCACGGACCCTCAGCCACGTTTGTGATCCTGCCAGCGGACTTCCGCCGTGTCAAGGCCTAAGTTGTATCTGAATCGGACGAAGCTGGCTTTCGACCAGGATCCTACTGACCCGCGAAACCAAAAGACCATCTGCTAGCGTTTGGCCTCAATTCGGACAAAGTGACGGCACACCTATGGCGAAGCAGGGGAAGACCCCCAACGAGGCGTTCGGTGGCGACGCGAGATCCGGCCCCGGGATCTCGAGTCTCCCCCGGCAGCTGGGGTCGCTCGTCACGATCCTCGACGAGGTGCGCAGCGGGACGTCGCGCACGCGTCCAGAGCTGATCGCCAGCACCGGTCTGAGTCGCGCCGTCGTGGCCCAGCGGTCAGCCGAGCTGTGCGCGTCGGGGCTGGTCGAAGAGGCCGAGCTCGGCGCATCGACCGGCGGACGGGCTCCCCGCATCCTGCGCTTCCGGTCGGAGAGCGGGTACCTCCTGGCGGCGGAGCTCGGCGCGACGAGCATCACGGTGGCGCTGACCGACCTGTCCGCCGGCATCGTCGACATCCACGAGGAGCCGAGCGACATCTCGGCCGGCCCGCACGTCATCCTCGAGCGCGTCAAGGCGCTCTTCGACGAGCTCCTGGAGCGTCATCGAGACCGTCCCGGGCAGCTATGGGGCGTCGGGATCGGCCTGCCCGGCCCGGTCGAGTTCAGCTCCGGACGTGCCGTGGCTCCCCCGATCATGCTCGGGTGGGACCAGTTCCCCGTACGCGAGGCGTTCGCCAGCCGGTACGGCGCGCCGGTCTGGGTCGACAACGACGTCAACGTGCTGGCGCTGGGCGAGGTGCGGGCGGGCGTCGGCCGGGGCCACGACCTCGTGGTCTTCGTGAAGCTCGGCACCGGCATCGGCGCCGGGATCGTCGTCAACGGGCACATCCTGCGCGGCGCGCAGGGCTGCGCCGGCGACGTCGGCCACATCCGCGTCACCGACGATCCGACGGCGGTCTGCCGCTGCGGCAAGATCGGCTGCCTGGAGGAGCTCGCGGGCGGGCGGGCGCTCGGACGCCGCGGCGAGGCCGCCGCGCGCGAGGGCGCCAGCCGCATCCTGGGCGAGGTGCTCGCGGCGAAGGGCAGCATCGACGCCGAGGACGTCGCGCACGCCTCCCATCAGGGGGATCCCGTCGCGCTCGAGCTGATCACCGACGCCGGGAGCCTGGTCGGCGGTGTGCTCGCGTCGCTGGTGAACTTCGTCAACCCCTCGCTGATCGTCATCGGGGGCGGCGTGGCCCGCGCCGGCGACGGACTGCTCGCCACCATCCGCCAGACGCTCTACGCACGCTCGCTGCCGCTGGCCACGCGCGACCTGCTGGTGCAGCGCTCCGCGCTGGATGGGACCGGCGGCGTCATCGGCGTCGCCTCGATGGTGGCCGACGAGCTGTTCGCCCCCCACACGTTGAACGCGTGGCTGGACGCGGGCCATCCGGGCGTGCTGTCGCGCCTGGACCGGGTCGAGTCGCGCGCCTGACCATGGGCGATCGCCCAACAACAGAGAGGACGTCGCCATGAAGCTTCGCTGTCCCTGCGGCGAGCTCATCGTCGCCGAAGACGAGGACTCGCTCGTCGAGAAGGCCAACGAGCACCTGGAGCAGGAGCACCCCAAGATGGCCGGGGACTACACGCGCGAGCAGATCCTGTCGATGGCGTACTAGCCCGGCGTCTGCGCGGCGAAGCTGCCCGCGGCGTCCGGCATGTCGCGCACGCGCGTGCGCGCGCTAGGCCGAGACGGCCGCGGCGAGCTCGCCGCCGATCAGGGCGATCTGGTCGAGATCGTCGTGGAGCATGAGCTGCAGCATCACCCGGTCGACGCCCACGTCGCGGAGCGCGCGCAGCTGAGCGCCGACCTCGTCGACCGTCCCGTGGATCCACGTCTGGTCTGGCGTCTGGTCGTGGCGCTCGGCCAGCAGCTCGGTCCTCCGCCGCAGCTCGTCGGCGTCACGTCCCACGAGGCAGCCGGTCATGAGCGAGAAGCGCAGCGTCGCCGGGTCGCGCCCGGCCCGCTCGAACGCCGCGGCGACGATGCCGCGCCGCTCGCGACACTGGTCGACCGTGGCGAACGCCGTGTTGTACTCGTCGGCCCAGCGCGCGGCGAGCGCCACGCTGCGGGGCTTGGCCGCGCCTCCGACGATGAGCGGGGGATGCGGGCGCTGGACGGGCTTGGGGCGCGCGTCGACGCCCTCGAGGCGATAGTGCTCGCCGGAGAACGCGAACGTCCCCTCGCCCCACAGACCGCGCACGATCTCGAGCTGCTCGGCGTACACGTCGAACCGCGTGCGCGGGTCGGGGAACGGAAAGCCGTAGGCGGCATGCTCGTCAGCGTGCCAGCCGGCACCCATACCGACCTCGATCCGTCCGCCGGACACCTGGTCGGCGGTCGCGACGATCTTCGCCATGACGGCCGGATGGCGGAAGGTCGCCGGAGACACGAGCACCCCGAGACGCAGGCTCGTCGTCGCCGCGGCGAGGGCCGCCACCGTCGTCCACGCGTCGAGCGCGTCGCGCTCGTGGTGGCCGTCGAGGGGCAGGTAGTGGTCGGATCGAAACAGGCCGGGCACGCCATGGCGCTCGCACGCCGCGGCGATGTCACGCCAGTCCTGCCAGGTCACCCCCTCCTGACCCTCGATCATCGCGTACAGCTGCATCGGCGGCCTCAGGCTGCCGTCTCGTGCGGACGTTCGAGCTCGTCGCGTTGCTGCTCGCCCCGGCCGGTGATGCCGTCCTTGAACTCGCGCAGCCCGCGCCCGAGCCCGCGACCCGCATCCGGCAGCTTCTTGGGCCCGAGGACCAGCAAGGCGATGGTGAGGACGACGACCAGCTCGATGGGCCCGATGTTCGGCATGCGGCTCTCTCCTCCGTGTGACCTCGTGCCCGCCTGGACACGGCGGCCGATCCTGTCAACCAACTTCCGCCGTGTCAATGCAGAAGTAGACATGTAGGCGGAAGAAGTGGGCGCCCCGGACGACTCAGGGCGGCGCGAGCGGGTCGCGCTAGGCGACCGGAGCTTCGAGCGACATCTCGAACTCGATCATGCGCCGGGCGGCGTTCACGCCCACCGCGGCGACCGGGCGGCCTGCCCGCTCGCCGATCGCGAACAGGCGCCCCTCCGCCGGATCGCCCTCCGCGATGTCGAAGCGCTCGGCCAGGTGCGGGAAGCCGACCGACTGGATCTTCCAGTCGTACTGGTCGGACCAGAACGTGGGCACCGCGGCATGGACGCGCCGCGCCGCCGCCGGCACGACCGCGTTGTGGCCCGCCACCTCGCCCATCTCGGCCGCGTTGGACCAGTGCTCGACCCGGACCAGCGCATCGTCGGCCAGCGGGTGCGGCCAGCGCGCGACGTCTCCCGCGGCGAACACGGCGTCGACGCCGACCGCCGCGCAGGTGCTGTCGCAGACCACGCCGGGCTCCAGGGTCACGCCCGACCCGGCGAGCCAGCCGCTGCAGGGCACCGCGCCGACGGCGATCAGGCCCAGGTCGGCGTCGAGGACGTCTCCGTCGTCGAGGCGCACCGCGGTCAGCTCCCCATCGCTGCCCTCGAACTCCGCCACGCCGGTCTCCAAGCGCAGCTCGACGCCGGACGCCCGATGCTTGTCGGCCCAGATCTCGCCGAGCTGCGGCCCGAGGGGCAGCATCGGATGCGCCGCGACGTCGACCAGCGTGACGTCCTTGCCGCTTGCCCGCAGCGTCGCCGCCACCTCGCAGCCGATGAAGCCGGCTCCGACGATGACCACGTGCCGAGCGGGCGCGGCGGCGGCGCGGAGGGCCAGCGCGTCGTCGAGGTCGCGCAGCGCGTGCAGCCCGCGCAGCTCGCGCAGGGGCGCGGGCCAAGGGCGCGCCGCGCTGCCCGTGGCCACGACGATCGCGTCATAGGCCAGCTCGTCGCCGTCGGAGAGCCGGACGAGCCGGCGCGAGGCGTCGAGGCCCACCGCGGCCACGCCGAGCCGCCAGGTGGCCTGCAGGCCATGACGCAACGCCGTCGCGGCCGGGTCCATCGTCCCGGCGAGCAGCTGCTTGGAGAGCGGGGGGCGGTTGTAGGGCGGATGGGGCTCGGCGCCGACGAGCGTGAGCTCGCCGTCGAATCCGGCGGCCCGTGCCGCCTCGGCGGCTCGTAGGCCGGCGAGCGACGCGCCGACGACGACGAGGTGGCGCACGGTCAGCGCTGCCGGCCCGAGACGAGCTCGACGGCGTAGCCCTCGAGGTCGGGGCTCACCGGCGCGTAGCGCTCCATCACCAGGGGGTCGTGGCCGGGGATGATGTCGAGGCTCGAGCCCGCGAGCTCGTTGAGCCGGTCGAACGCGGCGTACATGTCCGGCAGCGAGTTGACGATCGAGAACGGCCGGTCCTGCTCCACGTTGGCGTAGTAGTGGCTCGCGTCCGAGGCCAGGACCAGCGGCCCGCTCCCGGTCTCGATGCGCGCCACCTGCAGGCCGGGCGAATGGCCGCCGACGTGATGCAGGGTGATCGCCGGCGTGACTTGGCCCTCGCCGTCGACGAATCGCAGCCGGCGGTCGTAGTTCAGGCGCACCATCGCGCAGACGTCGTCGGGCTCGATCACGAAGCCGAGCTCGCCGCGCGCCGCGTAGCGGCCGGTCCAGAACGCCATCTCGCGGTCCTGCAGCCAGAACTGTGCCTCGGGGAAGGCCGAGACGCAGCCGACGTGGTCGTAGTGCAGGTGCGTGAGGACGACGTCGCGCACCGCCGCCGCCTCGACGCCGAGCGCGGCGAGGACGTCGATCGGGTCGCAGAGCAGCGTGTGGTTGCGGCGAACGGCGGTCTCGGGCGAGATCCCGGCGTCGACCACGACCGCCGAGCCGTCGTCCCCGACGACCGCCCACATGAAGTAGTCCAGCGGCATCGAGCCATCGTGGATGTCGAAGCCGTAGAAGTTCTCGCTCGCGCGCGTCTCGGCGTTGTGCGCGTAGCGGATGGCGAAGACCCGGTTGGCCATCAGTCGACGTCGACCTTCTGCCAGCGCGCGCCGTCCCAGCGCGCGACGTAGCCGGGGTTGCCCAGCGCGGCAACCCGGACGGCGGCCTCGCGGGGGTCGAGGAGGACCGGTCCAGTGGGCCGGTGTCCGCCGCCGAAGATCTCCTTGGCCACGTACAGCGCGGCGTGCGGCGGGGGCTCGCCCGGGCGGGCGTCAGGGGTCCCGTCGAGCAGGAGCGCGCCGAGTCGCTCGTGGCGCTCCCGATGCCACGCGGCGCCCCACCGCGGCGTCACGGTCCCGTCGTCCTCGTCCGCGCATGGCGCACCGACGGCCGCGCCGCATGCCGGGCACCAGGCCAGCGGCGTGGCGTTCCAGGGCACCGTCCCGGGCGCGGGCGTGGATGGCGAGCGGCTGACCATGCTGAAGCGCGCAGGCTAGACCGATCCCTGGACTTCTGTCAATTACCAGCGGAGATAACCATGGTCTGGGTTATATTCTGCCTCCCCGCAACAGAAGCCGCGGCCCACCGAGACCTCGACCACGTGTGCGATCGTTCGTTGCCGTCCCGCCCGCCGGCCGGTGGGACCGGCCGGGCGGACTGAGCGCGGCGCTACTGGACCCGGCTGGGCCCCGGCGGAGCGATTCCCGTCTCGGCCAGCTGGACCATGCGGATGTGGTTGCCGGAGTCGTCGCGGAACGCGGAATCGATGCCGTAGAAGCGCTCCATCGGCTCCTGGATGACCTCGACGCCCCTCTGCACGAGATCGTCGAACGTGGCGCGGCAGTCGTCGACCTCGAGGAAGAGCGCGCCGCCCACGCCCTTCGCGACGTGCGTCGCGATCTGCTCGGCGGTCTCCGCGTCGACGAACGGCGGCCCGGGCTTGTCGAGCAGGACCTGGAGGTCGGGCTGGTCGGGCGGCGAGACGGTCAGCCAGCGCATGCCGCCGAGGTCCATGTCCTCGGTGACGGTGAAGCCGAGCGTCTGCGTGTAGAACGTGAGCGCGCGCTCCTGGTCGAGCACGCGCAGGGAGACGATGGAGATCTTCATGGCCCCGACGCTAGCCGCCGCCGGCCCCGGCAGGCTTCTCCATTCCTGCGCGGTTGGGCCGCGTCCACTGGGCGGCCCAGCACCCGGGGATGGCGGGCGGGAAGCCGGCGCTCGCGGCGCGGTAGGCCGTCGGCGTCATGCCCGCCACGCGGTGGAACGTCGTGCTGAACGACCCCAGGCTCTGGAACCCGACCTCGAGGCAGATGTCGCTGACGCTGAGGTCGGTGTTGCGCAGCAGCTCCTGCGCGCGCTCGACGCGGCGCGTCAGCACGTACTGGTGCGGGGTCTCGCCGAACGCCTCCTTGAAGCGGCGGCTGAAGTGCGCGGGCGAGACGTGCGCGTGCCGCGCGAGCGCGGCGACGTCCAGCGGCTGGGCGTACGCACGGTCGACGAGGTCCTTCGCGCGGCGGAGGTACGCGACCTCCCGGGCGGTCATGCGGCGGATCGTAGTCGGCCCCCCGCTGCCGCTCGCCCGCTGGGGATGGGCAGAACCAGACGTTGCGCAAACCACGTCGTGCCGGCCGAACCGCTCAAGCTCGCCTGAGGTTCCATTCAGCTTTCAGACGCACGGGCGGCGCGTGGCCTCGCCACCGCTGGGCGCGCGCCAGACCTGTTCGCCGTCTCTCTCCTCGTCGGTCGGGCACAGCCCGGCCCGCGTCGCGACCACCGCCGACGCCCGATGATCCGGATGGATGCACGCGACGATCTCGTCGACACGGTGCCATAACCACTCGACCAGCACTCGAGCTGCCTCCGATGCAAAGCCCTGGTTCTGAAAGTCCGATCCGATCACCCATGCGACGCTTGCAGTCGACCGAGGGTTTCTCGTCGTGACGGTGGCCTGGACTGTGCCGATCGGACGCTCGTCTGAACGACGGCGCACGATCCAGTTGAGCCATAGCTCGTCCGGGTCGGTTGGCCCGGCGACGAGCCTCGCATAACGCTCGCGCAAGCCCGCGATCGTGGCAGAACGGCCGCCGATGAACTCGTGCAGCCGTGCATCGCTGAGCACGCCGACCATCTCCTCGGCGTCCTCGACTCGCAGCAGGGTCAGGCTGAGACGTCGCGTACTGATCGTGCTGTCCTTATCTGGCTTCACCTGGACCCGCAGCGTACGACGTACTCGGGATTGTCAGCGCTGTTAGGCGGGTGCGAGCGGGACGGCCGCCGTCAGCACCTCGCAGCCGACGTCGCCGATGAGCACGTTCTGCTCAAGGCGGACGCCTCCGAAGCCGTGCAGCCGGTCGACGCGGTCCCACACGACGTCGTCGCGACCCCGGGCTGGGGCGAGCAGCGCTGGCACGACGTAGACGCCAGGCTCGATCGTCCAGGCGTGGCGTGGCACGAGCGGGATGTCGACGCGCAAGCGTGGCAGTCCGGGCACGGGCTCCGGTGTCTCGTCGGACGCTGGGCCGGCGTCGCGGATGCCGAGCCCGACCATGTGGCCGATACCGTGAGGGAAGAAGAGCGTCACGGCGCCGCTCTCGACGAGCGACTCGCGCGGGCCTCGCAGCATGCCTAGCTCGATGAGGCCGTCCGCGATGACGAGCGCTGCAGCGCGGTGGACGTCTCGCCACTCGACGCCTGGCCGGCATGCGGCGATCGCGGCCTCGCCGGCCTGCCGCACCGTCTCGTAGACGAGCGCCTGCTCGGGCGCGAAGGTACCGCCGACCGCGTACGTCCGGGTGACGTCGCTGACGTAGCCGCGAAACTCGGCGCCCGCGTCGACGAGGAGCAGGTCGCCGTCGCGGAGCACACGCGTCGTCGGCGTGAAGTGCAGGACGGCGGCGTGGTCGCCCGCCGCGACGATCGTCTCGAACGCGAGGAAGTCGCCGCCGTTACGCAGGAACGCTGCCTCGAGGGGCACCTGCAGCTCGCGCTCGCTCCGGCCGGGCTCGATCAGCGGGACGAGCTCCGCGAAGCCGGCCCGCGTCGCCTCGGCGGCGGCTCGCATCCGTTCTAGTTCGATGTCGTCCTTCGGCCGCCGGACGCGGATCAGTCCGTTGCGCAGCTCGGCGTCCGGCTCCGGCGTCAGGCCGAGCCGACGCACGGGCCGGCCGCGCACGAACGCTTCGAGTTCGTCGAGGGGATGCGTCCCCTCGGGCACGCCTTCGCGGTCGCCTTCGAGCCCAGTCCACAGCAGCTCCTCGGGGGTGACCGGCGCGACGAACTCGACCCAGCCCTCGCCCGGGTCGAACGCGAGCACGCCGCCCGGGCGCTCGCGGTCGGTCAGGTACAGGTACTCCGAGTGCGCGCGGAATGGGTACATCCGGTCGCCCCGCCCGGGGACCGGAATCTCGTCGCCGGCGGAGACGAGCACAACGCCATCGCCAAGGTCCCACGCGGCCGCGGTCGCCAGCCGGCGCCGTTCGAGGAACTGCTCGATCTCGCGATCGTAGTGAGATCCGTGGTCGCCGATTCGGACCGGACCCGCCCGTCGAGTTCGACTTTGCGAATCGCCGCCGAGGGATGGCGCGGTCGACTTGCGATCGTCGCGGATCAATGGCTCAATGGACGATCCCGACGCCAACGACAACGAAGAACGTGAGAGGTGGTGTCGTGGTGATCAGGGTCTGCCTCTATACCCGGATCGACCGATGAGGAGAACCAACCGACATCGTTGCATTCGCAGCGGGAGCGGCTGGAGGCGTTCTGCAAGTCGCAGGAGGGGTGGAGCATCATTTCCCACCAGGAGGACCGCTCGACCGGGGCCAGGCTCGACCGGCCCGGCCTGCAAGCCGCACTCGACCTCGCGCGCGGCGGGATGGTCGACATGCTGCTCGTCTACGACCGCCGAACTCGCCGCCGTCGCCGACCAACTCGAACAGCTCCTCACCAGCGGCGAACCGCAGAAGGCCAAAGCCGTG
>JAXDHQ010000149.1:0-3002 GCA_034664395.1 Solirubrobacteraceae bacterium | reverse complement strand
ATCCGCGCGCGTGCGCCGGCGACCCGGGCTTCGACCTCGTCGATTGGGTCCTCGACGCCAGCGCCGCCGCCGAGACCTGGCGCCGGCGGGCCGACGCCCTCGCCGCGGCCGTCGGCTACCCGCCGGAGCGCCTGTGGCAATGGTGCGCGGCGCTGGCGGTGCTGGTGGTGCCGGTGGCTCGCGACGACGCGGCCTTCGCGGCGGCCCTGCTGGGGCTGGGGCCTTAGGGGTCGCTCGTCGGTCCGCTGGGCAGCGGCGGCGCTGGGCGGCGTTTCGGCAATGAGGGAAGCGGAGTGGGCGGCGGTGCGGGGCGCTCGCGAAGAGCGAGCGCCTGGGGCCTAGCGCTCCTCCGTCAGCCCCTCCCGCCGCGCCAGCCCCTCGCCGATCGACCGTGCCAGGCCCGGGAAGGCGACGGAGATCGCGATGCCGCCCGCGAGCCAGATCGCCACGACGATCGGGAAGCGGTTGTAGGGGAACGAGGTCCCGTGGACGTTCTTGTAGATCGTGTAGCCCAGGAACGCGATGGCGAGGAGCGGGATGACGATCTGCCACAGCGGCGCCCGGCGGGCGGCCAGGAAGAGGAAGCGGATCGCGCCGACGTTGGTGACGATGTAGGCGACGAGCAGGCTCAGCACGCCGATCGTGCCCGGGTAGAAGAACGCGTTGGCGGCCGAGGTGCCGATCGCGCGCTGGGCGACCACGCCGACGAAGGCGATGACCATGACCACGGCCAGGGCGCCGGCGGGAGCGCCGGTGCGCCGGGACGCCTCGCCCAGGCGCCGCGAGCCGAAGCCGTCGCGCGACAGCGCGAAGAGGATCCGCGACCCGGCCGTCGCCGTTCCCAGCCCGCTGGCGAACGCGCTGATCGTCGCCCCGAAGTTGATCATGTCCGACAGCCCGCCGCCGACGTAGCTCTTGGACAGGTCGCCCAGCGGCGCCGACGACGAGCCGAACGCCTTCACGCCGGCCGGGTCGGTGCCGAAGCCCAGCGTCTGGGCCACGATCACGACGATGTAGAAGCCGCCGGCCACGAGCACCGCGGTCCCGATCGCGCGCGGGATGTTGCGCCGGGGTTCGTTGGTCTCCTCGCCCAGCGACGCGGCGCCCTCGAAGCCGGCGAACGAGAGGAAGCCGAAGACCGCCGCGGTGGCCACGGTGTCCAGCGACGTGCCCGCCGGGATCTTGAAGATGTCGGCCGTCAGCCCCTGACCGTGCGGCGCGCTGCCCGCGATCAGCTTGGCGAAGATCACGACGACCAGGACGACGATCAGGATCACCGAGATCCCCTCCAGGCCCAGCAGCGAGCGCGTCGCCACTCGGATGTCGCCGTAGGCGATCAGCGCGATCAGCACCCCGGCCACCAGCGCGATGACCAGCCACTCGGCGCCGTTCCAGATCCCCGAGCTCTGGAAGAACGCCACGCCGAACAGGCCCGCCTCGGCGGTCGAGGCCACGGTGAAGGCGAGGTAGGTGCCCAGCAGCGCCCAGCCCGAGAAGAACCCGGCGCGCGGGCCGAGGGTGACGCCGGAGAACGCGTACACCGAGCCGGCGTGGCTGAAGTAGCCGGTCAGCCGGATGAACGCGTAGGAGACGAAGATCACGCCTACGGTCGCGAAGATGAACGCCAGCGGCACCGCGCGGCCCACGAGCTGGGCCGGCACCGTGCCGTTGAGCGCCATCGCCGCGGTCGGCGCCATGATCGCGATCGACAGCGCGATCGCCTCCCAGAACCGCAGCTCGCGGCGCAGCGCGCCGGCCTCCTCCGGGTTGCGCGTCTCCGCCTGCACGCTCATGCACGCCTCCTCGTCGGCCCCGCGGGGGCAGATGGTCGGACCGACGCTACCAGCGCGCGATGGCCGCGGCGACCGCGTCGGGCGCCTCGCGCGGCAGGCCGTGGCCGGCGCGCGGAACGAGCACGAGCTCGCCCCGCCCCAGCCCCGCCGCCAGGCGCTCGCCCTCGGCCACGAACTTCGCGTCGCGCTCGCCCGCCAGCACGGTCGCCGGCATCGTCAGTTCCCCCAGGCGCTCCCACAGCGGCGCCATCGCGCCGGTGCCGACGCCGCGCAGCACCGCGGCCAGCGCGCGCGGGTCGTTGCGCAGCAGGTCGCCGCGCCAGATCCGCGCGGCCTCGGGCGGGGTGCCCGCGAACAGCGGCTGGGCCGCCCAGCGCACCGCGAACTCCTCGACGGTGGCCTGCTCGGCGAACGCGGCGAGCTCCTCGTCGCGGGCCCGGCGCGCCGCGCGCTCGTCGGCGTCGTCGATGCCGGCGGTGGTCGCGGCGAGCACCAGGTGCGCGACCCGCTCGGGCGCCGCGAGGGCCGCGTGCAGCGCGATCCGCCCGCCCATCGAGTAGCCGCACAGGACGATCGGACCCTCGGCCACGGCGAGGACGTCGCCCGCGCAGGCGTCGAACGTGACCGGTCGGACGTCGCGCGCCGCGCCATGGCCGCGGAGGTCGGGCGCCAGCGCCGTATAGCGTTCGGGGTCCAGCCGCTCCACCACCGGCTCCCAGGCGCGTCCGGTCCCCGCGAAGCCGTGGATCAGGACGACGGTGGCGGGCATCGGCCGCCCATCTTGAACGAGACGACCGACACCTACCTCCTCCTGCGCGCCTTCGTGGACGAGCTCGCGCGCTGCGGGCTGGCCGGAGCGTGCACCTCGCCGGGCTCGCGTTCGGCGCCGCTCGTCCTCACGCTCGCGCGCCAGCCCGGCCTGCGGACCTGGTCGCACGTCGACGAGCGCGTCGCCGGCTTCTTCGCCCTCGGCGTCGCCAAGGAGTCCGGTCGCCCGGCCGCGGTGGCGTGCACGAGCGGGACCGCGGCCGCGCACTACCTGCCGGCGGTGATCGAGGCCCACGAGGCGCGGGTCCCGCTCGTCGTCCTGACCGCCGACCGCCCGCCCGAGCTGCGCGAGGTCGGCGCCGGGCAGACGATCGACCAGCTCAAGCTCTACGGCTCGGCCGTGCGCTGGTTCTGTGAGGTCGGCACTCACGACGCCGACGA
>JAXDHQ010000148.1:0-33309 GCA_034664395.1 Solirubrobacteraceae bacterium | reverse complement strand
GGCACGGTCGAGATCGACCTGCGCGACAACGTCGACTGCGTGCCGGCGGGCCTGAACCTCTCGCGGGCCACGGCGGTCAACAACGTCGTCACCGGCCTGTTCAACGTGCTCGACCCCGACGTGCCGCACAACGCCGGCAGCTTCCGGCGGATCACCGTCCACCTGCGCGAGAACTGCGTCGTCGGCATCCCCACGCACCCGACGTGCTGCTCGATGGCGACCACGAACGTGGCCGACCGCGTCGTGAACATCACCCAGTCGGCGTTCGAGGGCGCGGGCGACGGGCTCGGAGTCGCCCAGGGCGGCTCGGGGATGGGCATCGGCTACGCCGTGATCTCGGGCCAGGACTGGCGGACCGGCGGCCCGTACGTCAACCAGATGTTCATGGGCAACAACGGCGGCCCCGCGACGGCGCACTGCGACGGCTGGCTCACGTGGACGCTGCCGGTCGCCGCCGGCCTGCTCTACCGAGACTCGGTCGAGATCGACGAGCAGAAGTACCCGATCAGCGTGCAGAGCCTGCGCCTGCAGTCCGACAGCGGGGGCGCGGGGCGCTTCCGCGGGGCGCCGCGTGCCGAGCTCGTCTACGGCCCCAAGAAGCTCCCGATGTCGGTGATCTACTCCGGCGACGGGCACGAGACTCCGCCGCAGGGCATCCACGGCGGCCTCCCGGGCCGCGGCTCGAGCGCGATGAAGATCGAGAAGGACGGCACCCGCGTGCAGCTCGACTCCGTCGGCCTGGTCGCGCTGGAGGCCGGCGAGTTCGTCCTCGGGACCGACTGCGGCGGCGGCGGGTTCGGCGACCCGCTCGAGCGCGAGGTCGAGCGCGTCCTGCACGACGTCCTCGAGCGCTGGGTCTCGATCGAGCAGGCGCGCGACGTCTACGGCGTGGCGTTCACCGGCGCCGCCGACGACGAGACGCTCGCCGTCGACGTCGAGGCGACGGCCGCGCGCCGGAGGGAGCTGGCGGGGTCGCGCGGATGAGCGGCGCGACCGTCGCCGTCGTCGGAGCGGGGGGCACGCAGGCCTCCTCGCTCCTGCAGGGCCTCGCGCGGGCCCGCCCCATGGACGACGTCGTCGGGATCGACCGGGCCTGGCTCCGCGATCGCCGCACGGCGACCGAGGCGCTCGGCTGCCGGACGGTCGAGGCCGACCTGCTGACCGATCGCTCGCGGCTGGCGCAGGAGCTGGCCGGCGTGCGGCTCGTCGTCAACATGGCCGGGCCGTTCTACGTGCTCGGGACGGCCGCGCTCGACCTGGCGCTGGCGCTCGGCGCCGACTACCTCGACATCTGCGACGACATCGACGCGACCGAGGCGCTGTTCGCGCGCGAGGATGACATCCGGGCCGCCGGGATCTGCGCGCTGATCGGGCTCGGGTCCTCGCCGGGGATGACGAACATCCTCATCCGCACCGCGCTCGACGCGCTGGGCGGCGGCGAGGGCGTGTCCGTGGACATCTCGTGGGTCGTCGACGCGCAGGACATGACGATCCCGGTGCTCGACCACGTGCTGCACTGCTTCGCCACCGCGCTGCCGGGCAGCACGACGACGGCCGACTGGAGCGACCTCGACCCCGAGCGCATCGCGTTCCCCGAGCCCGTCGGGCCGAGCGACGTCGTCCGGCTCGGCCATCCCGAGGTCCTCACGATCCCGCGCTTCACGGGGGTCGAGCGGATCGCCAACAAGGGCGGCATCGTCCCCGGCGAGTACCTGCACGCGGCGTGGGCGCTGGCTCGCGCCGCCGACGCCGGCACGCCGCCGGCGACGATCCACGACCTGTACGAGCGCTTCGACGCGGCGCTGCGCCACGAGGGACGGTCGCGCGCCGGCTCCGGCATGGTCGTCGACGTCCACCGCGACGGCGACGGCTACCGCTTCGCGTCGGGGTCCGACATGTCGATGGCCGACTCGACGGGCATCCCCGCGGCGGCCGGCGTGCTGATGATGCTCGACGGCCTCGTCCCCGGCGTCGGCGCCTGGGCGCCCGAGTGCCTCGCGCCGGCGGCGTTCTTCTCCAAGTTGCGCGAGGTCTCGACCGGCGGCGGCGGGCTGCACCTGCTCGAGCTCGCGGGCGGCCAGCCGGTGGGGCGGGCACGGATCCGCGACCTGCTGAGTGGAGTCGCCACGACGTGAGCGGCCCGTTGGAGCGGCTCGTCGGTCGCGGCCGAGCCACCGTGCCGGAGGTGCTCGAGGCGCGGGCGCAGCGCACGCCCGACGCGCCGTTCCTGCGCTGGGAGGACCGGCGCTGGACGTACGCCGAGGGCCTGCACGAGATCCGGAGGTTCAGCGGCTGGGTGCAGGCGAGCGCGCCCGGCGACGGCGCCGAGCGGCGCATCGCCAGCTTCCTGCCCAACCGCGCCGAGACGATGTGGACGTGGCTGGGCAGCCTGGCCTCGGGCGCGGTGTACGTGCCGCTCAACTCCACGCATCGCGGCGAGATCCTCGAGGACATGCTGCGGCGGTCGGGCGCAGACCTCCTCGTCACCGACCTCCCCGGACTGGAGTCCCTGCCGGCGCTCGACGGCACGTCGGTCACGACGGTCCTCCTCGTCGACGATCGGGCGCCGACCGAGCCTCCACGCGGCGTGCGCGTGGCCACGTGGTCGGAGGTCGAGGCCGCCGCGCCGGCGCCCGCCGCGGCGATGGCGCCGAGCGACCCGGCGATCGTCATGTACACGTCGGGGACGACGGGGCGCTCGAAGGCCGTCCTGATGTCGCACAACCAGCTCTGCCGGGGCGCCGGCGCCGTCACGCACTCGCTGCAGATCTGCCCCGAGGACGTCATCCACGCGTGGCTTCCGCTCTACCACGTCGCCGGCCAGGTCGACAGCGTCCTCTGCACGGTGATCGGCGGCGGCGAGGTGGATCTGCTGCCGACCTTCTCGCGCTCGCGCTTCTGGCAGCAGGTCGCCGCCAGCGGGGCGACGATCTTCGTCGGCTTCTCGAACGTCCTCGAGATCCTCTGGGCCATGCCGCCGTCAGCGGCCGACGCCGACTGCTCGCTGCGCGTCGGCATGATCGGCGCGGTCCCGCCCACGCTGCACCGCGGGTTCGAGGAGCGCTTCGGCGTGCGGCTCTGCGACGTCTACGGGATGACCGAGGCCGAGCCGCTCGCCCTGCCCGAGCCCGGCGTCGAGGCCCCCACCGGATCGTGCGGCCGGGCCAACCCCGACTTCGAGGTCGTCGTCCTCGACGACGCCGACCAGGTGCTGCCGGCCGGCGCGGTGGGCGAGATCGCCGCGCGCCCGCGCGTGCCCGACGTGATGTTCATCCGCTATGAGGACGACGAGCCGGCGACCCTCGACGCGTGCCGGACGCTGTGGTTCCACACCGGCGACCTCGGGCGGATCGACGAGGACGGCTTCGTCTACTTCGTCGACCGTCGCAAGCACGCCATCCGCCGCCGCGGCGAGAACGTCTCGTCCTGGGAGCTCGAGAGCATCATCGCCCGGCACCCCGCCGTTGACGAGTGCTGCGCCGTGGGAATACCGTCGCCGCTCGGCGACGACGACGTGAAGCTCGTGATCGCTCCCAAGGCCGAGCAGTCCGTCGAGCCCGCAGAGCTGCGGACCTGGTGCGAGGGCCGCATGGCCAAGTTCATGCTCCCGCGCTACATCGACGTGGTCGACGCCCTCCCCCGCAACGCCGCCGGCAAGCTCCAGAAGGAGGAGCTGCGCGTGCGGTCCGCCAGCACCTGGGATGCGGAAGCGCAGGCGGTCGGGCGATGAGTCCCAAGGTCTCACGGCCGGCACGCCACCGCGCGGGCGACGACTCGACGCAGGAGCGCATCCTGTCGGTGGCCACGGGGATGTTCATCCGCCGCGGCTACGAGGGGACGAGCCTCTCCAAGATCGCCGCGGAGGTGGGCATCTCCACGCCTGCCCTCTACTGGCACTTCGACTCCAAGGAGGACCTCTTCGTCGCGGCGATGGAGCAGGTCCTCGTGGACTTCACCAGCACCGTGGCCGCCGCCGTGGGCGACGGGAAGCCGGCCGAGCGCCTCAGCGAGTTCTGCCGGGCGCACGTGCTCTGGCAGCTCGAGCGGCGCGACGCCGCCAAGGCCTACGCGGCGTCGTTCGGCTTTCGCGAGCTCGTCGCCCAGCTCCCGCTCACCGCCCGCCGGCGCGTCATCGAGCTGCAGCGCAGCCACGTCCGGTTGCTGCGCGAGATCCTCGTGGCCGGCGAGGCCGGCGGGAAGTTCCGCTTCGATGACCTGCGCGTGACCGCCTTCGCGATCATCACGCTCTGCGACTACGTCTTCACCTGGTACGACCCCGAGGGCGAGCTCAGCCCCGAGGACGTGGCCGACCGCTATCGCAACCTCGCCCTGGCGATGGTCGGCGTGCGGTCCCCCAGCGGCGTCTGAAGCCTCCGTCCACGCCGCGGGCCGTGCTCATCGACCGTCGATGAATGCAAGAGGAATTTCTATTGGTCATCCCAACCGCATCGCCCTGGCTCGGTGTAGGGTCGGCCAAGACGGGAGCGCGATGGGCTCAGGCTGTGCTCGACGCTCACCGAAGAGTGATCGGCGTTCGCCGGTAACCAGCGCGTGGAGGTTGTTGATGCAAGGCACAGGCGGGAGCCGGTCCGGGGTTCTGCAGTGGGTCATCGTGCTCGTCGTCGGCGTCCTGGTGGTGACGGTCGTCCTCGGCCTGAACCTGATCCCGCGCCTCAACGACGGGCAGAAGGTCCTCGACTCGGCCCGCCCGGCGTTCACCCCTGAGCGCATCGCCGGTGCGCGAGCCGGGATCGACATCATCTCCAAGAACGTCGACGTGGCGGATCCGATCGCGACCGAGCAGGGCGGCGGCGCGGCCGAGGTGCCGAAGCTGATCGCGTTCGTCTCGCAGAAGACCGGGCTGTCGCAGGCGCAGGTCGTCGCCGCGCTGCAGAAGAACTTCCCGCACACGACGGCGCTCCTGCAGGCGATCCCGCTGTCGGCCGTGACCGCCGAGATCCCCAAGCTGCTGACGTTCCTGGAGACGACGCTCAAGGTGTCGCAGACAGACCTCCTCGCGGCGCTGCAGCAGAACTTCCCACGGCTCACGCAGTCGATCGTCAACCTCCCGACGGTCACCGGCGGGTGGGCGCACATCAAGGGCATCGACGGGCTCACGCGCTTCGACGGCTCGCCCGTGCAGACCGTGCCCCAGCTCAGGACGTACTTCAGCGCGGACCTGATCCCCGTCCTCGAGCGCCAGCAGGGCAACTTCGCCAGCCTCGACGGCACCTCCACGGTCAACTGGATCGCGCCGCTGCTGCTGATCGTCGGGATCGTCGTGATCGTGTTCGCGCTGCTCATGATCGCGCTGAACATGAGGGGATCCGTGGGGCGCGGGCTGTCGATGACGACCGCGTCGGTCGTCTTCGTCGCCGGCATCGGCGTGGTGGCGCTCGTGCTCGTCCTGTCGCTCGTGCCGCGGGTCACCAACGGGCAGAAGCTGCTCGACGACCTGCGCCCCACCGCCACCTCCGCGCGCGTCCACGGCGACCGCGTCGGGATCGACTACGTCGGAGCGGTCATCAAGACCGAGGACCCGATCATGACCGACGAGGGCGGCGGCGCGGCCGAGGTGCCGAAGCTCGTCGCCTTCGTCTCGCAGAAGACGGGGCTCTCGCAGGCGGCCGTCCTCGCGGCGCTGAAGAAGAACTTCCCGCACACGACGGCGCTGCTGCTCGCGATCCCGCTGTCGGGGGTGACCGCCGAGATCCCCAAGCTGCTGACGTTCCTGGAGACGACGCTCAAGGTGTCGCAGACGGAGCTGCTCGCGGCGCTGCAGCAGAGCTTCCCGCGGCTCACGCAGGCGATCGTCAACCTGCCGGCGGTCACCACCGGCTGGAACCAGATCCCGAAGATCGACGCCACCCGCTTCAACGGGACGCCGATCAAGGGCGTCCCCGACGTCGGTGCGTACTTCAGCTCCGACGTGATCCCCGTGCTGGAGACCCAGCGAGGCAACTTCGACAAGCTCGTCGAGACCTCGAAGATCAACTTCATCGGGACCCTGGTGCTGATCGTCGGGATCATCGTGATCCTCTACGGGCTGCTGATGCTGCTCCTGGCGTCGCGTCAGGAGCCGCGCCCGCGCGAGCCCTCCGGGGCCTCACCGAGCCCGGCGACCTAGCGGCATCCGGTGGCTGGCGCCCCCGCCGGTCTAGCATCCATCGGGTGGCGGTCGGCGACGTGCACTCGGCCTTCGCGCAGGCGGCGGCCGAGGATGGGATCGCGCTCGGGAGCCAGTCGTTCGACTGGCTGTGCGAGCAGGGCCACGTCGGGCTCGAGCGCGTCGCGAAGGAGCGGCGCGATCCGGCGCTCGTCGAGCCGGTGACGGCCGCGCTGGAGCGACTGGGTGCGATCTACGCCCACCTCAAGGGCGACCTGTCGGTCCTGTACGCGTCGCGCGAGAACCTGCTGCTCCCCGTCGATCTGGTCCACGAGCCGACCGGAACCGTGATCGAGGTCGACGAGTCGCCGCACTTCACCTCGTTCCGGCTGACCGCCCTCGAGCTCTATCCCACCGACGCGTCGGTGGGGTTCGACGTCGACGAGCACAAGGAGCTGTGCCGCGCGTGGTCCTCGAGGACCGATGGCCTCGCGCGCGGGCTGCCCGCCAAGGGGTTCGGGTTCGGCGGGGTGGGGCGCGAACGGGCCTACCACGACGCGCTCCGCGACCTCGCCACTCCGGCCATGGGCCACCCGCCGCTGGTTCGCATCGCGGCGCTGGACGGCGACGGGGGGGCCGCCTACCGCTCCCACCGCGCGTCGCTGCTGGCGCTGCTGGGCGCGTAGCTCAGCGGGCGGGAGCTTCCGGCTCTTCGGTGACCGCGACGTTGATCGTCGAGCACCGCCCGCAGCGGACGCGGACCTTCTTGGTCATCTGGACCGTATGCATCGCCTCGGCAAGGACGTTGCCGCAGACGACGCAGACGTAGTCGTCCGGGCCGTTGCCATGGAAGACGGGTCGGTCGGCGTCATCCTGGATCGCGGTCCCGCCGTCGAACGGCACCTCGCCCTCGCGTATCTGCCGCATCGTGATGGTCGCCATCGACTCGTGATGCTACGCGCGCCCGGCGATCAGAGCTCGCCGAGCTTCCTGGTGAAGTCCGTGATCAGCGCGTCGAGCACGCCGACGACGACGCCCTCGCCCATCGATGCGGCCTTGCCCGTGATCTGGGCGTTGGTGTGGATCGTCCCGCCGCCCTCGCTGAGCTCGAACACGACGTTGGCGCTCGCGTGCCCCTGGCCGCCGGCCTCCCTGGACTTGACGCTCATCACCGCGCGATGGGCGGCGGCGTCCTGCTCGAGGATCTCCACCGTGCCGGTGAACTTCATGCCGACGGCTCCCATCTTCACCTTGATCTCCGCCTTGACGGAGTCCGGCCCGGTCTTCTCGATGACGCTGCCTCCCTCGACGCACGGCACCACGCGCTCGAGGTCGAGGATCGTCGCGAAGCTCTCGTCGATCGGCTTCGAGGTGGTGAAGGTATGGTCGAGCTCAACGGCCATGCTTGTGTTCTCCTGTCGAAGAGTGAGTGATTGCGATCTCCTCACGGTTCACTGCGAGGACATCAACCAACATCTCAGAGTTGTGTGATTGTCATTTATATGACAGGACATCATATAGTCTGCCGCGCATGCCACTCCAAACAGGCACCCACAAGCTCGGCCCCGAGAACGGCACCCTTTCGGTGAGGACCGGGCGCAGCGGCGCCGCGGCCAAGGCGGGGCACGACCTCCTGATCCACGTCACCGCTTGGGAGGCGACGCTCGACGTCGGCGACGACCTCGCGCAGAGCAGCATCGTGCTCGACGCGGACGCCGGCTCGCTTCGCGTGCGCGAGGGCACCGGTGGCATTCAGGGGCTCGGCGAGGACGACAAGGCCGACATCCAGAAGACGATCGACGACGACGTCCTGAAGCGGAAGGGCATCGAGTTCCGCTCGACCGCGGTCCAGCCCGCCGCCGACGGCAGCCGCCTCGGCGTGCAGGGCGAGCTGACGCTGCTCGGCAAGACCGGTCCGATCGCGTTCGACCTCGCCGTCGGCGATGACGGCCGGCTCAGCGGCAGCGCCGTCATCAAGCAGACCGACTGGGGGATCAAGCCCTACTCGGCTCTGTTCGGGGCCCTGAAGGTCGCCGACCAGGTCGAGGTCGCGATCGACGCCGGCCTGCCGTCGAGCTGAGCGCGATCCAGTGATCACCCGGTGTAGACCGTCTGCGCGTCGAGCCCGCCTTCGACCCCCGGAGGCAGGGCGCCGGTGCCGTGCGCGTAGAGGGCGATCTCCTCGACCGTCTTGGTCTGCGTCGGGTCGCTCCCGTCCCCGGCGACCCACGCCCCGTTGTTCCACGCGAGGGTCTCCGGCGAGGTCTCCAGCGCCGCGCCCGCGAGGAGCTGACCCTTGTCGCGGATCTTCCCGGTGGCGCTGACGATCGCCGCCGGGGTGCCGTCCGACGGGCTGGTGTTGTAACTGTGACCGACGCCGTAGCGGTCGGTGTCCGCGGGAACGACCTTGACGTCGAGCGCCGGGACGCCGAGCTCGTCGGCGACGAGCTGCGCGTATTCGGTCTCCTTGCCATCGGACTCGGTGGTCAGGCTCAGCACCATCTTGCCGGTGGGGTGCACGCGCAGAAAGACCGCTCGGTAAGCCTCGTTAGCCACGGCTGAATCTCCTCCTGGTGGGTGGGTCGCTCGTCATCGGTCGCCCTCGGGCGCGCCGGGTGAGCTCTCGTTCGCGAGGCGCTGGCGCTCCTGGTGGGCGGTCAGCGCGTTGTGCTCTTCCAAGTCGCAGAACGAGGGCTGCGGCCCGCCAAGCTGGTGCGGGGGCACCGCGGGTCGCTCGCATCCCGGGTAGATGCACGTCTTCGGTGAGTTGGCGCTCATCTTCGATCCTCAGTCGGCCTCATCGGTGACCCAGCCGGGCGTCGTGTTGCCCCGGCTCGGGCCGTGCCCGGTGGGCATGGCGACCGAGCTGCCCGGGACCGGGGTGGCGCTGGCCCACGGCTCGTCGGGCTCGGCCGTGGCGGCCGGCGCGGGCTTCCAGCGCGCCGTCGCCGAGCCCCGGCGATCCCACGTCTCGGCCCCGATCGCCTCGGCGACCTCGCCGAGGGCGCGGAAGCTGTGGCCGCTCACGAGCGCGTCGCAGTGCGGCAGCGCGGCCACCATGCCGCCCGACTGCACGGAGAAGGCGTCGGCGTTGACCCGCGGGTTGACCCACACGATCCGGTGGGCCAGCCGGGCGAGGCGCTCCATCTCGCGCCCCACGAGCTTGGGGTCGCCGCGCTCCCAGCCGTCGGAGAGGATCACGACCACGGCCCCGCGGGCCATCCCGCGACGGCCGTGCCGGTCGTTGAACTTCTTCAGCGCGTCGCCGATCCGGGTCCCGCTCGACCAATCGGGCGCGGCCGCGGCGGCGCGCTGGATCGCGCGCTCGGGGTTGCGAGAGGCCAGCGCGCGGGTCAGGCGGGTCAGGCGCGTGGCGAAGACGAACGCCTCGGCGTTGGGGCCGGTGCCGGCCGCGCAGGTCAGGAACTGCAGGTAGGCGCGCGCGTAGGGCTCCATCGAGCCGGAGATGTCGCAGAGCATCACGAGCCTGCGGCGCGCGATGCGTCGGCGGCGGCGCGCGATGCGGATCGGATCGCCCCCCGTGCGAAGGCTGCCGCGCAGGGTCCGCCGCATGTCGATGTGCTCTCCGTGGCGCCCCTTCTCGTAGCGGCGGGTGCGCCGCCGCGGGGTCGCGAGCACCAGGCGCGACATCAGCCGGTAGAGCTGCGCGAGCTCGTGCGGCTCGAGGGCGTCGAAGCTCTTGCTTCCCAGCAGCTCCTCGTCGCTGGCCATCGCCAGCGGCACCTCGACCTCGGCCGGATCCTCGTCCCCGTCGCTCTCGCTGGGCGGTGAGAACGACACGCTCGCGCGCTCGTCCTGCTCGCCCGTGTCCCGCGACGAGGCCTTGTGATCGGACTTCGGCCGCTCGTCCGGCGGGGCGGCGACGGTCCGCGCGTCCTCGGGCTCGAAGTCCTCGCCCGCCGCCCGGTCGCCGAAGACCGAGAAGAACACCTCGTCGAACGCCTTGAGCTGCGCCGGATCGGACACGAACACGGCGCGGGCGGTCCAGTACAGCCGCCGGCGCGTGATCGGCCGCACGAGCGTCAGCGCCCGTGCGAAGTCGGCCGCGCGCGCGGGCGTGATCGGCACGCCGACGTCGTGCAGGCGCCGGCTCAGCGCCCCGACGAGCGGCGGGAGGTCGAGGACGACCGTCTCGACCCCGAACGCACCGTTGGGGACGCGCGCGTCAGCCACCGTCGCCCACGAACTGCTCGAGTCCGGCCGCGCGGATCACGTCCTGGTCCTCGCTGTACTTCAGCACGGTCCCGAGGGTGCGGTCGACGGCCGCGGCGTCCAGGCGCTCGATGCCGAGCAGGCTCAGGGCCGCGAGCCAGTCGATCGCCTCGGCGACGCCCGGCGGCTTCTGCACGTCGCTGTTGCGCATGCGCGAGACGGCGTTGGCGACCTGGACCGCCAGCGTCTCCGACGCGCCCTTGACGCGGCGGCGGACGATCTCGACCTCGCGCTGCGGGGTCGGGTAGGCGATCCGGTGGTAGAGGCACCGGCGCTTGACGGCATCGTGCAGGTCACGAGTCCGGTTGGAGGTCAGGACGATGATGGGCGGATGCGTGGCCCGGATCGTCCCGATCTCCGGGATCGTCACGCTCGCCTCGGCCAGCAGCTCGAGCAGGAACGCCTCGAAGTCGTCGTCGGCGCGGTCGATCTCGTCGATCAGCAGCACCGCGGGCCGCGGACCGGGGTGCTCGAGCGCGCGCAGCAGCGGGCGGCGGATGAGGTAGTCCGGGCCGAACAGGTCCTCCTCGGCCAGCGGCGTGTCCTTGGAGTCGGCCAGGCGGATGCTCAGGAGCTGGCGCGGATAGTTCCACTCGTACAGCGCCTCGGCGGCGTCGATCCCCTCGTAGCACTGCAGGCGGATCAGCGGCGTGTCGAGGACGACCGCCAGCGACTTGGCCGCCTCGGTCTTGCCCACGCCCGCCTCGCCCTCGAGCAGCAGGGGCTGGGGCAGGCGCAGGCTCAGGAACATCGACGTCGCCAGGCCCTCGTCGACGAGGTAGTCGACGTCGGCGAGACGCCGCGCGAGCGTCTCGACGTCGGGCACGAGCTGGCGGACCTCGTCAGCCGCCTCGCCCGTGACCTCGGGCGGCGTCATGCGATGGTCCGGGCGGAGTCGCCCACCTCGATCACGTCGTCGGTGCGCCGGCGATCATTGCGGCGGCTCGGGACGCCCCTGCATCGCCGCCCAGACGCGGGCCGGGGTGCAGGGCATGTCGATGTGGTCGACGCCGTGCGTCTCGTGCAGCGCGTCGATGACCGCGTTCACGATCGCCGGCGGCGACCCGACGTTCGGCGACTCGCCGACGCCCTTGGCCCCGAGGGGGTGGTGCGGGCACGGCGTGACCGTCTCGCCGAGCTCGAAGTCGGGACACTCGAGCGCGGTCGGGATCAGGTAGTCCATGAACGACGAGTTCAGGCAGTTGCCCTCCTCGTCGAACGTGATGACCTCCATCAACGCGATGCCGACGCCCTCGGCGAGGCCGCCGTGGATCTGGCCGTCGACGACCATCGGGTTGATGCGGACGCCGCAGTCGTCGACCGCGATGAAGCGGCGGACGGTGACGTGGCCGGTCTCGGAGTCGATGTCGACGACGGCGATGTAGGCGCCGTAGGGATAGGTGAGGTTCGGCGGGTCGTAGATGACCTGCGCGTCGAGCCCGCCCTCCAGCTCGGCGGGCATGGTCTCGCCGCTGTAGGCGCGTGCCGCGATGTCCTCGATCATCGCGCCCTTCTCGGGGTCGCCCTTGACGTACCAGCGGCCCTTCTCCCACGCGAGGTCCTCGGGCCTGGTCTCGAGCATCGTCGCGGCGATCAGGCGCGCCTTGTCGCGCACCTTGCGCGAGACGACCGCGACCGCGGCGCCGGACACCGGCGTGGAGCGGCTGCCGTAGGTGCCGAGCCCGTACGGTGACCTGTCGGTGTCGCCGTGGCGGACCTCGACGTCCTCCGGCGGGATGCCGAGCTCCTCGGCGACGATCTGCGCGAACGTCGTCTCGTGGCCCTGCCCCTGCGGCTGGGCGCTGATGCTGACCACGGCCTTGCCCGACGCGTGGACCCGCAGGTCGGCGCCGTCGTTCATGGCCAATCCGAGGATGTCCATGTGCTTGCGCGGCCCCGCGCCGACGCCCTCGGTGAAGAAGGACACGCCGATGCCCATCAGCTCGCCGCGAGCGCGCTTCGCCGCCTGCTCGCGGCGCAGGTCGTCGTAGCCGGCGATGTTCATCGCCACGCGCATCGTCTCGGCGTAGTTGCCCGAGTCGTACGTCCAACCGGTGGTGGTCTCGTACGGGAACTGCTCGGGGGCGATGAAGCTCCCCATCCGCAGCTCGATCGGGTCGACCTTCATCTCGAGGGCGAGCGCGTCGACCATCCGCTCCACGAGGTAGACGGCCTCGGTGATGCGGAACGAGCACCGGTAGGCGACGCCGCCCGGCGCCTTGTTCGTGTACACCGCCTTGACCTGGACGTGGGACGCCTCGAGGTCGTACGAGCCGCAGACGATGTGGAAGAAGCCGGCCGGGAACTTCGTCGGCTGGGCGGTGCTGTCGAAGGCGCCGTGGTCGGCGATCACGTCGACGCGCAGGCCCGTGATCTTGCCCGCCTTGGAGCACATCTCGGCGCGCATGATGTAGTCGCGAGCGAACCCGGTGGACATCAGGTTCTCCGAGCGGTTCTCGACCCACTTGACCGGCACGCCGGCCACGATCGAGCCGGCGATCGCGCACACGTAGCCCGGATAGACGGGGACCTTGTTGCCGAAGCCGCCGCCGATGTCCTGGCACTGGATCCGGATCATGTGCTCGGCGAGCCCGGCGACGTGGGCGTAGACCGTGCGGTGGGCGTGCGGCGCCTGGTTGCCGTTGTAGATGTTGAGCTGGCCGGTCTCCGGGTTGAAGTCGGCGACCATGCCGCACGTCTCGAGCGGCGCCGGGTGGCAGCGCGGGTAGATGATGTCCCGCGCCACGACGGTGTCCGCCTCGGCGAACGCGCGGTCGGTCGCCGCCTGGTCGCCGGCCTCCCAGGTCGGGCTCGCGAGGTTGTCGCGCTGGCCGGCCTTGTCGTCGCGGATCACCGGGGCGTCGGGGTCCAGCGCCTTGCGGGCGTTGACCACCGCCGGCAGCGGCTCGTACTCGACGTCGATCAGCTCGAGCGCGTCGTTCGCCGAGTACTCGTCGGTCGCGATCACGAACGCGACCTCCTGCCCGTGGAAGCGGACCTTGTCGCCCGCGAGCACGGCCTGCGTGTCGTAGGAGATCGTCGGCATCCACGCCAGCCCGAGCGTCTCGAGGTCCTTGGCCGTGATGACCGCGGCGACGTTGGGGTGCGCGAGGGCCTTCGAGGTGTCGATCGAGACGATGCGCGCGTGCGCGTACGGGCTGCGCAGCATGGCGCCATGGACCATCCCGGGCAGCCGCACGTCATCGAGGTAGGTGCCCTTGCCGCGGATGAAGCGCGCGTCTTCCTTGCGCTTCAGACGGCCGAAGCCGATGGGGCGCTCGGTGTGGGTGCTCGGAAGGTTCTCGACGACGGCCATGCTCAGACCTCCTGCTTCGCGGCGGCTTCGTAGTCAGCCGCCCAGCGCACGGCGCTGACGATGTTCTTGTATCCCGTACAGCGACAGATGGCGCCCGAGATCGCTGTCCGGATCTCGTGGTCGGTCGGGTTGGGGTTCTCGTCCAACAGGGCGCGAGTCGTCATCAACATCCCCGGCGTGCAGAAGCCGCACTGCAGGGCGTGCTGCTCGTGGAAGCCCATCTGGATCGGGTCCAGCGTGCCGTCGACCTCGAGCGACTCGACCGTTCGGATCTCATGACCTTCGCACATCGCCGCCAGGATCGTGCACGACTTGACGGGCTTGCCGTCGAGCTGCACCACGCAGGCGCCGCAGTTGGACGTGTCGCAGCCCCAGTGCGTGCCGGTCAGGCCGGGCGTCTCGCGGATGAAGTGGACGAGCAGCTGACGCGGCTCGATCTCACGGGCGACCGGCTCGCCGTTGAGGTTTATCGAGACGTGCATGCTCAGGCCTCCTGGTGCAGGGCGCGGGCCGCTGCGCGGCGCAGGGCGCGTTTCGTGAGAACGCCAGCGAGGTGGCGCTTGTAGTCGATCGGTCCCCGACCGTCCGCGCTCGGAGAGCAGTCCGCCGAAGCGATCTCGCCCGCCTGCGCGAACAGCTCCTCCGACGGAGCCTTGCCGCGCAGGAGCTCCTCGGCGCGCGAGACGTGGACCGTCGTGAGCCCGACCGCGCTGAGCGCGATGCCCACGTCGGCGATCGTGCCGCCGTTGATCCAGACGGCCGCCGACGCTGCGGCGATCGCCCAGTCGCCGGCGCGGCGCTCGACCTTCTCGTGCGCGCTGCCGCCGCCGCGACGCAGCGGGATCCGGACCTCGGTGAGGATCTCGCCGTCGCCCACCGCCGTCATGTAGGGCCCGACGTGGAAGTCCTCCATCGCGACGGCCCGCGCGCCTCCGGGGCCGCGGATCACGGCCTTCGCCTTGACCGCCGAGCAGACGGCGGAGAGGTCCTCGGCCGCGTCCGCCTGGCACAGCGAGCCGCCGATCGTGCCGAAGTTGCGCACGACCGGGTCGGCGATCACGGTCTCGGCGTCTGCGAACAGCGGGAAGTGCCGCGCGAGCACCTCGGACTTCAACAGGTCCACGTGGCGGGTCAGCGCCCCGATGCAGATCTCGTCGCCCTGCTCGCGGATGTAGGACAGCTCCGTGAGGTCGTTGATGTCGATCAGGTGCGCGGGGTTCGCGAGTCGCAGCTTCATCATCGGGATCAGGCTGTGCCCGCCCGCGATGACGCGCGCCTCGGAGCCGAGCCTCTGCAGCGATGCGATCGCGCCCTCGACGCTGGTCGCGCGCTCGTACTCGAATGAGGCTGGGGTCTGCAACGGGAGTCCTTTCGTGCGTCAGGCGGTCGAAGTCAACGGCGCCAGCGTGCGGTGGCAAGCTGTGTTCGTGCGACTCGCAACATGATCATCTTCCACGGAACCACCGCCGACTGCCTCGCTTCGATCCGCCGGGAGGGGCTGCGGCCACGATCGTTCGTCGCCCGGAGCCGTGAGCTGGCGAGCGAGTACGCCTGGCACCGGGCGATGACGCTCGGCGCCGATGGCTGTGTCGTCATCGAGCTGGACGTGCCGAGCGCGGCGGTCGTCGAGGTCCAGAGCTGGTGGTGGGCCAGCGGCCAGCTGCAGCTCCCGGTCGGCTGCCCGCCGTCGTGCATCGTCTCCGTCGACGACTCCGACCCACGGCAGTTCTCGGTTGAGTGAGCGCACTCGCAGACCGACCCGGTCAGTACCGATCGCTCGCCGGGCCGTTGGACGAAGGCGCCGGCCCGCGGCCGGGAAGCCGCTTGCGCGGTGCCCCGATGTCGTCGCGCTGCTCGTACTGCACGGGCGCGTCGGTGCCGATGACCGGCGACCGCGGCAACGACTCCGGCCGGTCCTGCCGGATCTCCGGGTACAGCAGCCGCGCCGCCAGGCTGCCTCGCTCGACGTCCCTCAGCGCGGGACCTGCGGGGTTGCCGATGGCGATGGGCGCCTCGCGGCCGAGGCGTGCGAGCGTGAGCGTGCCTCGCGTGTAGACCTCGCCGATGCGCGGCGCCGTGACCGTGCGGCTCTCCGGGAAGCTCCTGAACCCGGCGGCGGCTGCCCCGGCGTACAGGCCGTCGACGAGGCCGACGGCGTCCGTCATCCCGGCCTTCTTCACGAGCAGGCCCTCGAGCAGGTCGACGCCGGCGTCGAGCTGCTCGTTGATGGCGGTCACGACGCCGTTGACCGGCGCGCTCTTCTCCACGATCTCACCCACGCTGCCGATGACCTCGTCGAGGCCGGCGGTGATCTTCCGAAGCTGGACGATGATCGAGACGAGGTAGAAGACGAGGGCGAGGACGATCAGCGCGGCCGCCAGGATCGTGATCGCGCCGACTGCAGCCAATGCAAGCACCGGTGCCATGGTTTCCCCTATCGCGCGTCGTCGAGGATCACGTCGAGGGAGCCGCCGTAGTTGGCGACTCCTGCGACCGTCTGGGCCACTTGGTCCTGCGTCGTCAGCAGCAGCACGGCGGCGTCGAGGTCCTTCGACCCCGCGGCGGCCACCTGCGCGATCTCCTGAACGCTCGGGACGATGCTCTTGGCGGCGTCCAGGACGCCGCGCAGCAGGTACACGACGACGGGCAGGACCACCGCGATCAGGACGAGGTCTCCGATCCACCAGAGGATCATCGCGGCCTCCTCTCGGCGACGATCGCGGCCTTGCTCGCGATCCCCGGCAGCGCGCCGAGGATGGTGTCGAACTGCGCGTTGATCGCCTTGACCGCGCCCTCGAGCGGGCGCAGGTGCTCGGACTCGACGCCCTGCAGCGCGGTGGCCAGCGTGGCGAGTCCCGCGGAGATCCTGGTCAGGCCCCTGCGCACCTCGATCAGCGCGACGGCCAGCACGAGCACGACGCACGCGGCCAGCACGACGGTCAGGAGGACCAGTGCGTGGTTGGTGCTCATCGGCCACCGAACCCGTCGGTGAGCGCGTTCATGTAGCCGTCTTGGACCACAGCTTCCTCCACGATCAGTGCCAGCACGGGGGCCGTCGCCTCGAGCTGCGGGATGTTCGCCGTGTTCGCGCCGACCTTCCCGGCGATCTCCAGCAGGCCGTCGACCGACCGCTCGATGCTGCCGACGGACGAGACGAGCACCGTCAGCAGGATCGCGACGACCACGGCCGCCCCGAAGGCGATGCTGAGGGCGATCGCCCAGTAGGTGCTGGCGGACACAGCGGCAAGCGTGACTGTCATTTCCCGACCGCCACCTTTCGAAGGGACCGGGCGGCGTGCAGGATCCTCACCCCGGAGTCGTTGATCTGCGCGATGCCGCCGAGCTCGTCGGTCTGCTGGCGCACCACGTCGACGGCCCGCTCAGCCGTCTTCGCCTGCTTGGCGATCCTGGCCGCCAGCAGCACGATCACGATCACGATCACGGCGGCGACCGCGATCACCGCGATGCCGAGCGCGAGGCCCACCTGCCATCCGGTCGACGCGGCGATCAGCATGAGCGCCCGACGCCGCGTCGTCGTAGAGCCGGGGCATCAGCCCGTGTCGTCATCGGGTGTCCCTCCTTGCACCTGCCGGTTGTAACGGCGCCCGTGCCGGCAGGTGTCGGTCGGCTCGAGCGGCGCGAGGCTACTGTGCGGCCTAGGTCGTGTCCAGTGCAGCGGCCGCACTCACGCGCCACCGCCACGAACGTGCCTCGTGCGGTCGGCGACCACCGTCGCCCCGCTGGCATGCGACCTCTCACCGGGCCACGATAGTTCGCTGGGACAAAACACGTCAAGCCCGAGTGGGTCTATGGGTCGCAGGAATAGTTCTATGACCGCCACCGGGTTCGCCCGGCTGCCGCGACCGCTGTGCTTCACCCGGCGCGGGCGAGGTGCTCCAGGAACCAGTCCCGCGCCAGCACCGCCACGCGCTCGAGCGCTCCGGGCTCCCCGAACAGATGGCCGGCTCCCGGGACGATCTCGAGCCTCGACTCGCCCGCCAGCAGGCTCTGCGCGAAGCGATTGAGCGCGATGACCTCCGTGTCCTTGCCGCCCACGATGAGCAGCGTCGGCGCGGTGACGCGCCGGAGCGCGTCGCGCGCCAGGTCCGGTCTGCCGCCGCGGGAGACGACGGCGCCGACCCGCTCGGGACGCTCGGCAGCCGCGATCAGCGCCGCCGCGGCGCCCGTGCTGGCTCCGAAGCACCCGACCGCAAGCTCGCCGACCGCCGCGTGCGACGCCAGCCAGTCGATCGCGCCGATCACGCGCTCGCCCAGGAGGCGGACGTCGAAGCGAAGACGCCCGGTCCTGAGATCCTCCGCCTCCTCAGCGGGCGTGAGGAGGTCCATCAGGAGGGTGGCCAGTCCGGCCTCGACCAGCGCTCCCGCGACCGCGCGATTGCGCGGGCTGAAGCGCCCGCTCCCGCTGCCATGCGCGAACACGACGACCCCGCGCGCCGTGGGCGGGACGCTGAGCTGGCCCGCGAGCGTGACCTCGCCGAGCGGCACCTCGACGACGGGCTCGGTCGATGCCGGCACGGAGCTCTCCCTACACGCCCCACGGGTAGGTCTCGGGCAGCTCGCCGGTCTCCCACTCGCTGGTGCGCTCGAGCGGCTCGAGGGCGTGCGTCTCGTCGAGGTGGATGACGGCGTCGAACTGGCTCGCGAGCCGGGCGTGGAAGTAGTGCGAGATGCGCTCGGTCTCGGGCCGGTAGACCACGCCGATCGCGCGCTCCAGGCGCCGCCCGTGCAGGTCGCGAGGCTCGAGCAGGAAGCGCGGCACGCCCCGCTCGTGGAAGAGCTCCTCCCAGCTCCCGGGCAGCGCGCGGCGGACGTGCCTGCGTTCGGCCGGGCCGCCCCAGTCCGAGGCCGCCGTCACCGTCCCGGTGTAGGTCGTGAACCCGACGAGCACGGCCTGGTCGCCGTGGCGCTCGCGCACGAGCTGCCCGACGTTGAGCTCTCCGGCCTGACCGAGCTCGGTCGCGCGCGCGTCGCCGAGGTGGGAGTTGTGCTCCCAGACGGCCGCCTTGGTTGGGCCCTGCGTGCGCCTGAGGTGGGCGACGAGGACCTCGAGCGTCTCGGCCATGTGCCGGTCGCGCAGGTTCCAGCTCTCGATGCCCCCGCGGAACATCGCGCGGTAGTACTCCTCCGCGTTGACCACCAGGCGCGCGTTCTGCTCCGCGTAGAAGTGGCCGTCCTCGGCGATGTGCCCGTCCCCGCTCGACAGCTCGGCGGCCGCCTGCTGGAGCTCGAGGAGCTGCTCGACCGCCTGCTGCTCGCACGGCTCGGCGCCGCCCAGCCCGGTCTCGTAGGCGTAGACCTGCGGGTCGCGGCTGAAGTGGTCGAAGCACGCGTAGCGCTCGCGGGCCCGCTTCGCCGCCTCGGGATCGACCTTCTCGAGGTAGCGGACCACCTCGTCCATCGACGTGTGGAGGCTGTAGAGGTCGAGCCCGTAGAAGCCGACCCTTGGCGCTCCGGGCGCGAGCGCGTCGTTGTACGCGCGCAGCCAGTCGACGAACTCCGCCACCACCGTGTTGCGCCACATCCACACCGGGAAGCGGTGGAAGCCCGACAGCGCCTCGCGGGCGTCCGCGTCGTCGCCGAGCCCGCGCACGAAGCGGTTGACGCGGTACGCGTCGGGCCAGTCGGCCTCGACGGCGACGGCGGTGTAGCCCTGCTCGGCGATCAGGCGCTTCGTGATCTCCGCCCGCTGGCGGTAGAACTCGTCCGTGCCGTGCGACGCCTCGCCCACGAGCACGTAGCTCGCGGTCGCCGCTCGCTCGACGATCGGGTCGTAGTCGGTTTGGCTGCCGCTGAGCGCCCGGATCGACTCGGGCGCGCGCGGGGGCGCGGGCGGCCGCGCGCGCTCGAGCAGCTCCCGGACCTCCTCGTCGGTCGTCTGCGAGAAGTCCACGTACCAGGCCCCCACGGCCCCCAGCGGCCGGGGCGTATGCACGCAGACGACCTCGTCGGCCTCGCCGCGAAGCGCCTCGCACACGTCCGGATCGGCGACCGGCACGGCGACGACGATGCGGGCCGGCTCCTCCTGACGCACGGCCCACACGGCGGCCAGCATCGTCGACCCGGTGGCCAGGCCGTCGTCCACGAGGATGACCGTGCGGCCCGCCAGTTCGGGCGGAGGACGCTCGCCGCGGTAGGCGCGCTCGCGGCGCTCGAGCTCACGCCGCTCCTTCGCGTCGATCGCCTCGATCCACTCGAGCGGTATCCCGGTCGACTCGATGAGCTGCTTGTTGAGCACCCGCGTACCACCGGTGGCGATCGCGCCCATCGCCAGCTCCTCGTGACCGGGGACGCCGAGCTTGCGCACCACGAAGACGTCCAGCGGCGCGTCGAGCTCGCGCGCCACCTCGAAGGCGACGGGCACCCCGCCGCGGGGCAGGCCGAGGACGATGACGTCGTCGCGGTGCGCGTACTGACGCAGCCGCTCCGCGAGCAGACGGCCCGCGTGCGTCCGATCCCGGAAGCGCTCTGTCGCGATCGCCATTGCATCCACCTCCCGGCGTCGCCTCTTCCGAGAGACATAGGGCAGGGGCGGACGAAGGCAACCCCGGTCGGAGGCGGGAGCCGATGCCGGGTCGGCTCCCGCCCGCCGGGGCTCAGGCGGCCGGCGCCTTGACGGAGGCGACGTAGCCGCGCACGTCCGCGGCCGGCTCGGAGTAGGCGTCGCCGAGGGCCTCCTCGACGCGGGCCATGTACTCCGTGGCCCAGGCCGGGAAGTCGTAGTCGATCGAGTGCAGGAACTCGAGCGACGCCGACAGCCGGATGTCGGCGATCGACGGGCGGTCGCCGCCGATGAACGGCCGTCCGTCGAGGAAGAACGCGCGGTAGGCGTCGAGCGGCTCGGCGACGGCGGCCTCGGCGTCCCGCTGCGCCTGCGCCTTGAGGTCGTCGTCGGCCTCGGACGGCCCGACCTCGCCCGGGTACTGCGGGAAGCCGAGCGTCGGGTACGTGGCGCGCGCCAGGTACGGATAGAGCGTCCCGATCAGGTAGAACATCGCGCTGTCGACCATCGCCCGCTCGGCGGGGTCGGTCGGGTAGAGCTCGTCGAGGCCGTGCTTGTTGCAGAGGTACTGCATGATCGCGCAGCTCTCCCAGAGCGAGCCCTTCGGCAGCCCCTCCTCCTCGAGCAGCGGCGTGAGATGGGCCGGGTCCTTGGCCAGGAACTCGGGTGCGGTCGTCTTGCCCCACACGTCCTGCTCCTCGAAGTCGAGCCCCGCCGCTCGCACGAAGATCCGAGCCGTCAGGTTGTTGACGCTCGGCCTCAGGATGCTCAGCGTATGTGCAGCCATGTGAATTCCTTCCGGTTACGACGTTGCAGGACGTGCTGCTAGCGGTAGGGCTGCCGTGGCGACCGGTCGTCGGAGAGCGACTCCCGCGATCGCTCGACGAGGGTCTCGATGGCGTCCGCCAGGTGCTCTTGGGCGATGTTGTAGTCGTCGCGCTCGACGCGGATCTTGTGCGCCTCGAGCAGCACGTCGGCGTGCGTGAAGCCGACCGGCGGCTCGAAGCGATAGGACGCGAGCTCGATCAGCAGGCCGAGCGGATCCTCGAAGTAGATCGAGTCCATGAAGCCCCGGTCCTTGACGCCGCTGTGGTGGATCTCGCGCTCGTCGAGTCGCTCGACCGCCTGGTGGAACGTAGCCTGCGACACCGAGAACGCGAGGTGGTGCACGCAGCCGGGGTCCGTGGGCGTGCGGTCCGGATCGGGCTCGCGATCCTCGTTGGTGAAGACCGTGATGAGGCGTCCGTCACCCGGATCGAAATAGAGGTGGCTCTCGGCCGGGTTGTCGAGATTGGGCTGATCGAAGACGAAGGGCATGCCGAGCACCCCTTCCCAGAAGTCGATCGACGTCTGCCGGTTGGCGCCCACGATCGTGATGTGGTGGACACCCTGGCTCTGAAGCTTTCGCACCGACTCTGTTCCCCTCGACCTAGCGCTCGACGAGCTTGGACTTGTATTCGCTGCGCTGCAAGCTCCCCCACGGCACGAGATCCACTCGTGCCTGGACGACGAGCACGTTGCGCAGTCTCTCGTTGATGGCCTGCGCAAGCGAGGGGTCGGCCGTGGCGCCCCGCGCGAGCTCGACGCTGACGGGGAGCGGCGGCTCCTGCTTGACCCCCGCCGCCTGCGGCCTGACGAGGATGTGGCCGCTGACGTCGGGCGCGAACGCGCTCACCACGTCGCGGACGGCCGCGGGGAAGACGTTGACCCCGCGGACGATCAGCATGTCGTCGGTCCGCCCGATGCACCGCACGCGCGGGCTCGTGCGGCCGCACGGGCACGGGCCCGTCCGGACGTGGACGTGATCGCGCGTGCGGAAGCGCAGCAGCGGCGCCGCGCGGTGCTGGAGGTGGGTCAGCACGAGCTCGCCGGAGGCGCCGTCGGCCATCTCCAGGGCGACGCCCGTCTCGGGATCGATCAGCTCGGCGTGGACGAAGCCGCGCGCGCCCAGGTGCATGCCGTCCTGCTCCTCGCACTCGCCCCACAGCGAGACGCCGATGTCGCCGATGCCCATCGCCTCGCTGACGGTCGCGCCCCAGCCGTCCTCGAGCTTCGCGCGGAAGGCCGGCTCACCGCCGCCGGGCTCGCCCGCCACGAGGACGCGCTCGACGCTCGACCGCCGCAGATCGACGTCGCGCTCCGCCGCCCATTCGATCAGGTAGGCGGCATAGGAGGGCGTCAGGACCACGGCTTCGGGCCCGAGCAGCTCGACCGCTCGCATCAGGCGCTCGGTGTTGCCGGTGCCGACCGGGATGTGGCAGAGGCCGATGCGCTCGAAGGAGGCGAGCGCCGCGCCGGCCACGAAGGGCCCGGCGTTGTAGCTGGAGACGATGCGCTGGCCGGCGACGATGCCCGAGGCCGCGTAGCTGCGCGCCGAGGCGGTCACCCAGTTGTCGAGGTCGCCCGCCGTCAGCGGGACGTAGCTGGGCGTGCCGGTCGTGCCGCTCGTGGAGTAGATCCGAACGATCTCGGACGGCGTCGCGCAGAGATGCGCGCCGATCGGATGCTCGGCCGTGCACGTCGCCCTGATCTCGTGCTTCTCGGTGAGTGGCAGCTCCGCGACGTCGGCGAGGCCGCCCGCCGCCGCGGCCGAGCGCACTCCGGCCGCGGCGAGCTTGTCGCGGTAGAACGCCGAGCGCTCGAAGAGGTACGCGAGCTGGGTGCGGTAGGACGCGTCGTCGACCGCGAGCTGCTCCGCCCACGGGCGGGTCTCGATCTCCGGGTCGAGCATCATGCGGGCCCGTCCTCGGGGCGCCGCTCGTACTCGATCGCCTCCTCCGCTCCCGCCGCCATCAGGAAGCCCAGGGGCTGCTGCTGCTCCTCGGCCAGATGAGCGAGCAGGCCCGCCGTGCGCGCGAGGATCGGGACGGCCTTCACGGCGGCGGACGAGAAGCCCAGGTCGAGCATCACCGCCGCGCTCGGCATGGCGACGTTCATCGTGAGCGGCTTGCCCCAGGCCTTGGCCACGCCGTCGCGCAGGCAGCGCGCGAGCAGGACGTGAGGGCCGCTGACCCCGTGGGCGTCCGCGAGCTCGAGGATCCGCTCCGCGCGCGGGTCGAGCGGCCGATGGATCGGATGGCCGAACCCCGGCAGCTTGTCGCCGGCAGCGCGGGTCTCGCGGGCGATGTCCTCGGCCACCTGCGCCGGCGCGCCACCGGACGCCACCCTCGCCTGCGCCCCCTCGAGCAGCCGCGCGCACAGCTCGGACGTGCCGAGGATGACCGGGCCGCAGCCGAGGATCCCCGCCGCGACGGCGCCCTGCAGCGATCCGGGGTCGGCGGCGAGCGTCATGCGCGCGGCGACGTTGGTGGGCATCATCCCGTGCTCGGCGATCGCGACGAGCAGCAGGTCGAGGAAGAAGCGCTGGTCTTCGGTCGGCTCGTGCCCCGTGAGCAGCAGGTGGAAGTACTCGGTGAAGCTCAACCTGCCCATCAGGTCGCCGCAGAGGTCGCCTCCCCGCACCTCGACCCTGTCCGGGTAGGCCTGGCTGATGTGGCTCACCGGGATCCCGGCCTTACCGATCTGCATGCGGCTCCCGGTCTCGTGGCGAGCGTGGTTCAGCCGGTCTCGGCGAACGGCTGGCCGAGCGCCGGCACGACGCGCTCGACGTCACCGAGCTCCGTCGTAGCCTCGAGCCGACATCGTTGCGCACGCTACCAACATCGTTGCCGACGCTACGTATCCGCCTCCCCACCGTCAAGGCCGGCGCGTCGGGCGCGCCATCGGAACCTGGCCGGACGGCAGGTAGGGTGCCGGCATGCGGCGGTGCTCGAACCGGTCGCGCGCGGGCGTCGTCGTGCTCCTGGTGGCCTCGACCACGCTGACGCTGGCCGACGGCGCCAGCGGCGTGGCGTCCCCTCGCTTCGTGAGGACGATCGCGACCGGCGAGACCGGCTGGTTCTCGTCGCCGGGGCTCGTCGACCTGGACGGGGACGGGCGCCTGGAGATCGTCGCGCCGTTCTCCAGCACGTTCGTGTTCGACGCCAAGGGTCGCCTCCTCGGCAAGGGCACGGCGACGAAGGGACGGGTCTACGCCCCGGGCGTCGTCGCGGACCTCGACGGCGACAAGGTGCCGGAGATCGTGGTCGGCGGCAACGACGGGACGGTGGCGTCCTACGATCTCGTGGGCGGCGGGCTGCGGCTCGCGCCCGGCTGGCCGGCGTCGACCTGCAGCGGCGGCCAGTGCCCCGAGGCGCGTGGGATGGCCGCCGCCGACCTCGATGGGGACGGCCGCGTGGAGGTCGTCGTGACGACGACGAACACCTCGCCGACGGGGTCGCAGGTCTTCGTCTTCGACGCGTCCGGCGCGCCGTACCGGCCAGCGGGGGCGCCCGCGACGGCATGGCCGCGGTTCAACACCCTCTCGGGCGACGGCAACGACGCCGACCTCAACGGCGTCGGCAACCACGGCTACGGGGCGTACGGTGAGAACGTCGCCATCGGCAACCTCGACGACGACCCGCAGCTCGAGATCGTGGTGACGTTCGACAACCACCAGATCAACGTCTTCAACCACGACGGCACGTCGGTGCTCGCCTCGCCGTGGTTCACCAACCGGGAGAGCGGACACGTGGGAGGCCGTCTCGGCTGGGGGCAGTTCATCCGCTGGCTGAGCCCGGCCGTCGAGGAGCGCCACTACCACCGGCACGTGGGCCCCTGGCCGGACGTGCGGTCGACCGGGTGGCTGCAGTGGACGGCCTCGCCTCCGTCGGTCGCCGACCTCGACGGCGACGGTTCAAACGAGGTGATCGGCCTGCCGAACGTGGAGAGGAAGGTGCCGTACGAGACGCAGGCCTATGCCTTCATGGTGCTCGACGGCGCGCAGGACGGCGGCGCGCGGTCGGCGCGCAGGCACGCCGGGTTCAGGACGCCGCCGCTGAGCCGCAAGCCGGCGGTGCGCCCCGACGGCGACTTCTACCCGCCCAGCGGGATACCGGCGCCCACCGTGGTCGACATCGCCGGAGATCGCCGTCCCGAGATCGTCGCGCCGGTTCCCGACGGGTTCATCTACGCGGTGAGCCCGACCGGCAGGCGGCTCTGGCGCTACGACTACGCCCGCGGAGCCGCGAGGACGTTCGCCTCGGAGGTCGTCGCCGCCGACCTCGACCGCGACGGCATCCCCGAGCTGGTCTTCGGAACCTATGGGCGCGCCCCGCGCTCGGGCCGGCTCGTCGTGCTCTCCGCCGCCGGCAGGCGGCTCCACGACATCCGCCTTCGCCATCAGCGCGTCGACGGAAACGGCGTCGGCGTTCCCGCGGCCCCCTCCATCGCCGATCTCGACGGCGACGGGCGCCTCGAGATCGTGGTGTCGACGTTCGACCACGGGATCGACGTCTTCCGGGTCCCGGGCTCCGGCACGAGGACCCTGCCCTGGCCAACCGGACGCGGCAGCCTGCTGCGCAGCGGCACAGGCCCGGCCACCGCCGGTCGAGACGCATGAGCTCGGTCACCTGTCAGATCTCGATGTCGCTCGACGGCTTCGTCGCCGGGCCGAACCAGAGCATCGACAACCCGATCGGAGAGGGCGGGATGCGCCTGCACGAGTGGGCGTTCGCGACCGACACCTGGCGCGCCCAGCACGGATCGGAGGGCGGCGAGCACAACGCCGACGCCGAGGTCGTCGACGAGGTCTTCCGAGGTGTCGGGGCCTACATCATGGGCCGCAGGATGTTCGGCGGCGGCGACGGGCCGTGGGACGAGACGTGGACGGGCTGGTGGGGGGAGGACCCGCCCTTCCACGCGCCGGTGTTCGTGCTCACCCACCACTCGCGCGAGCCGCTGTCGATGCAGGGCGGCACCACGTTCACGTTCGTCACCGACGGGATCGAGTCCGCGCTGGAGCAGGCCCGGACCGCGGCCGGCGACCAGGACGTCGCGATCGCCGGCGGCGCGAGCGCCGTGCGGCAATACCTCGCGGCCGGGCTCCTCGACGAGCTCTACCTCCACGTCGTTCCCACCATCCTCGGGGCAGGCGAGCGCCTGCTCGAGGACGTCGGCCATCCCACCCTCGAACCGGTCGAGGTGATCGCCTCGCCGGCGGTCACGCACGTCAAGTACCGCGTCGTGCGCTAGCCGCGCCGGGCCTTCCGCACGACGCGCGCACGATCAGCCTCGTCTCGAGGTTGATGCGCCGCGGCCGGCCTCCCGAGCCGGCGCACGCGGGGCGCTACCCGCACGAGCTCTCCGGCGGGCCACTGCCCGGCGGCGCCTGACGATTGCGGCACAAGCCACTTTCTCAGCATTCGGCCGGCCCTGCCGATGACCGAGGAAGACGACGGCGCGGAACGCGGCTGTTCCCACCTGCAACCACCCGGCCTGCGCCGGGAGATCGAGCTGACCTTGATGAGACGGACCAGACGGACCGCGGTCGCGGCCAAGCGGCAGACCGGCGGATCCAAGCGCCAGTGGGGCAGCGATCGGCGGGCGCCGTTGCCCGTGGTTCCGGCACCGGCGGGCGAGAGCACGATGCTCATCGGCCAGATGGCCATCGTGGTCACGGTCGTCGGCTGGGCCCTGTTCGTCGTCCTGACGCTGACCCGGAGCTCGATCGGGGGCGCCCCGAACCGGCCGTCGCTCGACCTGGCGACGGTGGGCTACCTGGTCATCATGAGCCTGCTCGCGTGCTCGGCGCTGGCCTACCTGACCACGCGCCTGGGCTACTACTCCCGGACGCGCAGCCACCGGCGCGCCACGCGCGCCGAGCTGAGCCAGCCGTTCGAGCGCTCGGCGCCCTCGCTCACGGTGCTGATCCCCTCCTATCAGGAGGACGAGCGCGTCAACCGCATGACCGTGCTGTCCGCGGCCCTGCAGGAGTATCCGGACCTCGAGGTCGTCCTGCTGATCGACGATCCGCCGGAGCCCCGCTACGCGAAGCCCGCCGCGATGCTCGCGGCGGCCCAGCGGCTCCCCGGCGAGATCGAGGCGCTCCTCGCCGAGCCGATGACGCGCTTCCAGACGGCCCTCGACCGCCTCGACAGGACGTTCGTCGGCGGCGGGAACACCCAGGTCTCGGACGTCGAGGACGTCGCCGCCGAGTACGAGCACGCGGCGCAATGGCTGGCGACCTACGCCTCCGACTACGACATCGTCGATCACGCCGACCGCTTCCTCGTCGACCAGGTGCTGCGCGGCCTGTCCGCCGACATGACGACCAACGCCGGCGCCCTGCGGGCGGCCGCCCTCGACGGCGCGGCCCTGTCGGCCGACCACCTGCGCTACCTGCTCCGGCGCCTGACGTGGATCTTCGGCGCGCGGATCACGAGCTTCCAGCGCAAGCGCTTCGTCTCGCTGTCGCACGAGCCCAACAAGGCCATGAACCTCAACAGCTACCTGGGCCTGATGGGCGGCAGCTTCCGCGAGGTCGCCGTTCCCGGCGGCGGCCTGGCACTGCTGCACGCCGACAGCCACCCCGACCTCGAGGTTCGCAACCCCGACTACGTGCTGACCCTCGACGCCGACAGCCTGCTGCTGCCGGAGTACTGCCTGCGGATCGTCCACCTGCTCGAGCAGCAGGAGCACGCGCGCGTCGCGGTCGCCCAGGCGCCGTACACGGCCTTCCCGGGCGCGGCCACGCGCCTCGAGCGCCTGGCCGGCGCCACGACCGACATCCAGCACATGGTCCACCAGGGGATGACCCACTACGACGCCACCTTCTGGGTCGGCGCGAACGCCATCCTGCGCAAGCGCGCCATCGACGACCTGCGCGAGGTCACCCACGACGGCGACTGGGCGATCAGCCGCTACATCCAGGACCGCACCGTCATCGAGGACACGGAGTCGAGCATCGATCTCGGCATCCACGGGTGGCGGCTGCTCAACTACCCGGAGCGGCTGAGCTACAGCGCCACGCCGCCGGACTTCGGCTCGCTGTGCATCCAGCGCCAGCGCTGGGCCAACGGCGGCCTGCTGATCCTGCCGCGCCTCTGGCGCCAGATCCGCGTGCGCCGCGACCGCGGTGAGCGCCAGCGCATGGGCGAGACGTTCCTGCGCATCAACTACATGGCGTCGATCTGCTGGAGCTCGATCGCGCTCATCTTCCTGCTCGGCTTCCAGTTCAACGACCTGCTCATCAGCCCGCTGGTCCTGCTGATCTCGGTGCCGTACTTCCTGATGATGGCCGTCGACCTGCATCATTGCGGCTACCGCCGGCTCGACGTCCTGCGCATGTACGGGTTCAACCTGATCCTGCTGTCGGTCAACCTCGCGGGCGTCGGCGCCTCGCTGCTGCAGGTGCTCATCGGCGGCAGGCCGGCGTTCAAGCGCACGCCCAAGGTGCGCAGCCGGACGACGCCGGGCTTCACCTTCGTCGTCATGCCCTACGTGTTCGTCGCGTTCTCGGTGATGACCCTGATCAGCGACGTCCACCGTGATCGCTGGGCCAACGCGGTCCTGGCCGCCGTCAACGCGACGCTCGCGGCGTACGCGATCGTCGCCTACGTCGGTGTGGGCAACTCGCTCGTCGACATCTGGAACAACGTCCTGAGCTGGCTCTACAAGCCGCAGCGCTCGGCGCCGGCCAAGCGGCGCGCCCCGCGGCGCGGCGCCGTCGCCGTCGCCGTGGCCGAGGCGCCCGCCGCGCACTGGTCGCAGACGCTCGCCTACGCCCCCGCGGACGGGGTGCGCAGGGCCGAGCGCCGCAAGGCGTCGCGTCGCAACGACTTCGGCGCCGATCGCCGCTCGCCGCTCGGCGACCGCCGAGCGGGGGCAGACCAACGCGAGAACGACCCGCCCGCCACGCCGGCGCTGCCCACCGCGCCGGAGACCGAGGACCACCGATGAGCTCGACCGACCAGACGGACCCGACCCAGCTTCCCGACCCGCCGGAGCCGCGGCTCTCCCCGTGGCGCGTCCTCGTGGCGCTGCTCGTCCTGGTCGCCGCCGGCGGCGGCGGGTTCTTCGGACTGCGCCACGTCGAGACCACCCAGGCCGCACGCGCGATCGCCGCGACACGCGATGCGCCCTGGTTCGCTCCCTACGTCGACGCGACCCTGACGCCGACCGTCGCGTTCCAAGACCGGTCGTCGAACCCGTCGCGCGACGTCGTGCTGGGCTTCGTCGTGGCCGGATCGAGCAAGCCCGCCTCCTGCACGCCGACCTGGGGGACCTACCAGACGCTCGCGGGCGCCGCGACGTCGATGGACCTCGACCGGCGCGTCGCGCAGGTGCGCGGCCAGGGCGGCGACGCCGTGATCTCCTTCGGCGGCAAGAACAACTCCGAGCTGGCCGTGGCGTGCGATCGCCCCGACGCCCTGGTGTCCGCGTACCGGTCGGTGATCGACCGCTACACGCCCGACACGATCGACTTCGACATCGAGGGCTCCGCGCTCGACGACACCGCGGCGAACCTCCGCCGCGCTCAGGCGATCAAGACCATCCAGGACGACGTCCGCGCCCACAAGGGCCAGCTCGCGGTGTGGCTCACGCTCCCGGTCACGCCGCGCGGCCTGGAGGCCAACGCGCTGGCGGTCGTGCGCACGATGCTCGCCGCGAAGGTCGACGTGGCCGGCGTCAACGTCATGGCCATGGACTTCGGCGAGGCCTCCGCCGGACGCAACATGCGGCGCGCCGTGACCTCCTCGGTCACCGCGACGCGCGACCAGCTCGCCGTCGTGTACCGCGAGTCGGGCGTGCCCCTGAGCACAGCGCACCTGTGGGGCAAGCTCGGCGTGACCGTGATGATCGGCCAGAACGACGTGGACGCCGAGCGGCTCTCCGTGAGGGATGCGCGTGCGATCGCCACCTTCGCCCGCTCGCGCGGCCTGGCGCGCGTCTCCATGTGGTCGCTGAACCGCGACGCGCAGTGCGGCTCCACCTTCGCGGTGCTCGGCACGCACTCCAACCTCTGCAGCGGCGTGGCCCAGGCGTCGCTGGAGTTCACGAAGACGTTCTCGCGCCTGCGCGGCACCGCCCGCGGCAAGGCGTCCGCGGTCACGGCCCCCGACACGCTGCTGCAGGCGACGACCACCAAGGTCGACGACCCGGCGAAGAGCCCCTACCCGATCTGGCAGCCCGAGCAGGCCTATCGCGAGGGCTACAAGGTCGTGTGGCACCAGGCGGTCTACATCGCGAAGTGGTACTCCCAGGGACAGACGCCCGACTCCGAGAACGTCGCCCCCGGCGCCCAGCCCTGGCGGCTCGTCGGGCCGGTGCTGCGCAGCGATCGGGCGCCGACGATCCCGACGCTGCCGGAGGGCACCTACCCCAAGTGGACGCCCTCGCGGGTCTTCAAGGCCGGCGCCCGCGTGCTCCATCGCGGCCTGCCCTACCAGGCGAGCTGGTACACCGAGGGCGACGTCCCGGGCGGTACCGGCCAGGGCGGAACCCCCTCGCCGTGGAAGGCCCTCTACAAGATCCCGGGCGAGCCGACGACCGGCTGACCCGGCACGTCCGCGACGACGCCGGCTGGTGCATGGTCCAATGGCCAGCGTGCCGGTGCCGCACGATCGCGACGGGCTCGCCGCTCTGCTGTCGGGCGCGGGGTTCGTCGCGGCCGAGGAGGAGGCCGACGAGTTGCTCGCCTGCGCGGGCGGCGACGTCGGGCTGCTCGACTCGCTCGTGGGGCGTCGCCTCACGGGCGAGCCGCTCGCTTGGATCACCGGGAGCGTGTCGTTCGGCGGGATGGGGATCCGCGTCGATCGCGGCGTCTACGTCCCACGCGAGCAGAGCGTGCCGCTCGCGCGGCGCGCGGTCGAGCGGCTGCCGGCCAACGGTGCGGCGATCGATCTGTGCACGGGGGCCGGAGCGATCGCCACGACCCTGATCGCCCATCGCCCCGGCGCGCGCGTCGTGGCGTCCGACGTCGACGAGCGCGCTGTCGCGTGCGCGACGGCAAACGGCGTGGAGGTCTTTCGCGGCGATCTGTTCGCCCCGCTGCCGCGCACGCTGCAGGGACGCGTCGACGTCGTCGTCGGCGTCGTGCCGTACGTGCCGACGCCCGACTTGGCGCTGCTGCAGCGCGACACCCTCGCGTTCGAGTCGCCGCTGTCCTACGACGGCGGCCGCGACGGCACCGAGATCCTCCGGCGCGTCCTGGCCGACAGCCCCCGCTTCCTGCGCCGTGGCGGCGCGCTCCTGCTCGAGCTCGGCGGCGAGCAGGCCGACGCGCTCGGCGACGACCTCGCGCGCCTCGGCTACGCCGACGTCACCGCTCTCGCCGACGAAGACGGTGACGTCCGCGGCATCGAGGCGACGCTTGGAGCGGCCTGAGTCGACTGCTGACGAGCGGACGTGGAGTGGGGTGGGACGCACGTCGATTTCCAGGCTTCCCGTTCGTCTTAAGCTCGACAGGACACACGGGGTCGATGTGACCCATGACTTCAGGAGTGACCATGACCGGCTCTTCCACCCAGGGCATCAAGACCGTGCTGCATCCCGTGTCGGACCTGGCGACGGCCAAGGCGGTGTACGCCGCCCTGCTCGGCGTCCCGCCGCAGGCCGACGGGTCCTACTATGTCGGCTTCGACGCCGCGGGCCAGCACATCGGGCTGGTGCCGGGCGGTGGACCGCAGGGCATGACCTCACCGGTGGCCTACTGGCACGTGGCGGACATCGAGGCGAAGCTGGCCGAGGTGACCGCCGCGGGCGCCACCGTGAAGGAGCCCGCGCACGACGTCGGTGGCGGCCGCCTGGTGGCCACCGTGACCGACCCCGATGGCAATGTCCTCGGGCTGCTTCAGGACCGATGAGTGCCGAGACGGACACGCGGTCGCCCGCGCTGCACGTCGCCGACAGCCGCGATGTGATCCGCGTGCACGGCGCGCGCGAGAACAACCTCAAGGACGTCAGCGTTGAGATCCCGAAGCGCCGGCTGACGGTGTTCACCGGCGTCTCCGGCTCGGGCAAGAGCTCTCTGGTGTTCGACACGATCGCCGCGGAGTCGCAGCGGCTGATCAACGAGACCTACAGCGCCTTCGTGCAGGGCTTCATGCCGACGCTGGCGCGGCCCGAGGTCGACGTACTCGAAGGGCTGACGACCGCGATCATCGTCGACCAGGAGCGGATGGGCGCCAACTCCCGCTCCACCGTCGGCACCGCCACGGACGCCAACGCAATGCTGCGGATCGTCTTCAGCCGACTCGGGCAGCCGCACATCGGCTCGCCCAACGCGTTCTCCTTCAACGTCGCCTCGGTCCGGGCGACCGGGACGATCACCATCGAGCGCGGTGCCAGCAAGACCGTGAGACAAAGCTTCACCCGCACCGGCGGCATGTGTCCGCGCTGCGAGGGGCGGGGCTCGGTCACCGACTTCGACCTGTCTGCGCTGTACGACGACAGCAAGTCGCTCAACGAGCGTGCGCTCGCGATCCCCGGCTACAGCGTCGACGGCTGGTACGGCCGCATCTTCAGCGGCTGCGGCTTCCTCGACCCGGACAAGCCGATCCGCAAGTACACCAGGACCGAGCTGCACGACCTGCTCCACAAGGAGCCGACCAAGATCAAGGTCGACAAGATCAACCTGACGTACGAGGGTCTGATCCCGAGAATCCAGAAGTCGTTCCTGTCCAAGGACGTCGACGCGCTGCAGCCGCACGTCCGCGCCTTCGTGGAGCGGGCGGTGACGTTCACCGCCTGCCCCGACTGCGGTGGCACCCGGCTCAGCGAGGCGGCTCGATCGTCGAAGATCGAAGGGATCAACATCGCCGACGCCTGCGCGATGCAGATCAGTGACCTCGCCGAATGGGTCGGGGGTCTGGACGAACCGTCCGTCGGGCCGCTGCTGGCGTCGCTGCACCAGACCCTCGACTCGTTCGTCGAGATCGGGCTCGGCTACCTCAGCCTCGACCGCTCGTCGGGCACGCTGTCGGGCGGCGAGGCGCAGCGCACCAAGATGATCCGTCACCTCGGGTCGTCGCTCACCGACGTCACCTACGTCTTCGACGAGCCGACGATCGGGCTGCACCCCCATGACATCCAGCGGATGAACGACCTACTGCTGCAGCTCCGCGACAAGGGCAACACGGTGCTCGTCGTGGAGCACAAGCCGGAGGCGATCGCGATCGCCGACCACGTCGTCGACCTCGGCCCCGGCGCCGGCACCGCTGGTGGCGAGGTGGTGTTCGAGGGCACCGTCGACGGGCTGCGGGCCGGCGGCACGCTGACCGGGCGCCATCTCGACGACCGGGCCTCCTTGAAGCC
>JAXDHQ010000147.1:0-15331 GCA_034664395.1 Solirubrobacteraceae bacterium | reverse complement strand
CCGACCTGACGCGCCTCGACCTCGGCCTGCGCGCCGACGCAGTCCTCTCGACGGCGACCTTCCACTGGATCGCCGACCACGACGCGCTCTTCGCGCGCCTGCGCGCGCACCTGCGCCCGGGCGGGGCGCTCGTGGCCCAGTGCGGCGGCATCGGCAACATCGCCGCCGTCCACGCGGCCGCGCGCGAGGTCATGGCCCTCGAGCCCTACGCGCCGCACTTCGACGGCTGGCGCGGGCCGTGGAACTTCGCCGGCCCGCCGGAGACCGAGCGGCGCTTGCGCGGCGCCGGGTTCGCCCAGGCCCGCGCGAGCGTGATCGAGCGCGACGTCACCCCCGAGGACGCGCACGCCTACCTGAGCGAGATCAACCTCGGCGCCCACCTCGACCTGCTGCCCGACAAGCTCCACGGCACCTTCGTCGACGCCGTGATCGAGCGCCTGGGCGGCGCGCCGGTCACGATCGACTACGTGCGCCTGAACATCGACGCCGTGGCCTGACCCGGCCCGGACGCGCGGACGGCTACAGTGGATCGAGGACGGCCGCGCGGCCTCGTGCGCGGTCGTTTGCCCTGCCCAGATGGCTCTCAGACCGCTCCTCTCACGCCTCGCCGACCACGACGACGGCGCCACGCTGATCCGCGACGGAGGCCGTGCCTTCGTCTCCCAGTCGCTGCGCCCGTACGTGGTCGCCGCGGTGGCCGACGGCGCCGACGTCGCGCGCCCGACGCTCGTCGTGGCCGGCGACGACCGCCAGGCACGCGACCTCGCGGCCGACCTCGCGTCGTGGCTCGCGCCGCGCCCCGTGCGCTTCTATCCGAGCCGTGGCGTCGCCTACGAGTCGCACCTCGCGCCGCCGCCGCACCTCGTGGGCCTGCGCGTCGCCGCCCTCGATGCGCTCATGCACCCGGGGGACGAGCCGCCGGTCGTCGTGGTCAGCGCCGTCGCCCTGAGCGAGAAGGTCCCCGACCCCGAGCTGCGCCCGCGGCCCTTCACCATCCGCGTCGGCGACCTGATCGACCTCGACGAGGTCGGCCTCGAGCTCGTCGCCGCCGGCTACGAGCGCGTCGACCAGGTCGAGGACCGCGGCCAGTTCGCGATGCGCGGCGGCATCCTCGACGTCTACCCCGCGACCGAGGACCGCGCGGTGCGCATCGACCTCTTCGACATCGAGGTCGAGACGATCCGCTACTTCTCGACGTTCACCCAGCGCTCGCTCGGCGAGACCGACGCCATCGAGATCGCGCCCGCCGCCGAGCTCGCCCCCGAGCACCGCGAGCTGGCCGAGATCGCCGCGCTGGAGTCCGCCGACGACCGGCCCGACGTGGCCGAGCTGCTCCCGGTCGACCGCTTCCACGCCTTCCTGGACCTGGCGCCGTCCGACGCGGCGATCCTCATCGCTGCCGAGGAGGACGTCACGCCGGCGCTGGCCGATCACTGGCAGGACGTCTGCGCCGCCTTCCACGACGACGACGCCCACCACCTCTACGTTCGGCCGGAGGAGATCAGCGCCGCCCTGGACGAGCGCGCGCGCGTGCGCCTGAGCTCGATCTCGGGCGACCAGCCGCTCGAGTTCCGCGCCCAGGCCGCCGACCTCGCGGCGCGCTCGCTGAGCGAGGCCGAGCCCGAGCTCGAGAAGCTCGTGCGCTCGAGCTACCGGACCGTGGTCACGTGGGCGCGCCGCGGCGACGGCGAGCGCGCGGCCTACAACCTCGCGCGCCTGCGCGCCTCGTGGGACGGCGGCGACGGGCTGCAGTTCGCGCGCGCCTCGCTGCGCGACGGCTTCATCGCCGCCGGCCTGGGCCTGGCGGTCATTCCCGACCACCGGCTCTTCCGCCGCCGGCGGGCCGAGCGCGACCGGGACGGGGCGCGGCCGCGGCGCGGCGCGCTGCGCTCGTTCGCCGACCTGCGCACGGGCGACATCGTCGTCCACGAGGACCACGGCATCGCGCAGTTCGCCGGCTTCGACACCAAGACCGTCGCCGGCGTCACCCGCGACTACCTGCAGCTCGAGTACGCGGGCACCGACCGCGTGTTCCTGCCCGTCGACCAGCTCGCCAAGATCAGCCGCTACGTCGGCGCGGGCGGGAGCCACCCGCCGCTGAGCAAGCTCGGCGGCAAGGCGTGGGAGGCCATGAAGGCGCGCGCCCGTCGCGCCGCGCAGGAGCTGGCCGGCGAGCTGCTCAACCTCTACGCCGAGCGCCGCCGCCGCGCCGGCCACGCCTTCCCGGAGGACGGCGAGTGGCTGCGCGAGTTCGAGACGCGCTGGCCCTACCAGGAGACGCCCGACCAGCGCGAGGCGATCGAGCAGGTCAAGGCCGACATGGAGCGCGACCAGCCGATGGACCGGCTGATCTGCGGCGACGTCGGCTACGGCAAGACCGAGGTCGCGCTGCGTGCCGCCTTCAAGGCGGCCGACGACGGCAAGCAGGTGCTGGTGCTCGCCCCGACGACGATCCTCGCCCAGCAGCACTACGGCACGTTCGTCGAGCGCCTGAAGGACTACCCGTTCACCGTCGAGCACGTCAGCCGCTTCCGCTCGCCCAAGGAGCAGCGCGAGGCCGTCGCCGCCTTCAACGACGGTCGGGTCGACATCCTCATCGGCACCCACCGCGTGCTCGGCCGCGACCTGCGCGGCAAGGACGTCGGGCTCATCGTGGTCGACGAGGAGCAGCGCTTCGGGGTCAAGCAGAAGGAGCTCCTGCGCCAGCTCAAGCTCAAGGTCGACGTCATCTCGATGAGCGCCACGCCGATTCCGCGCACGCTGCAGATGTCGCTGGCCGGGATGCGCGACATCTCGGTCATCGAGACGCCGCCCGAGGGCCGGCGCCCGGTCAAGACCTACGTCGGCGAGTACGACGAGGGCCTGGTCAAGCAGGCGATCCTGCGCGAGAAGGAGCGCGGCGGGCAGGCGTTCTTCGTCCACAACCGCGTGGAGACGATCGACGAGACCGCCGAGCGCCTGCGCGGGCTGTGCCCCGGCGTGCGCTTCGAGGTCGCCCACGGCCAGCTCGACGAGAAGGACCTCGAGCAGCGGATGCTGTCGTTCCTGCGCGGCGAGGCCGACGTGCTCGTGGCCACGAGCATCATCGAGTCGGGCATCGACATCCCGCAGGCCAACACGCTCGTCGTCGAGCGCGCCGACACCTTCGGCCTGGCTCAGCTCTACCAGATCCGCGGGCGCGTCGGGCGCTCGCGCGAGCGCGCGTACGCGTACCTGCTGTACCCGAGCGCCGCCGCGCTGACCGAGGAGGCCACCAAGCGCCTGAGCGCGCTCAGCGACTACACCGAGCTCGGCGCCGGCTTCAAGATCGCCATGCGCGACCTCGAGATCCGCGGCGCCGGCAACCTCCTCGGCGACGAGCAGTCCGGCCACGTCGCGGCGCTCGGCTTCGAGCTCTACATGTCGATGCTCGACGAGGCGGTGCGGGCCGCCGACCCGGCCGGTCCGGGCGACGACGAGGTCGAGCCCGTGCGCCTCGACGTCAACGTCGACGCCTACGTCCCCGCCGACTACGTCCCCTACGAGCAGGCCAAGGTCGACGTCCACCGCCGCGTCGCCGCCGCGCGCGACGTGGCCGACCTCGCCCTGCTGCGCGACGAGCTCGAGGACCGCTTCGGCCCGGTGCCCGAGCCGCTGTCGAACCTCATCTCGCTCCAGCAGGCGCGCATCAAGCTCGGCCGCGCCGGCGCCCGGGCCGTGAGCTTCCGCGGCGAGGCGCTGGCGGCGACGCCGCTCGAGCTCACCCCCGAGCAGGCGGGCGCGCTCACCGAGCTCGTCCCGGGCTCGCGCTACGAGCCCGGTCGCAGTCAGGTGACGTTCCGCGTCCCGCGCGAGGCCGAGGGTCGATTCCGCATGGTGGTCGCCGCCGCCGACGCGCTGCTCGCCGTGACCGCCCCGGCGCCGGAGGCGGCAGCCGCCTAGGCACGGGAGGGCGGGCGGCGGCTTCGGGCGCGGGGCCTGCGCCTTTCGCCCCGCCAGCGTGCGCGTTCGCGCCAGCGCGATGCGGGCACAGAGGCGCTACCCTCACGGTCCGACCACTACCGGACCCTTCACATGCTCAAGTCTCGATTCCTGGCGCCATGCGCCTTTTTTGTGGTCGCGCTCGTCGTTTCCGCCTGCGGCGGCGGCGTGCCCGGCAACGCGGTCGTCTCGGTCGACAGCCAGACGATCAAGAAGACCACCTTCGACCACTGGATGAGGATCGCCGCGATCTCCTCCCAGGGTCAGGCCAACCCCAACGCGACCACAGCGCCGACGGCCAGCGTGCCCGACGCTCCCGACTTCAAGCAGTGCATCGCGCGCCTGAAGGCCACGACGAAGCCGGCCAAGGGCCAGCCCGAGCCGAGCGACGCGAACCTCAAGACGCAGTGCCAGCAGCAGTTCAACGGGCTCAAGACCCAGGTGCTGCAGTTCCTGATCCGCGCCACGTGGCTCGACAACGAGGCGACCAAGCAGGGGGTCAAGGTCAGCGACAAGGACGCTCAGACGTCGATCGACGGCCTCAAGAAGCAGCAGTTCCCCAAGGAGCAGGACTACCAGAAGTTCCTGCGCGCCTCGGGTCTGACGAACGAGGACGTCATCTTCCAGCAGCGCACGACGCTGCTCGAGCAGAAGCTCACGCAGAAGGTCACCAGGGGCAAGAACAACGTGACCGACGCGCAGATCGCCGCGTACTACAACAAGAACAAGCAGCGCTTCGCCACGCCCGAGCGGCGTGACCTGCGCATCGTCCTGACCAAGACCCAGGGCGACGCCAACAACGCCAAGGCCGCCCTCGCCTCGGGCCAGTCGTGGAAGACGGTCGCCAAGACCTCCTCGATCGACCAGGCCTCCAAGGCCAACGGCGGCGTGCTCAAGGGCGTGGCCAAGGGCCAGCAGGAGCAGGCGCTCGACACGGCGGTCTTCGCCGCGGCCAAGGGCAAGCTCAGCGGGCCGGTCAAGACGCAGTTCGGCTGGTACGTCTTCGAGGTGACGGCGGTCACGCCGGCCAAGCAGCAGACGCTCGACCAGTCCAAGACCGCGATCAAGCAGCTCCTGGCCTCCCAGAACCAGCAGTCGGCGCTGAAGACGTTCGGCGACGGCTACCGCAAGCGCTGGAAGGCCAAGACCGACTGCCGCAGCGGCTACAAGACCGAGGACTGCAAGGGCGAGAAGAACGCGCCCGCCGCGCCCGCGCAGCAGCAGCAGCAGGTCCCGCAGACCGGCCAGACCCAGCCGTAGCGCTGGCCGCTGCGATCGGATCTCTCGTCGAGGGCGGCCCCGTGGCCGCCCTCGAAGCGTCCGGGACGGGGCCGGACGCCGCGCGAAGGTAGCGTTCGGGGCCGGATGCCCGAGCCAGACGTCGCCGCCGCCGTCGCCCGTCTCGACGAGCTCACCCGCCGCCTGCGGCGCGAGTGCCCGTGGGATCGCGAGCAGGACGAGCGCTCGATCGTGCCGCACACGGTCGAGGAGGCCTACGAGCTCGCCGACGCCGCCGTCGCGGGCGACGACGCCAAGCTGCTCGACGAGCTCGGCGACGTCCTCTTCCAGGTGCACTTCCTGTCGCTGCTGCTCGAGGAGCGCGGCGCGGGCGACCTCGCCACCGTGGCCGAGCACGTGCGCCAGAAGCTGATCCGGCGCCATCCCCACGTCTTCGGGGAGGTCGAGGCGCAGACGGCTCGTGAGGTGCTGCGCAACTGGGACGACATCAAGCGCTCCGAGCCCGGGCGCGAGGAGGGCATCTTCGGCGAGGTGCCCGAGAACCTCCCGGCGCTGCTGCACGCGCGCAAGGTCCAGCGGCGCGCCGCCAGCTCGGGCTTCGACTTCGACCGCGTGCCCTACGACGCCGTCAGCGGCGAGCTCGAGGAGCTCGAGGCGGCCGGCACCGACCGCGACGCCGCCTTCCACGAGGTCGGCGACGTGCTGTTCGCCGCCGTCAACGTCGCGCGCAAGCTGCGCGTCGACCCCGAGCTGGCGCTGCGCTCGGCCAGCGGGCGCTTCCGCGGCCGCGTGGAGTCGGCCGAGCGCCTGGCCGCGCAGGCCGGCGCCGACTGGGACTCCCTGAGCCCCGACGACAAGCTTTCCTTCTACGCCCGGGCCAGACTGGGCGAGTGACCCCCCGACGCCATCAGGAGCGCCGTCAGTGAGCAAGATCGAGAAGGTCCATTCCCGCCAGGTCCTCGACAGCCGGGGCAACCCGACGGTCGAGGTCGAGATCGCGCTGCGCTCGGGCGCGGTCGGGCGCGCGGCCGTGCCCAGCGGCGCGTCGACCGGCGAGTTCGAGGCGACCGAGCTGCGCGACGGGGGCGAGGCCTACGGCGGCAAGGGCGTCACCAAGGCGGTGGGCAACGTCAACGGCGAGATCGCCGAGGCCGTCCACGGCCGCGACGCGACCGACCAGGAGGGGCTGGACCGTGCCCTGGTCGACCTCGACGGCACGCCGAACAAGTCGCGCCTGGGCGCCAACGCGATCCTCGGCGTCTCGCTCGCCGCCGCCCACGCCGCGGCCGCCGAGGAGGGCATGCCGCTGTGGCGCTACCTGGGCGGCGAGGCGGCGCACGTCCTGCCCGTGCCGATGATGAACGTCCTCAACGGCGGCGCCCACGCCGACAACTCCGTCGACTTCCAGGAGTTCATGGTCGTGCCGTGCGGCGCGCCGAGCTTCTCGGAAAGCCTGCGCATGGGCACCGAGGTCTTCCACGCGCTGAAGAAGACGCTGCACGACCGCGGCCTCGGCGGTGGCGTCGGCGACGAGGGCGGCTTCGCGCCCAACCTCGGCTCCAATGAGGAGGCCCTGCAGATGCTCGTCGCCGGCATCGAGTCAGCCGGCTACACGCCCGGCGAGGACGTCGCCATCGCGCTGGACCCGGCGGCCAGCGAGGTCTTCTCCGGCGGCTCCTACGTGCTCGAGCACGAGGGCCGCACGCTCAGCGCCGACGACATGGCGGCCTACTGGGCGCAGCTCGTCGACCGCTACCCGATCCTCTCGCTCGAGGACGGGATGGACGAGGAGGACTGGGACGGCTGGAAGGCGCTCACCGACCGCCTGGGCGACCGCATCCAGCTCGTGGGCGACGACCTGTTCGTCACCAACACCGAGCGCCTGCGCCGCGGCATCGAGTCCGGGGTGGCCAACTCGATCCTCATCAAGGTCAACCAGATCGGCACGCTGACCGAGACCCTCGACGCGGTGCGCACCGCCCGCGAGGCCGGCTACAGCGCCGTCATGTCGCACCGCTCGGGCGAGACCGAGGACGTGACGATCGCCGACCTCGCCGTCGCCACCGGCTGCGGGCAGATCAAGACCGGGGCGCCCTCGCGCTCCGATCGCGTGGCCAAGTACAACCAGCTCCTGCGCATCGAGGAGCAGCTCGGCGCGGACGCCGGCTTCCCGGGGCGGTCGGCCTTCCGCTCCTGACACGGCACGGACACGGGCTGCCGGTCGCGGCCCGGCGGATCGGACATTCGCCGGCCGCGGCAGGAACGGAGGCGCAGGCCGCGAAGGCGTCCCCGATGGCACCGGTCCGCAATGCGCGCCCCGAGCGACGCCCGTCCACGCAGCGCCCCAGGGCGCGGCCGCGCGCGCTGCCCGGCGGCGCCCGGGGCATCCGCTGGGACCGCATCTCGCGCGTGTCGCTGCTCGTCGTGCTGGTGGGGATCTTCGTCCTGTACATCGGACCGGCGCGGTCGTACTGGTCGACCATCCAGGAGGCCAAGCACCGCCGCTCCGACGTGGCCCAGCTCGAGCAGGAGAACGCCCGCCTGCGCGCGCGCCGCACGGCCCTGCGCAACGCCGCCGCGCTCGAGCGCGACGCGCGCCGGCTCGGCATGGTCCGCCCGGGCGAGCGCGCCTACGTCGTGAAGCACCTGCCCAAGGGGCCCTAGCCCTACCCTGCGCTGGGTGAGCTTCGAGACGGCCATTCAGCAGTGGCGCGACGGCGAACGGCGTCTCGCGGCCGCCCCGGCGCAGGAGCGGCCCGCCCTCGAGCGCGTGACCTCACGCATCCACGACGAGCTCCGCCGGCGGCTCGGCGGCGCGTTCACGGTCGACGAGCTCGTCGACCTCTACGACGGCGGCACGAGCTGGTGCCTGGACATCGCGGTCGCCGTCGCCCCCGGCGCCCCCTGGGCCTGGGACGCGCGCACGACGTGCGACGCGGCCTTCGCCCGCTACGTGCGCGAGGCGACCGACTTCGCCGGCGGCCGGCGGCTGGAGCCCGGGCGCTAGGTCGCCGCGCTGGGGGCGCCCGTTGTTTTCCGTTCTCGTCGAGCACCCTCGCGCCGCCCGTCACTCCGCCCGGTGGGCGGGATGCTCGGGCCCCGGGCGGGTGAAGCACCACGGTCGGCCGACCGCCTCGAAGCCGAGGCGGGCGTAGAGCTCCTTGGGCCAGGCCTCGTCGTCGGCGACGATGAACACCAGCTCGTGGCCGGCGTCGAGGGCGGCCTCGATCGCCGCGACGCAGACCGCGCGCGCCAGGCCGCGGCCTCGGAAGCCCTCGAGGGTGCGCACGTCCTCGACCTGGGCGACGGCCCCGTCGGAGTACAGCGTCGCGTGGCTGGCGTCGGGCTCGCCGGGGGCCGCGGCGACGAAGAAGCGCGCCGGCGTGGCGAGGGCGAGCGCCGCGCGCGACGCCTCGATCTGCCGCACCACCTCGGGCGCCGCGTAGGGCTCCTCGGCGATGCCGCGGGCCTCGACGGCGCGCAGCGTCGCCTCGTCGACCTCGCGGGCCAGGCCTGGCCCGGCGCGCCGGTCGCCGCCGTCGCCCACGGCCATGAAGACGTCGCGTTGGACGAGCCACCCGCGCTCGTCCATCGCGCCGGCGATCTGCGCTCCCACCGCGGGCCGCTCGACCAGGGCGCGGCGGTGGGGGAGGTGGCCGTAGAGGTCCTCGAGGGCGGCGACGAGCTCCTCGGCGCCGAGCGCCTCGGCGTCGACGCGCAGCTCGTTGACCACCCAGACGCGCGGGAGCGCGTCGTCGAAGAAGGCCTCGCCGAGCCGGTGGGGCTCGACGCGGGAACAGGCGGCGCGCCGCTGGCGGCGCTCGAAGTCCAGGGCGCGGGCGTAGGCCCGCGCGTCAGTCGTCGTCGCCGTCGTCCTCGTCGTCGCCCGAGCGGCGGATCACGATCTGGTCCTCGTCGATCGTGACCGTGACCGACCGGTGCCCGGCCCAGTGCTCGGCGTAGACCGGGTTGTCCTCCACGGCCGGGTCGAGCCACAGCCCGTAGCCCTCCTCGCCGTGGTCGAACGTGCCCTCGAGCTCGCGGGCGGGGCCGCGGCGGCGTCCGCGCCCGCCGCGACGGCCGCGGCGGCGCGTGCTGGCGGCCGCCTCGTCGTCGTCCTCGTCCTCGAGGGCCTCGCCGGCGGCGGCGCGCTGAGAGTCCTCCTCGGCGCGCCTGGCCTCCTCCTCGACCCTGGCCGCCTCGGCGGCCTCGAGCTCGGCGGCGATCAGCGCGTCGTCCTCGGCGCGCAGGTCGATCTCGTCGTCGAAGTCCGTGCCGGGTGCGCCGTCGAGCGTCTCGTCGCCTGGCTCGAGGGCGTTCTCCCTCTTGAAGGCCACGATCTGCTGAACCGTGACCTCGAGCTGGTGGGCGATCCACGCGTCGGTGCGGCCCTGGCGGACCCAGCCGCGAATCTGATTGAGGTGCGGTCGCAGAGAGCGTCGTGCCATGCCTGGCGCGGGAGTCTATGCAAATGGCGGTGCGGGCGGCTCGTCGCTTGCGTGTGCGCCGACGACGTTGTTAGGGTGAGTCGACCCCCAGTGGATGGCAGGGAGGTCCAACGTGCTGGTCCTGACCCGGAAGTCGAATCAGAGCATCATGATCGGAGACGACATCGAGGTGTCGGTTTTGTCGATCATGGGTGAGAAGGTGCGCGTGGGCATCCAGGCGCCGCGGGACATCCCCGTCTTCCGCAAGGAGGTCTACCTCGAGATCCAGCAGGAGCGCGCCAAGGCGATGGCCAGCTCCGACGTCCGGGCCGAGGTCGACCGCGCGTTGCACGAGCTCGGCGAGGGTTAGGGCTTCTTTCCACGGTCGGCCCGTTCTGCGGGTCGCTCGTGCCGGCGTCTGTGGTGACGGGCCGGGCGCCGCCCACGGGCGGCGACAGGTGCCCGGATCCCGGCGCTTCCGTCGCGCTCGACGAATTCTGCCCGCATACGGTGCATTTCTCGTCGAGCACCCTCGCGGGAGGACGACCGCTCGCGCCCCGCAGCGCCGCCGACTCCGTTTCCCTCGAGCGCTGGCCGCGCAGCGCCGCCAGCGCAGGCCCGACCGCCAACGCCCCCGTCGGCGCTAGCCCATCACGATGTAGAGCGTCTCGAACATCGCCACGGTGACGAGGGCCGCCGTGCCGAGCAGGACCGCCACGAGCAGGCCGAAGCGCAGCGACCCGCTCTTGTGCACGCGCTCGCGGCGGCGGGCATCGAGCCGCTGCTCGGCCTGGCGGTAGATCCGCTCGCGGCGAAGCCGGTCGGCTTCGGACTCCTCGACGAACGCACGCTCGAACGTGGAGAGGCTCTGTCTCATCCTGAGGGCCATGGCGGCAGGTGCAGAGGCTACCCGATGCGGCAGGCGCCCCACAGCCCACGCCCGGCCTGGCGGGCGCCCCGGGCGAGGGTCGCGAACTGGTCGGCGTGGGCCACGTTGGGCGCGATCGTCATCGTCCGGGCGTAGCCGTCGCGCACGAGCGCGGCGTTGACGAACGCGCCGTCGGGCACGCGGTAGACGTAGGCCAGCAGCCGTCCGTAGCGGTCGCGCGCCTCGGCGTCGCCCACCAGTCGCACCCGCCGCCCGGCCACCATCGTCGCGTTGGCCCGGGCCGCGCGCTTGGCGTAGCACTGCACGGGCGTGCCGGGCTTGACGGACTCGGGCGTGTCGATGCCGATGTAGCGCACGCGCTCCTCGCGGCCGCCGAGGCGCACGCGGATGGTGTCGCCGTCGACCACGCGCACGACCCGCGCCTCGCCGTAGGCGGTCGCCGGCCGGTCGGCGGGCAGCCATGCGAAGACCGCGGCCGCCAGCGCGGCCAGCAGGAGGACGAAGGGGGCGATGCGGCGCATCCTCCCACCGTACGTCGGTCCTCGGCCGCCACGCAGGCGCCGTTGCACATTCGTCGCAGACGCTGCGCCGAACCTTCATGCTGTGTCGCAGATGGCGAGCACTCGGCGCAGACCCCGGCTCAAGGACCTGCCCGGCGGCCAGATCACCGAGATGATCGTGATCGTCGCCGTGGCGCTGATCCTCGCCCTGACCGTCCAGTGGCTGCTGGTCAAGCCCTACCGGATCCCCAGCGGCTCCATGGAGCCCACGCTGACGATCGGTCAGCGGGTGCTGGTCGACCGCATCAGCCACCGTCTGGGCGCCGATCCGGCCGTGGGCGACATCGTCACCTTCCACCCGCCCGCGGGCGCCGACGCCCTCCCGCCGCGCTGCGGCGCCACGCCGGCCGCCGGCCAGCCGTGCCCGCTGCCGACGCCGCAGCGCTCGAGCCAGACCTTCATCAAGCGGGTGGTCGGCGTGGCCGGCGACCGGATCGCGGTCGTCGGCGGCCACGTCGTGCGCAACGGCCACCCGGCCCGCGAGCCGTTCACCGCGCCATGCGACGGCGGCCAGGGCTGTGACCTGCCCAAGCCGGTGACCGTCCCGCGCGGCGAGGTCTTCGTCATGGGGGACAACCGCGGCGCCTCGGACGACAGCCGCTTCTGGGGCCCGGTGCCGATCCCGTGGGTCATCGGCAACGCGTTCGCGACCTACTGGCCGCCGGACCGGATCGGCACGCTGTAGCGGCCGCCGCCGGAGCGACGGCCGCGGCGCGCGCGACTAGGCGACGGCCGTCTCCTGCTCCTCGTAGACGCGGATGAAGCGCAGGTAGTTGTCGGCCACCTGCTGGGCGGCGGCCTCGCGCTCGAGCGAGCCGTCGAGGAAGCCCTTCAGCGCGTCCCACCAGATCGAGCGCCCGATGGCGAAGCCGACGAAGCCCTCGACGGGCGCGGCCACGCGCAGCCAGTGGTCGACCTTCTCGTCGCTGGCGCCGCGGCCGAGCAGCACGCACACGACGTGCTCGCGGCCGGGGCCGGTGCGCGTCTGGCGGGCGAGCATCTCGGCGTCCTCGCGGGCGTCGACGCCCTCGATCTTCCAGATGTCGACTTCGATGCCGAAGTCCTGGATCTCCGCGATCGAGCGGCGCATGAGCTCGGGACGCAGCTCGGCGTCGTAGCGCTCGGCGTCGCCGCCGACCGACTGGAGCTGCTCCTCGGTGGCGGGCACCAGCAGCTCGAAGAGGAACTTGCGGTCGTGCTCGTGCAGCCAGTCCTCCAGGCGCCTGAGGCGCTCGAGCTGGCGGCGGTTGAGCTCCGCGGCGTCGTCGGGGTTGTAGCGGACCAGGACCTTCGAGAAGTCGGGGTTGAACCGCTCGATGTGGTCGCCGAACTCCTCGCCGTACTCGAAGTCGAACTCGTCCTGGCCGGACTTCTCGACCGGCATCGCGAGCTTCAGCCCGCGCTGCTTGGCCTGCTGCGGGATGTCCCCGCCGAACTGCTCGTCGACCAGCACGCCGAGCTGGTCCTCCTGCACGGAGCCGGTCTCGCCGGCCTTGAGCATGCCCTCGAAGATGAGGTGCTTGGCATCGACGATCTTGGCGGTCTCCTCCGGGGTGGGATCGCCCTGGATCCCGAACATCTTCTTCTGGAACGAGCCGCGGTGGTCGAAGGCCAGGATGTACAGCTTGCCGTCGTATCCGAGAGCCATTGGTGTCTCCCCTTGTCTGAAATGGGTCGCCCCTGAGTCTAGGCTCTACCCGCCGCGGATGCCGGGACCGCGGTGGGTACCCTGCCGCGCCATGGAGCACGACTTCCACGGGCCGAGCTACACGATCGGCATCGAGGAGGAGCTCATGATCGTCGACCCCGCGACGTACTCGCTGGTCAACGCCATCGAGTCCCTGCTGGACGAGGCGCCCGATGGCGAGATCAAGCCCGAGCTGCACGAGTCGGTGCTCGAGATCTCCACCGACCCGGCGCCGGACACGGCGCAGGCGGGCCGGCAGCTCCGGCGCCTGCGCGAGCACGTGCGCAAGCGGGCGGACGAGCGCGGGCTGACCATCGGCTCGGCCGGCACGCATCCGTTCGCCATGTGGGAGGACCAGCGCATCGTCGCCCGCCCGCGCTACCGCGAGCTCGTCACCGCGCTGCGCTTCGTCGCGCGCCAGGAGCTGATCTTCGGGATGCACGTCCACGTCGGCGTCGACGACCCCGACAAGGCGATCCACGTGACCAACGGCATGCGCGTCCACCTCGCGGTGCTGCTGGCGCTGAGCGCCAACTCGCCGTTCTGGCGCGCCGACTCGACCGGCCTGCTGTCCACGCGCACGCCGATCTTCCGCGCCTTCCCGCGCGTGGGCATCCCGCCCCAGTACCGCGACTGGGCCGACTACGAGAGCCAGATCGAGTTCATGGTGCAGTCCGGCGTGGTCGAGGACTACACGTGGCTCTGGTACGACGTGCGCCCCCACCCGAAGTTCGGGACGGTCGAGGTGCGCGTGTGCGACAGCCAGACCCGGGTCGAGCACACCCTCGCCCTGGCCGCCCTCATCCAGGCCATGGTCCGCGAGCTCTCCGAGCACTACGACGCCGGCGGCGAGCTCGCCACCTACCCGTGGCAGATGCTCGACGAGAACAAGTGGCTGGCCGCCCGCCACGGGCTCGAGGCCGAGCTGGTCGACCTGCCGTCGTCGGAGCGCGTCTCCACGCGCGAGCTCGCCCGGCGCGTGGTCGACCGCCTGCGCGAGCACGCCCAGGACCTCGGCTCGGCGGCCGAGCTCGAGGGGATCGACGACCTGCTCGACCGTGGCAACGGGGCCGACCGCCAGCTCGTGGTCTACGAGGCCAACCACGACCTGCGCGAGGTCATGGCCGAGATCGTGGCCGGGACCGCCGGCGAGGAGTGACGCGCCCGTGGCCTTCGCACGCGACGAGCCCACGCACGCCTACTACGACCGCCGCGCGTCCGAGTACGACGACTGGTGGCTCGGCACGGGCCGCTTCGCGCAGCGCGATCGTCCGGGCTGGGAGCGCGAGACGGCGCAGGTCGTCGCGCTCGTCGCGGGCCTGGCGCCGGCGCGGACGCTCGACGTCGCGTGCGGCACCGCCTTCCTCACCCGCCACCTGCGCGGCCTCGTCGTCGGCCTCGACCAGAGCGCCGAGATGGTGGCCATCGCCCAGGGGCGCCTGCCCGACGGCATCGCGATCGTCGGCGACGCGCTGGCGCTCCCCTTCGCCGACGGCGCGTTCGATCGCGTCTTCACCGGCCACTTCTACGGCCACCTGCCGCCCGACGAGCGCGCCGAGTTCCTGGCGCAGGCGCGGCGTGTGGCGGCCGAGCTCGTGGTGGTCGACTCGGCGCTGCGCCCGGGCGTGGAGCCGGAGGAGTGGCAGGAGCGCGTGCTCGACGACGGCTCGCGCCACCGCGTGTTCAAGCGCTTCCTGACCGGCGAGCAGCTCGCCGCCGAGATCGGCGGGACCGTCCTTCACGACGGCGACTGGTTCGTGGCCGCGCGCGCCTGACGGGCCTCGGCGCGGCCGGGCCGCGTTCACGACCGTCGGCGACGGCCCGCGGCCGGGGGGTCCCTAGAATCGAGCGTAGCCATGGCCCAGACCCCCGACCTCTTCGTGGTGTGCAAGAACTGCCGCAACGAGGTCAGCCCGTACATCACCGAGTGCCCGTACTGCGGCACGCGCCTGCGCAAGCGCGCGCCGAAGATCGAGCGTGACGGCACCGTGTCCCCGCCCAAGGCACGGCGGGCGCGCAAGGGCCGGCGCGCGACGCCGCGGCTGCCACGCATCCGCGCCGACGAGATCCCCGGGATCCGCGGGGACGCCACCGCCCGCCCGTACGCGACGATCGCGCTCGTCGTCCTCTCGCTGTTCGGCTACCTGCTGCTGTTCGCCGTCAACCGCGGCGACGTGGCGCTCGTCGGCAAGCTCGGCGGCCAGTGGTGGCGCGTGGCCACCACGCCCTTCCTCTACGGCAACGTCTGGTACGAGCTCGCCGCGGTGACCGCCATCGGCGTCTTCGGCTGGCTGCTCGAGCGCCGCCACGGGCCGCTCGCCGTGCTCGCCCTGTTCGCGATCTGCGGAATGGGCGGCGCCGCGGTGGCGGCCCTCGTCGACCCCGACCCGATCGTCCTGGGCGGCAACGGCGCCGCGCTCGGGCTGCTGTGCGCGTGGGCGGTCCCCGACCTCGTCGCGCGCGCCCGCGGGGAGGACTACGAGGGCGACCTGCTCGGGGCCGCGGCGATCGCGCTCGTCCTGCTGCTCATGCCGCTCGCGGCGGACGAGGCGAGCGCCATCGCCGGCTT
>JAXDHQ010000146.1:0-5424 GCA_034664395.1 Solirubrobacteraceae bacterium | reverse complement strand
CCCAGCGCGACGATCGCGTCGGCGCCGGTCGGCTCCGGCCACGCGCCGACCTCGGGCGCGCGGACCAGCTCGACCTCCGCGCCGCGCGCGGCGGCCCACTCCCCCACCAGGCCCAGGGGCGCGTCGGCCTGCTGCTCGACGACGATCAGCCGCGAGGCCGTGCTCCTCGGAGCCGTCGACGCCGCGCCGCCTGCGTCACGCCGCGACCGGGTCGACGCCGCGCGCCGCCAGGGTCGCGTAGCGCCCTCCGCGGACCAGCAGCTCGTCGTGGGTGCCGCGCTCGACGACGCGGCCGCGGTCGAGCACGACGATCTGGTCGGCGTCGCGGACGGTGGACAGCCGATGGGCGATGGCGATCGTGGTGCGCCCCTCGGCGAGCTGGTCGAGCGCCTCCTGGACGGCGCGCTCGGTCTCGTTGTCGAGCGCGCTCGTCGCCTCGTCGAGCACGAGCACCGGCGGGTTGCGCAGCACCGTGCGGGCGATCGCGATGCGCTGCTTCTCGCCGCCGGAGAAGCGGTAACCGCGCTCGCCGACCATCGTGTCGTAGCCCTCGGGCAGCGAGGCGATGAGGTCGTGGATGCGCGCCGCCCGCGCCGCCGCCTCGAGCTCGTCGTCGGTCGCATCGGGCTTGGCGAAGCGCAGGTTCTCGCGGACGGTGGCGTGGAAGAGGTAGGTCTCCTGGGACACGAGCCCGACGGTGGCCGCCAGCGAGGCGAAGGACAGGTCGCGCACGTCGACGCCGTCGATGGTGACCCGCCCCGCGGTCGCGTCGTACAGGCGCGCGACGAGGTAGCTCAGCGTCGTCTTGCCGGACCCGGTCTCCCCCACCAGCGCGGTCGTCGTGCCGGGCGCGACAACGACGTCGACGCCGTCGAGCGTCGGCGGCGCGTCGGCGTCGTAGCCGAAGGCGACCTCCTCGAAGCGGACCTCGCCGCGGACCTCGTGCAGCGTCACCGGGTCGTCGCGCTCGGCGATGTCGACCGGCAGGTCGAGGTACTCGAAGATGCGGTGGAAGAGCGCCAGCGACGTCTGCATGTCGATCCCCACCGACAGCAGCGACTGCAGCGGGAAGAACAGACGGGTCTGCAGCGTCGTGAACGCGACCACGGTGCCGATCGAGATGGCGCCGCCGCCGTGGGCGATCGACTGGCCGGCGAACCAGTACACGAGCGCGGGCATGATCGAGAAGGTCATCTGCACGCTGGACATGCGCCAGCGGCCGGCCATGCGGCTGCGCACCTCGAGGTCGGCGAGGTCGGCCGACTCCTCGGTGAAGCGCTCGGCCAGCGCGGGCGCGCGACCCATGGTCTTGCCGAGCAGGATGCCGCTGACGCTCAGCGACTCCTCCACCAGCGAGCTCATGTCGGCCAGGCGGCCCTGGCGCTCGGCCGTGATGCGCTTGCGCTCGCGGCCGACCCGGCGGGTCAGCCACACGAAGAACGGCAGCAGCGCCAGGCTGAACGCCGCCAGCCGCCAGTCCAGCGCGAACATGGCGACGACCGTGGCGAGCACCGTCGTGACGTTGGAGACGATCGACGTCGCGGTCGAGGTGACCACGTTCTGCACGCCGCCGATGTCGTTGGCGATCCGCGACTGCACCTCGCCCGTGCGCGTGCGGGTGAAGAACGCCAGCGACAGGCGCTGCAGGTGGCGGTAGACGGCGGCGCGCAGGTCGTGCATCACGCGCTGGCCGACGAGGTTCGACATCCACGTCTGCGCCACGCCGAGCACGCCGGTGGCGAGCGAGATCGCGATCATGCCCGCGACCAGCGTGGTCAGCAGCGTCATGTCGCGCTCGGGGATCGCGTGGTCCAGGACGGAGCGCAGCAGGAAGGGCGAGATCATGCTCAGCCCCGCCGAGACGGCGATCAGGCCGAGCACCGAGAACAGGCGCAGCCGGTAGGGCCGGAACAGGCGCGCGATCCTGGCGGTGTCGGAGCTTCCCACGACGCCCAGCATAGCCGAACAGTTGACTACTTCAACTATCTCACGGTGTCGCGCGGGGCCGTCCTGGCGACCTCGTCGAACAGCCCGGCCAGGCGGTCGGCGATGGCCGGCCAGGCGAAGCGCTCGAGCACGTCGGGCCGGGCCGCGGCGCCGCGGCGCAGGCGCTCGACCGGCTGGCTGAGGACCTCCGCGATGGCGCCCGCCATGGCGCCCTCGTCGTCGGGCTCGACCAGCCAGCCCGTCTGGCCCGGGCGCACGATGTCCGCCGGCCCGAACCGGTCGACGGCGATCGCCGGCAGGCCGCACGCCATCCCCTCCACGAGGACCGAGCCGAACTGCTCGCGCACGGAGGCCAGCGCGACGGCGTCGGAGGCCGCGAAGAAGTCGGGCAGCTCGTCGTGCTCGTGCCAGCCGGCCAGGTAGACGTCGTCGGCGCCGATCGCCCGCACGACGTCGTACGGATGCTCGCCCTCCCACTCCCCCGGATAGCCGCCGAGCAGCACGAGCGCGGCGGGCACCTGCAGCGAGGAGCGCGCGCGGGCGTAGGCGCGGATGAGCAAGCCGGTGCGCTTGACCTCGGTGAAGCGCCCCACGGCGAGGATCACCGGCCGGTCGGCCACGCGCTCGGCGTCCTGGCGCCCGTAGGCGATCGACCCCTCCTCCCCGCCCGGCCGCCAGCCGCGCGGGTCCTCGACGAGCGCGCGACGCCAGAACGCCGCCCGGTCGACCCGCCGTGGGCCGAAGCGGGCGGGGTCGAAGCCGTTGGGCGAGATCACGCAGCGGGCCGGGTCGATCCCCAGCAGGCGCTCGGCGCGCGCGAGCTGGGTGCTCGAGAGCAGCAGGATCCGCTCGCAGCTCCGTGCCCAGCGGCGCATGCGCCGCTCCCACGCCTCGGCGTGCTGCCAGGCGGGCGGCGCGCCGTCGGCGATGCGCTCGAGCATCAGCAGCTCGGTGCCGTGCAGGTGCCCGACGACCGGCACGTCGGGCGCGACGCGGGCCGCCGCCTCGTGCAGTGGCGTGAGGTGGTGCAGGTGCAGGACGTCGGCGTCGGCCGCTCCGGCCTCGACCAGCGCGCGGCTCCAGGCCTCGACGTGAGCCTCGTACCCGGCGTCGTCGACCCCGGCGAAGACGGCGTCGGGCGCTCCTGGGCGGTCCTCGTAGGACGGATGCATCGGCGCGTCGCCGCGGGCGAAGTCGACCGGATGCACGTCGAGGCCCTCGTAGAAGCGCTCCGCGTCCCCGTGTCCGGGCAGCGACCCGGACACGATCGTCACGTCGCAGCCGTGCGCGGGCAGCTCACGCGCGAGCGCGCGGGAGACGTGGGCCGAGCCGCCGCGCGGGAAGAACATCAGGCCGCTGAGGATCCTCACCCACGGGTTCTACCCGAAGCGCTGGCGCGACGTGAACGCGATGGCGGTCGACACCGGCCGGCCGCCCGTCAGCACGACCCCGTGCTCCTCGCGCGGGACGTTGCGCAGCCGCCCTGCGCACACCAGCGAGGTCGACCCGCCGCCGTCGAGGTTAAGCGCGTCGACCGCGCCCAGCGCCAGGAGCGTCTCGGCGAGCTCGCCGAGGGTGAGCCCGGCCTCGTCGTCGGCGCGCCCGTCGCACGCCACCGCCAGCAGCTCGCCTCTGCCGGTGAGCCCCAGCGCCGCGCGCGGGTAGCGCCCGGTGGTGATGTCGGCGTCGAACTGCGCCGCCCCGGCGCAGAAGCCCTCGGGGTCGCCGACCACGCAGGGCTCGCCCCGCCGGACCAGCAGCGGCCCGGCCTGCAGCAGGTCGCCGGCCGGGGCGGCGGGCAGCTCGTCGCGGCGGGCGATCGCCACGCCGCCCCGCGCGACGTGCAGGCAGGCGCGCACGCCGGCCCAGGGCGCGTCGAACGGCAGCGTCGCGCGCGCGATGCCGCTGGTGCGAAGCTCGCCCAGCGGCGCGCCGCCGGGCCGCACGAAGAAGCCGCCCACGATCGCCTCGGTCACGCCCTCCTCGTGGCACCAGCGCTCGAGCGGCATCGGCACCGGCAGGCGCACCACGCGCGCGCTCGTGCGGCGCAGGTCATGGCGCGCGACGTGCACCGTGGTCGCGGCGCCGTCCTCCAGCGGCACGCGCATCCTGCGCAGGTGGCGCGGCCGCCGAGTCGCGCCGGTCCCCCGGGCGACGGCCGTGGCGAGAATGCTCGAACGGCGAGCGGGCATCGGCGCCAGCGTGACAGGCTCACCGGCGGGACCTGTGATCGCGATGTGACGTTGTCCGGGCATCGCCCCGGCGCAGCCCCGTGCTCAGCGGGCCCGGTTGCGGCGCCGCTGCGCGCGGGCGGCGCGGGCCTTCTGGCGGGCGCGCTGCTTGGACTGCTGCGGGCGACGGTGCAGCGGGCCCTCGTCCTGCGGGTCGGGGCGGCCGTGGCGCAGGCGCGCGGCGCGCTCCTTGGCGTCGCCGAGGATGGCGAAGGCGATGCCGGCGATCAGCGCCAGGCCGGCGCCGAAGATCATCAGCTCCTGCCACGTCTTCAGGCCGCTGCTGCCCGCGGTCGTGTCGGTGACCGGCGGCGGCGCGGCGCCGGTGGTCTGCGTCTCGGGCGCACCGAGGGTGGGCACCGCCTGTCCGGCGGCGGGCGACGCCACGGCGAGCGTGAGCACGAGCGCGGCGACGGCGAGCAGTGGCGTGCGAGCGACCGGCATCGCGCGCCGAGTGTAGGGCCTGCGGGGGCGGCGCCGCGCAGGCCCGCACGCCCGGGGCGGGGGCGGCGACCGCGAGGGCGCTAGATTCTCCCCTCACCATGGCCCCCAAGCCCCGCCAGATCCGCATCGAGCAGCGCGGCGCCCTCGCCGCCATGCAGGCGCTCCAGGACCGCTCCGACGAGGAGCTGCAGCGCGAGCAGAAGTTCAAGGCCGCGGCTCTGGCCATCCTCGGGGCCCGGGCGGCCGAGCGCTACGACGCCGACGCCGCGCGCGACTACTACCGCCGCGCGATCGCGGCCTCGCGGCCGCAGGAGCGCATGCAGCTTCGCCGGATGGCCGACGCCTCGCTGGCGCTGGCCGAGCGCCGGCCGGACGACCTCAAGCAGGCCGTCGAGCGTCTCGGGCAGGCCCCGCCGTCCAACCGCCAGCTCCTGCTGCTGCGGGCGATGGGCCTGCTCGCCCCGCCGGCGAACGCACCCCTGTTCCTCAAGATCCGCGGCTTCGCGCTGCTGGCGCTGCTCGTCATCGCGCTCATCGCGCTGGGCTTCGGCATCGTCACGCTCGTCGCGCTGCCGTTCGGCGGAGCGAGCACGGGGGTGACCGCCCTGCTCGGCGTGGTCGTCATCCTGGCGATCCTCGGCGTGCTGGCTCTGCTCGGGCGCTGGCGCCAGCAGCGGGCCAAGGCGCGCGCACGCGCCGGGGGCTAGCGCGCGGTGTGCGGCCGCTACTCGCTGGCCGGGCCCGACCCCAGCGCGCTGCGCCAGCGCTTTCCAATCGGCGAGTCGGTCGAGGTGCGCCGGCG
>JAXDHQ010000145.1:0-38025 GCA_034664395.1 Solirubrobacteraceae bacterium | reverse complement strand
ACCCGTTCGAGGCAGAGGCGGCCGTCGGGCCGCTGGAGGTCCCCGACCCCGAACCCGAGCGCCCCGCGACCATCGTCGCGCTCGACGACCTTCCGGTCGACGCGGTGCGCCGGGGCGACGTCGCGCGCGCGCGTCGCGACCTCGGCGTCGCCCTGGGCTCGCGCCCCACCGGGCTTCGCCACCTCGTGGTCGAGCCCGGCGCGCTGAGCGGCCCGCCGCACTGCCACTCGTCCGAGGAGGAGCTGTTCGTCGTGCTCGAGGGCGAGGGCGTCCTGTTGCTGGGCGACGAGGAGCACCCCGTGCGCCCGGGCACGATCGTGTCCCGGCCGCCGGGCACCGGCGTCGCGCACGCGTTCCGCGCCGGCGACGGTCCGCTGACGCTGCTCGCGTACGGGACCCGCGACCCGAGCGACATCGTCTACTACCCCCGCTCCGGGAAGGTGTCGCTGCGCGGCGTCAAGGCGATCTTCCGCGTCGAGCGCGTCGACTACTGGGACGGCGAGGCCTGACCGCCGGGCTCCTCGCCCGCGACCTCGTCGTCGTCACCGGCAAGGGCGGCGTCGGCAAGACCACCGTGGCCGCCGCGCTGGGGCTGGTGGCGGCGCGGCGCGGGCTGCGCACGATCGTCGCCGAGGTCGCGCGCCGCGACGACGTCGCCCGCGCGCTGGGCGGCGAGGGCCTGCACGAGGAGGAGCTCGCCCCGGGGCTGCACCACCTCTCGATCGACCCCGAGCACGCGATGGAGCTCTACCTCGCCGACCAGCTCCCCTCGCGTGCGCTGGCCGACCTGCTCGCCTCCAGCCGCACCTTCGCCTACCTGGCCGCGGCGACGCCGGGGATGCGCGAGCTGCTGACCGTGGGCAAGGTGTGGGAGCTCGCGCAGGACGACCGCCGCACGCCGGGCGCGCGGCCCTACGACCTCGTCGTGCTCGACGCGCCGGCGACCGGGCACGGCGTCGCGATCCTCAGCGCGCCGCGCACCTTCGCCCAGGTCGCGCGGGTCGGTCGCATCGCCCGCCAGGGACGTACGATCGACGCGATGATCTCCGACCCGGCACGGACCGGCGTCGTCGCCGTCGCCCGGCCCGAGGAGATGCCGGTCAACGAGACGCTCGCGCTGCAGGACGCGCTGCGCGCCGACCTCGGGCTCGAGCTCGACCTCGTCGTCGCCAACGGGATGCTGCCCGGGCGCTTCACCGCGGCGGACGCCCGCGCCCTCGACGCCGCGCCCGACGGCCCCGAGGTCCGGGCCGCGCGCCACGCCCACGCCCGCTCGCGGGCGCAGCGGGCCCAGCTCCAGCGCCTGCGCCGCGGGGCGCGGGCGCCGGTCGCCACGCTGCCGTTCGTCCTCGACGACGCCGGCGCGGCGCGGCTGGAGCGCCTGGCCCGCGAGCTGGAGCGGACGCTGTGAGAACGCGCCTGGAGGGCAAGCGGGTCGTCATCTGCGCCGGCTCGGGCGGCGTCGGCAAGACGACGACGGCGGCGGCGCTGGCGATGGGCCTGGCCGCCGACGGCCACCGGGTCGCGGTGGTGACGATCGACCCCGCGCGTCGCCTGGCCGACGCGCTCGGCCTCGACGATCTGGGCAACGAGCCGCGCCTGGTCGACCCGGCGCTGCTGGCCGGCCACGGCATCGAGGTCCGCGGCGAGCTGTGGGCGATGATGCTCGACGCCAAGCGGACGTTCGACGAGCTCATCGAGCGCCTGGCGCCGGACGGGCCCACCCGCGACGAGGTGCTCTCCAACCGGATCTACCAGCAGCTCTCGGGCGCCGTCGCCGGGTCGCAGGAGTTCACCGCGGTGGCCAAGCTCTACGAGCTGCATCGCTCGGGGGACTTCGACGTCCTCGTCCTCGACACGCCGCCGTCGCGCAACGCGCTGGACTTCCTCGACGCCCCCGACCGCCTGACCGGGTTCTTCGAGGGCCGGGCGCTGCGCGTGTTCCTCGCCCCCACCGGGCTGGCGGCGCGCGTCGCGGGCCGCGGGACGAGCGCCGTCTTCGGCGTCCTGCGGCGGCTGACCGGCGTCGATCTGCTCGAGGACCTCGGCGTCTTCTTCCGCGCGCTCGGCGGCCTCATCGACGGCCTGAAGGAGCGCGCCGCCGGCGTCAAGGCGCTGCTGCGCGACGAGGCGACGACGTTCGTGGTGGTGAGCTCGCCCGAGCACGAGCCCGTCGAGGAGGCGATCTTCTTCGCGGGCAAGCTGCGCGACGCGGGGATGCCGTTCGGCGGGCTCGTGGTCAATCGCGTGCACCCGCTCGACGGCGGGCCGCCGGAGGCCGACGTCGAGGCGCTCACCGCCGCGTTGGGCGACGCCAAGCTCGCGGCGAAGGTGGCGCGCTCCTACGCCGAGGAGCGGGTGCTCGCCGAGCGCGACGGCGCCGCGATCGAGCGCCTGCGCCGCGCGACCGGCGACGACGCGCCGATCCTCGTCCCCCAGCTCGACGGCGACGTCCACGACGTCGACGGGCTGGTCGCCGTCCACGCCCACCTGTTCGCCGACTGACGATGGCGGGCGACGAGCGCTACGACGCGGTGATCGTCGGCGGCGGCCACAACGGGCTCGTCGCCGCCGCGTACCTGGCGCGCGCCGGTCGGTCGGTGCTCCTGCTCGAGCGTCGCGACCACGTCGGCGGGGCGGCGGTGTCCGAGCGGCCGTTCGCGGGGGTCGACGCGCGGCTGTCGCGCTACGCGTACCTGGTCAGCCTGCTGCCGGCGCTGATCGTCGAGGAGCTCGGCCTCGACGTGGCGCTGCGCCGGCGGCGGATCTCGTCGTACACGCCGCTCCCGGGCGATCCCCGTCGCGGCGTGCTGGTCGACGCGGGCGACCCGGAGCGCACCCGCGCGTCGGTGGAGGCCGCGACCGGCGACCCCGCGGCGATCGAGGGCTGGGAGCGGCTGCACGCGATGTGCGCCGGAGTCGCCCGGGCGGTGTTCCCGACGATGACCGAGCCGCTGCGCACCGCCGACGAGCTGCGCGCGCGGGTCGGCGACGACGCGGCGTGGGAGGCGCTCGTCGAGCGTCCGATCGGCGAGCTGATCGAGGCGTGCCTGGACGACGACGTGCTGCGCGGGATCGCCCTCACCGACGCGCTGATCGGCACCTTCGCCGGCGCCCACGACGCCGACCTGCGCCAGAACCGCTGCTTCCTGTACCACGTGATCGGCGGCGGGACGGGCCACTGGGACGTGCCGGTCGGAGGCATGGGCGCGGTCACGGGCGCGCTGGAGGCCGCGGCGCGCGCCGCGGGGGTCGAGATCCGCTGCGGCGCGGAGGTGGTCGCGGTCGAGCCCGGACGCGACGAGGTGGCGGTGCGGTGGCGCGACGCGGGCGGCGGGCGTGGCGAGCGCGTGGCGGTCGCGGGCCACGCGCTGGCCAACGTGGCGCCGGCCGTCCTCGATCGCCTGCGCGGCCGGCCGGGGGCGTCGGGGGACGCGCCCGCGGGCGCCCAGCTCAAGGTCAACCTGCTGCTGGCGCGGCTGCCGCGCCTGCGCGACGCGAGCGTCGACCCTGCCGAGGCGTTCGCCGGGACCTTCCACGTCAACGAGGGCTACGCCCAGCTCGAGCGCGCCCGCGCCGCCGCGGCCGCCGGCGCCCTGCCCGGTGAGGTCCCGTGCGAGGTCTACTGCCACTCGCTCACCGACCCGAGCATCCTCGGCGACGAGCTGCGCGCCGCCGGTGCGCACACGCTGACGTGCTTCGCGCTGCACCTGCCGGCGCGGCTCTTCGCCGCCGACAACGACGGCGCCCGCGAGCGCGCCCTGCGGGCGACGCTCGCCTCGCTGGACGGCGTCCTCGCCGAGCCGCTGCTGGACTGCGTCTGGCGCGACGCCGACGGCCGCCCGTGCGTCGAGGCCCGCACGCCGCTGGACCTCGAGGCCGAGCTCGGCCTGCCCGGCGGCAACATCTTCCACCGCGACCTCGCCTGGCCGTTCGCCGAGACCGAGGCCGAGGTCGGCACCTGGGGCGTCGAGACCGACGAACCGCGCCTGCTCATCTGCGGCGCCGGCGCCCGCCGCGGCGGCGGCGTCAGCGGCGTGCCGGGGCGCAACGCGGCGATGGCGGCGCTGGGGCGGTAGGGGCGGCGCCTCGGCCCGCCGCGGCCCAGGCCTACGGCTCCAGCACCACCCGCACACCGTCCGGCGAGCGCAGCTCCTCGTCGCGGCCGGTGCCCGCGAGGACCACGGCGTCGAGCCCAGGGCCCTCGGGCGGCTCGGGGGGCGCGCCGCGGGACTGCCAGACGTTGACGCCGATGTGGTGGTGGTAGCCGTCGGCGCCCAGGAACGCGGCCTGGCCAGCCCAGCCGGCCATCAGGTCCAGGCCGATGTCGTCGGTCCAGAAGCGCACGGCCTCGTCGGTGTCGCCGACCTTCAGATGGACGTGGCCGATGCCCACGCCGGTCGAGTCGCCCTCGGCCTCGGCGGCCAGGGCGTCGAGGTCGAGGGGCAGCGTGTCCATGCGCACGCGCTCGCCCGGGCCGGGCTCTGGCCACGCCTCGCGCGGGCGGTCGCGGTAGAGCTCGATCCCGAGCGCGTCGGGATCGTCGAGGTACAGCGCCTCCGAGACGAGGTGGTCGGCCGCGCCGCTGAACGGGGCCCGATCGCGCGCGACGCGCACCAGCGCCGAGCCGAGCTGGCCGCGCGTCGGGTACAGGAACGCGGTGTGGAAGAGCCCGGTGGCCCGGCGCGGCGCCGGGCCCGGGCGCTCGCTGGCCTCCAGCACCAGCAGGTCGCGCACCTGCGGCCCGACGATCGAGTCGTAGAACGCAGCGGTCCGGTCCACGTCGGCGACGCGGAGATGGACCCGGGCGATGTGCAGTCCGTCGGAGGAGGCCGTGCCCGTCAGATTACGCGGGTGCCGCCTCGGACCCGAGTCCGTGCGCCTGCGAAGCCGCGGCCCCCGGGCCCGCCACGATGCCCGGCCCCGCCGCCTCGGCGATGATCGCGTCGGCCACCGTGCGCAGGTCGGAGTCGAGGTGGCCGCAGAGCACGTCGCGCAGCAGCGCGCGCAGGTGCCCGGCCAGCTCGCCCACCAGGCGCTCGAGCGCGGGATCGACGGCGAGGCCGGCCACGAGCGAGCGCTCCAGCGCCGCGGTGTGGGCGACGCGCTCGGCGAGCACGGCGCGGTCCTCGGGCAGCGCGCACAGCGCCGCCAGCCGCCCGGCCAGCCGCCCGCTGACCGGCCCCTCGGGCTCGAGCAGCGCCCGCAGGGCGAGCAGCACGTCGGTCAGCGCCTCGCCGGGGTCGGGCCGCTCGCACGCCATCTCGAAGCGCCGCAGCCCCCACCCCAGCTCGCCGTTGCGCGGCGCCCGGCGCCCGACGAGCGAGCAGAACGCGCGCAGCTCGTCCTCCTGCTCGGGCGCGACGACGATCGGCTCCGCGTCGCGCTGGGCGAGCGCGCCGAGGGCGAACGGCTGCCACGGCGAGCCGCCGGTGCGCGTCCACGCCAGGGGACCGAAGCACACCCCGCCGGCGTCGTACAGGCGCAGCGCGGTCAGCAGTCGGCGCAGCCGCACGCGAGCGTGGGCTACCGGCGCCGGGTCGCCGGCCGCCGCCTCCCAGCGCAGCGCGGCGAGCAGGTGCGGCCGCCGCGCACCCGGCGCCCACAGCGCCTCGGCGGGCGCGTCCTCTCCGAAGGCGTCGCCGAGCACCAGCGCGAGGCCGTCGCCGAGCGCGACCTCCGAGGAGGAGACCTCCAGGCCCAGGAGCGGGGCGATCACCACGGTCTCGGTGCGCGTCTCGTACAGCGCGCCCTCGAGCTCGCCGTACGCGCGCTCCATCCGCTCCGGCGTGACGACGAAGTCGGTCGACTCGACGAAGATCCGCCCGAGGAAGACGCGCAGCGCGAACTCGGCCCGGGCGCGCGGCTCGGCCGGGAAGCCGCGCTCGCCGCGCTCCTGGAGGTAGCGATCCAGTCCGCCCTGCCCGGTGAGCGCGTGGACCGCGGGCAGGAAGCTGGGCAGGCGCCCGAGCAGCCCGGCGCGCTGCTCGATGAAGGCGGCGGTCAGCGGGCGATAGCAGTACAGCGGACTGTCGCGGCGCCCGCCGGCCACCACCTCGAACGGCACCTCCGCCCCGTCGGCGGTGTCGGCGGCGAGCTGCCAGGCCGACTCCTCGGCGAAGGCGGCCAGCGCGTCGTGAAGCTGGCGGTTGCGCATGGCCGTGCCGTTCGGCGGCCACCGGCGCCCTCCTGCCGGGCGCAGCGCCGCTTGCAGCCGGCGGGCGGTCAGTCGGGGAGGTCGGCGGCGAGCGCGCCGACGACGTTCTGAAGCCACTCGCGCTCGGAGTCTCCGGCCGGCAGCCGCCGCAGGCGCCGCCACGCCCAGTCCGACAGCGCCTGCCGCCCGCCGACCGCCACCAGCGGCCCGACCACCGCGTAGCGGCCGTCGGCCAGCGCCACGAGCGCCCCGGGCACGTCGCGGCGGATGCGAAGCTGCGCGCTCACCGGCTCGCCGAAGACCGCGTGCGGACGCGCCGGATCGCCCACCACGCGGGCGGCCGCCAGCGACAGGACCGTGAACAGCGGCGGGCGCCCGCGCGGAGGCACCGCCGGTCGGGGCGGCGGCCCCAGCGGCCCGCGCCGCCAGCGGTCGACGATGCGGTGGACGTCGCGCGCGAGCTCCGAGCGCATCAGGACATGGAGCTGGTCGCCGACCCGCAGCACGGTGGCGCCGCGAGGCGGAATCGCCTCGTCGCCGCGGACGATCACGTTGACCACGGCCTCGCGCGGCAGCCCGAGGTCGCGCACCCGCGCGCCCGCCGCCGCATGCTCCGGCCCGACCTCGTACTCGAGCACCTCGGCGCCGAGCCGGCGGATCGTCCCGGCCTCGACCAGCGGCCGCGGCAGCGCCGGCTCGCTCGTGGTGGCGCCCAGCCAGCGCGCCACGGGCTCGAAGGCGACCCCCTGCACCACGGTCGTGACGAGCACGACGAAGAAGACGACGTCGAACAGGCGCGAGCTCTCGGGCACGCCCGCGATGACCGGGAAGGTGGCGAGCACCACCGGGACCGCGCCGCGCAGCCCCGCGAGCGAGAGCACGCCGCGCTCGGCCCAGGTGAAGCGCATCGGCAGCGTGGCCACGGCCACCGCCACCGGCCGGGCGACGAACACGAGCGCCAGCGCCAGCACCGTCCCCGACACGGCCACGTCGGCCAGCCGGCTGGGGAACACGAGCAGCCCGAGCGCGACGAACATCGTCACCTGCGCCAGCCACGCCAGCCCCTGGTGGAAGGCCGTCACCGTGTGCTGCGCCGGGACGCCCGCCGTGCCCAGGATCAGCCCGGCGAGGTAGACGGCGAGGAAGCCCGAGCCGTGCAGCGCGTCGGCGCCGCCGAAGGCCAGCGCCGCCACGGCCAGCGTCGACACCGGATACAGGCCGGCGGTCGACAGGCGCACCCGCCGCAGGACCCAGACCGACAGCAGCCCGACCGCGAGGCCGGCGACCAGCCCGATCCCGAGCTGGCGGACGAACAGCACCGCCATGTCGACCAGCCCGAAGCCCGGGTGCTGGATCCACTCGATGAAGCCCAGGACGAGCAGCACCGCGACCGGGTCGTTGAACCCCGACTCGCCCTCCAGGGTGCGCGCCAGGTGGCGCTTGAGCGTCGAGCCGCGCAGCAGGGCGAAGATGGCGGCGCCGTCGGTGGCGGCCAGGACGCCGCCCAGCAGCAGCCCGTCGAGCGTCGAGATGTCGAACAGCGCCGCGGCGATCAGCCCGATCACGAGCGCGGTGACCAGCGTGCCGACGATGGCGAGGGTCAGCGCCGGCTTGAGCACCGGCCGGATCTCGAGCAGGCCCGAGGTCAGCCCGCCCTCGAACAGGATCAGCGCCAGGGCGACGATCCCGATGCTCCGCGCCAGGTGGTAGTCGTCGAAGGCGATCAGCCCGAGGCCGTCGGAGCCGATCGCCATGCCGAGGAACAGGAACAGCAGCAGGCCGGGCACGCGCAGGCGCCCCGCGACGAGCGACGCGAGCAGGCCGGCGGCGAGCAACGCTCCCGCGAAGAGGATGAGGTGCCCGTCTGTCAGGACGGCAGCATGTCAGGTGGCCGAGCGCTCCGACGGTTTGTGGGTCGCCGCGCCGTGACGAGAACGATTCTCATCGCTACCATCGATCTCGATGAGCTCGTGGGCCGACCACGCCGACCGCCGCCTCGCCGAGGAGGGGTTCCGTCGCGGCGGCGCCCGGTCCGCGCTGATCGCGCTGCTCGATCGTCAGGACTGCGCGCTGAGCGCCTACGAGATCGAGGACGCCCTGCGCGCCGGAGGGCGCTCGGCGGCGCGGGCGTCGGTGTACCGGGTGCTCGACGAGCTCGTCGGCATCGGCCTCGTCACGCGCATCGACGTCGGCCAGGGGACGACCCGCTTCGAGGCCGCGCGCCCCGACGGCCATCACCACCACCACATGGTCTGCGACCGCTGCGGCGACGTCCAGCCGTTCGCCGACGAGGAGCTCGAGCGCGCGGTCGACCGCCTCGCCGGGCGCGTCGCCTTCGACGTCGCCGAGCACGAGATCGTGCTGCACGGCTCCTGCGCGGACTGCCGCCGCTAGGGCAGCAGCGCCCGCGCCGCGCCCGCCGCCAGGTAGGCGCCGACGAGCACCGCGGCGATCGACGCGCCCGCCGCCGTGCCCGCGTAGTAGGACAGGTAGAGCCCGCCGACGCCGGCCGCGACGGCGACCGCCGCCGATATCGCCATCATCGGTCCCATCCGCCGGGCGACCAGCCGCGCCGCCGACGCCGGAGCGACGAGCACGGCCACGACAAGCAGGTTGCCCAGGCCCTGCACGGCCACCAGGAGCGCCATCGCCAGGAGCACCAGCAGCGCGGCGTCGACCGCCAGCGCGCGCACGCCCAGCGCCCGCGCGCTGAGGCGGTCGAAGCCGACCGCGAGCAGGCGCCCGTGCAGCACGCCCAGCGCGACCAGCGCCACGGCCGCCAGCCCGGCGGCCAGCGCGAGGTCGGTGTCCGACACGCCGAGCACGTCGCCGAAGAGCAGCCCCTGCAGCCCCGGCGGCGACGCCGGCGACAGCGCGAGCAGGACGCCGGCGCCGAAGAGCGTGGTCACCACCACGCCCACGGCCGTGTCGCGCCCGACCGCCGGCGTCTGCGACGCGGCGGCCACGGCCAGCGCGGCGACGAGCAGCCCGGCGGCGCCGCCGAGCAGCAGCGGCAGCCCCAGCAGCGCCGCGACGACCAGGCCGGGCAGCAGCGCGTGCGCGAGCGACTCGGCGCTGTAGGACAGGTTGTAGAGGACGATCCAGCACCCCAGCGCGCCGCCCGTGACGCCGAGCAGCGCGACCTCGAGCAGCGCGCGCCGGCCGACCGGGTCGGCCCACGGCGCGGTGACGACGTGCAGCAGCGCGAGCATCAATGGTGGTGGGCGGGCAGCACGCCGCGTCCGCCGTCGCCGGGCAGCTCGATGATGGCGCCCCCGTAGGTCGCCTCGAGCACGGCGCGGTCGAGGACCTCGTCCGGTGGCCCGAACGCGACCTGATGGCGGTTGAGGCACAGCACGCGATCCCACCCGCGCGCCTGGTCGACGTCGTGGGTGGCGACCAGCAGCCCGCGCCCCTGCGCCGCCAGCTCGCCCAGCAGCCGCTCCAGGCGCTCGGCGCTCGGCGCGTCGACGCCGGTGAAGGGCTCGTCGAGGAGCACGACCTCGGCGTCCTGGACCAGCGCCCGCGCCACCAGCACGCGCTGGCGCTGTCCGCCGGAGAGGTCGCCGAACGTGGCGTCGGCGTGGTCGGCGAGGCCGACCGCGGCCAGCGCCTCGCGCGCCTGGCGGCGCTCGACGCGTCCGGGGCGCCGCCACCACGCCAGGCGCGAGAGCGTCCCCATGAGCGCGACGTCGAGCGCGCTCACGGGGAAGTCCAGCCGCGAGCGCTCGGTCTGGGGCACCACGCCCAGGCGCGCGGGGGCTTCGAGCGTCCCCGCCAGCGGGCGCAGCTCGCCCAGGAGCACGCGGAAGAGGGTCGTCTTGCCGCCGCCGTTGGGGCCGAGCACGCCGACGCGCTCGCCCGGACGCAGGTCGAACGTCACGCCGCTGAGCACCGGGGCGCCGCCGTAGCCGGCGGCCAGGCCGTCGGCCCGGACGAGCGCGTCGCCGCTCACAGCCCCGGGATCGCGCATCCCCGCGCGCCGCCGGTGAAGCCGCGCACCATCGCGTCGGCGTTGGCCCGCTCCATGCCCACGTACGTCGCGCCGCTGGACCCCTTCGGCCCGAGCGTGTCGCCGTAGAGCGTGTGGTCGCTCGTCGCGCCGGTCTGCCGCGCGATCGCCTGCGCGAGCTTCGGGTTGATCGAGCTCTCGGGGAAGACCGCCCGCACGCGCTCGCGCCGGATCACCCGGCTCAGGCGGGCCACGTCGCCCGCCGAGGGCTGGGCCTGCGTGGTCTGCGACGGGATCACGGCTCCGACGACGGCGATGCCGTAGCGGCGGGCGAAGTAGCCGAAGGCGTCGTGGTCGGTGACGAGCGTGCGCTCGCCGGCGGGCACGCCGCTCATGCAGACGGCGATGCCGCGGTCGAGCGCCTGCAGCCGGGAGCGGTAGACCTCGGCGTTGTGGGCGTACGTCGCGCCGCCGGCCGGGTCGGCCCGCGCGAACGCCGCCCGGATGGCGGTGACGGCCGCACTGGCGTTGCGCGGGTCGTGCCACCAGTGCGGGTCGTCGCGCGAGGCCTCGGGCCCGCGGCTCTCGCCCGGCAGCCTGAACGGCACGGCGGCGCCGAGGTCGACGACCGCCGGGTGCCCGCCCGACTGCTCGATCACGTTCCCCATCCAGCGGTCGAGGTTGTCGCCGTTGGTCAGGACGACCTTCGCCCCGGCCGTGCTGCGCACGTCCGACGGCCGCGGCTCGTACTCGTGGGGGTCGGTGTTGGGCCGGAGGATCTGCACGACGTGGGCGCGAGTCCCGCCGACCGCGCGGGCGAAGTCGGCGATCTGCGTGGTCGTCGCCACGACCGCGAGCTGCCCGGGCGCGGCCGTCCCCGCGGCGCCGCCTCCGCAGCCCGCGACGAGCGCCGCCAGCGCGGCGGCGGCCAGCCCGGCGGCGGTCCTGCGGCGGGTGGCGAGCACGCGGCCGGCGGCGACCAGCGCGAAGACCCCGCCGCCCAGGACGGCGATCATCGCGCCGGGGGGCGCGTTGGTCTGGACCGACAGCCACAGCCCCGCGATCCCCTCGACCGCGACGAGCGCGACGGTGGCGAGCTGCCACAACCGCAGCCGCGAGCAGAGCAGTCGCGTGGTCGCGGCGGGGACGACGAGCAGCGCCGTGGTCAGCAGCGCGCCCAGCGTCGAGAGCGCGGCGACGGCGACGAGCGCGACCAGCGCCAGCAGGACGGCGTCGGGCAGCGCCGAGCGCAGCCCGAGCGCCGGCGCTGCGGCGGGATCGAAGCCCGAGGCCAGCCAGCGCTGCTCGAGCAGCCGCGTCGCGGCCAGCACCACGACGGCCGCCACGGCGGCGAACGCGATGTCGCCGCGATCGACCAGCAGCAGGCTGCCGAAGAGCAGGCTCTCGATCTCCGCGCCCGAGCGGAAGACGTCGCTGGCCAGGATCACGCCGGCCGCGAGCGCGGCGACGAGCACGAGCGCGGTCGTGGCGTCATAGCGGTCGCGGGCGCCCTCCCGGCGCGCGAGCAGCGCCACCCCGGCGGCCACGAGCGCGGCCGTGGCGCCCGCGCCGGCGACGGGCGCGAACCCGAGGCCGCCGGCGAGCACGAGCCCGGGGAAGGCGGCGGTGCCGACCGCGTGCGCGTAGAACGCCAGGCCGCGCAGCACGATCCAGGTGCCCACCAGTCCTCCGGCCACGGCGAGGACCAGCACCTCGACGATGCCCCGCTGCACGAACGGAAGCTGGAAGGGCTCGAGCATGCCCGCCGAGCATACAGGAATGAGAATCGTTCTTGTTACTGTTCCGTCCTCCGCGCAGGACTCCTCACCGCGGCGCCGAACGCGGATGGGCCATGACCGCCGACGGGCCGCGGCCCGAGCCCTCCTCCCTGGACACGATCGACCCCCACGAGTGGAACGCGTCGCGCGACGCCGCCGAGCGCGCCCGGGCCGAGCGCCGCGCCCAGCGCGCCCAGCGCCGCGGTGACCGCGGCGACCGGACTCCCCGCCGGCTCCGCCGCGAACGGCCGCGCCGCGAGCGCCCGGCCCGCCACGCCCACGCCGCCGCGCTGCTCGCCACCCCGTCCGGCCGGCTGCTCGCCGGCATCGCCGGCGCGCTGGCGCTGTTCACGGTCGTCGGTCTCGTCGCCCTGTGGCCCGGGGCGCGCCCCGGCGGCCCGCAGCAGGCGTTCGGCGGCGCCACGCTGCATGCCGAGGTGGTCGCCACGCACATCGTGCGCTGCCCCGGCCCCACGCCGCAGCGCTGCCGCGCGATCGTCGTGAAGGTCACCGAGGGCCGCGACGCCGGCCACCGCGCGACGCTGCAGCTCGGCCCCCTGAACGCCACGCCGGCGCTGGCGCCGGGCGACGGCGTCCGCGTCCAGCGCGGCGGCGACGGCCCGCAGGGCTACGGCTTCGCCGACGTCGACCGCCGCGCCCCGATGCTGTGGCTCGCCATCGCGCTCGGCGTGCTGGCGGTGGTGGTCGCCCGCTGGCGCGGGCTGCTGGCGCTGCTCGGCGTCGGCCTGAGCCTCGTGCTCGTCGGCGCCTTCCTCATCCCCGCGATCCTCGCCGGCTCGGATCCGGTGCTCGTCTCGCTCGTCGCCGCGCTGGCCGTGATGTTCGTGACGCTGCTGCTGACCTACGGGGTGGGCGCGCAGAGCCTGGCCGCCGCGCTGGGCATCGCGACGAGCCTGCTCCTGGCCGCCGTCGTCGGGCACGCGATGGTCGGCGCCGCCCACCTCGACGGGCGCACGGGCGAGCTGCCCGTCGCCGCGCTGGGCGGCGTCTCGCTGCAGGGCATCGTGCTCGCCGGCATGGTCATCGGCGTGCTCGGCGTCCTGACCGACATGGCGGTCTCCCAGGCCTCGGCGGTTATGGCGCTGCGCGAGGCCAACCCGCAGCTCGGCCCGCGCGCGCTCTACCGCGGGGCGTTCGCCGTCGGGCGCGACCACCTGTCGGCCACCATCCACACGCTCGTGCTCGCCTACGTCGGCGCGGCGCTGCCGCTCATGCTCATCCTCAGCGAGGGGCACGTCGGCCTGACCGACGCGATCAACGTCCAGGTCGTCGCCGAGCCGGTGATCGCCACCCTCGTCGGCGCGCTCGCCCTCGTCGCCGCCGTCCCGGCCACGACCGCGCTGAGCGCCGTGCTCGTCGCGCGGGTGCCCACCGAGGCACTGCACGGCCACCACGGCCACGCCCACTGACGGCCTAGCAGGGCCGACCGCCGGGGCCGCGCAGACCGGCTCCAGACGGTCCGCACGCCCCGGCGGCCGGGGCACCTCCTGAGAACACAGGAGGGCGTCCGCCCCAGGCTGACAGGCGGCCTGTCAGGTGACCGTAAGGCGGCGCAGGTTTTATTCGGCTCTCAGAAACGAGGCGTTTCCTGGTGGCAGCCCATGAGAGTCCTCCTCGCCGAAGACGAGCGTCGCCTGGCCGGCACCATCGCCCGCGGCCTGCGCCGCGAGGGCATGGCCGTCGACGTCACCCACGACGGCGCCTCCGCGCTCGTCAAGGCGCGGGTCGTCCCCTACGACGTCGTGGTGCTCGACCGCGACCTGCCCCAGCTCCACGGCGACGAGGTGTGCCGGCGCCTGTCGCACGACGAGCGCGCGACCAAGGTCCTGATGCTCACCGCCGCCGACACCCTCGACGACGTCGTCGACGGCCTCGGGCTCGGCGCCGACGACTACCTGCCCAAGCCCTTCGAGTGGAAGGAGCTCGTCGCGCGCATCCAGGCCCTCGCCCGCCGCGCCGGCCGCGCGCGCCCCGCGATCCTGCGCCACGGCGACCTCGAGCTCGACCCCGCCCGTCGCGACGCCACGCGCGCCGGCCGCGACCTCGACCTGACGCCCAAGGAGTTCGGCGTGCTCGAGGCGCTGCTGTCCGCCGACGGCGCCGTCGTCTCGGCGGAGACCCTGCTCGAGCGCGTGTGGGACGAGCACGCCGACCCCTTCACCAACACCGTCCGCATGACCGTGATGACGCTGCGGCGCAAGGTCGGCGACCCACCGGTGGTCGATACCGTGACCGGCGCCGGCTACCGGATCTGATGCTGCGCCCGACGGTCCGCCTGCGCCTGACCGTCCTGTATGCCGGCGTGTTCCTGCTCACCGGCGCGGCGCTGCTCACCGTCAGCTACCTGCTGGTGCGCAACAACCTGACCGCCGACCGCACGCCGGTCGAGGGCCTCGGGCCGGGGGGTACCGAGCTGCGGCGCGTCGTCATGCGTGCGGTCGCTGACGACGCGCTGCACCGCCTGCGCGTGCAGTACGCCATCGCGCTGGGAGCGATGACGGCGCTGTCCGTCCTGCTCGGGTGGCTGGTGGCGGGCCGTGCCCTGCGCCCGCTGCAGCGCATCACCGCGGCGGCCCGGCGCGTCTCCCAGGACACGCTCGACGAGCGCATCGCGCTGGACGGGCCTCGCGACGAGCTCCACGAGCTCGCCGACACCTTCGACGCCATGCTCGAGCGCCTCTCGGCCGCCTTCGCCAGCCAGCGCCGCTTCGTGGCCAACGCCTCGCACGAGCTGCGCACGCCGTTGAGCGTCATCCGCACCGAGCTCGAGGTCACGCTCGCCGACCCGCACGCCACCAACGGCGAGCTGCGGGCGATGGCCGAGGCGGTCCACGACGCGACCGGGCGCACCGAGCGTCTCGTGCAGGCGCTGCTGACGCTGGCGCGCTCGGAGGGCGCGGTGACCCGGCGCGACCCGCTCGACCTCGCCTCGGCCGCCGCGCTGGCCCTCGAGCAGTCCGGGCGCGACGCCGCCGCCGCCGGGCTCGAGGTCACCGCCGACCTGCACGCCGCGCCGGTGCGCGGCGACCGCCGCCTGCTCGAGCGCCTCGTCGCCAACCTCGTCGAGAACGCCGTGGCCCACAACCGCCGCGGCGGCCGCCTGTCGGTCAGCACCCAGGCCCGGGGCGCCCACAGCACCGTCGAGGTCGTCAACGACGGCGACGAGCTCGATCCCAGCGTGCTGCCCGCCCTGCTGGAGCCCTTCCAGCGCCTGGACCGCGGCGCCCGCGGCGACGGCGCCGGGCTCGGGCTCTCGATCGTGCGCTCGGTCGCCGCCGCTCACGGCGGCGCCGTCGCGCTCGCCGCGTGCCCGGGCGGCGGGCTGCGGGCCACCGTCACCCTCCCGCGCGGCGAGAGCGCCGACGCGGCCGACCCGTCCCCCGACTCCAGGGAGCGTGCCCATGCCTGAGCGCCGACTGCTGCGCCGCACCGCCTACCTGTCCGCGCTGTTCATGAGCGTCGGCGCGTTCGCGTTCTCGGCGATGACGATCGCCGGGACGCAAGGCCACGTGCGCTCGGGCACCGACGCGTCGGTGGCCGCCATGCACCTCGAGCGCGTGAGCCTGCACCGCTGCCACCACGGGCGGGCGGTCACCGCCGCGGCGCCGAAGGTCTAGCCGTGGATGGCGCGGACGAGCATCGGCGTGCCGGTCGTGAGGCCGGCCTCGCCTGACGTCCGCGCGGTCACCCGGTACAGCCCCGGGCGCTTGACCCGCACGGCCGCGCTCCACGCCGTGCCGCGCAGGCGGCCGCGGTAGAAGGCGACGCGGCGGAACTTGCCGTCCGAGCCCTGGCGCTCGAGCACGACGCCGACCGACGACGCCGGTCGCACCCGCCCCGACAGCGTCAGGCGCGCGCCCGCGGTGACGCGTCGGGGGACCCGGCGCGTCGACAGCAGCGGCGTCACGCCGACCGTCGCGACCGGCGAGGCGACGCCCGCCGCCACCGCGCGCACGTCGCCGCCGCGCTTCCACCGCACGCGCGTCGACCACGAGCCGTCGATGCCGGAGGTCGCCCGCGCCATGGTGACCCACGCGCCGCCGGAGTCGCGCTTCTGCAGCGACACCTCCTCGCCGGCGCCCGCGGTCGAGTCGGGGCGCACGACGGTGCCGTTGAACACGGCGTCGTTGCCGTAGGTCACCGCGGGCGCGGCCGGCAACAGCGTGACCTGGCCCTGCGTGGCGGCGATCGGGCCGGCGAGCGCGCTCGCGCGCGGGCGCAGCGCCGGGAGCTGGGCGTACAGCGCGTTGCCGGGGCAGTCAGTGCTGTCGCCGTCGCGATGGCCGGAGATCCGCTGCATGACGATGGGCGTCCCGCTCGAGTAGCGGTTGTCGCTGCCCCCGCCGGAGATGACGGTCACCTCGCCCTCGCACGGCACGCCGTGCAGCGACAGCTTCCAGCCCAGGAGCTGGGCCAGCGAGGCCATCGTCGCCTCGGGGATCGGGACGTCGCTGAACGTCCCCAGCACGGCGACGCCGGTCGACTGCGAGTTGTAGCCCTGCGCCTGGGCCCCCACCACCGGCTGGTCGACCCCGCCGGCGCGGCCCTCGAAGACCTGGCCGTACTGGTCGACGAGGAAGTTGTAGCCGATGTCGTTCCAGCCATTGGTGTCGCGGTGGTACTTGGCGATGGCGAGCACGATCGACGCCGACTGGTCGGGCGTGTAGTCGTTGGCGGTGACCGTGTGGTGCACGAACGCCATCGAGACGACGCCGTAGGCGGCCGGAGCGCGCGGCGGCACCGAGTCCCCGCCCCAGGCCGCGCGCGGGACGATCGGCGGCGGCGTGCCCGGCTGCGGCTGGGCCTGCGACGGCTTGGCGGCGGCGCGGGCCCGCAGGCCGCGGCGCCCGACGCGCGCGGGCACGGCGACGAAGTGCACGCGCAGGCGCCGACTCGGGGCGCGCGCGGCGCGGAGCTGCAGCTCGTCGCAGCCGCCGGTCCAGACCGGGTCCGAGGCGCGGTCGCCGGTGCCCGTGTCGGGCGCATGGTCGCCGTGGACGGCCAGCGCCACCCACGAGCTCCAGCGCCCGCCGGCGCGCCGCACCCGGACCTCCAGCGCCGAGCCGGCGTCGCGCACGCCGAGCAGGTCGAAGCGCCGGGGAGCCCGCAGCACGCGGCTGACCCGTCCCTCGAAGTCGCGCGGCCCCACGTCCATGCCGAACCCGCGCGGACGGCTCGGGCTCTGACGCGCGAAGGCCGCGAGCGGGCGCCCGGCGAGGACCGAGCCCGCGCCGGCCGCCGCGGCGAGGACGAGGGCGCGACGACGCGTGATCGCCGCTGCACCCACCGCGTCGAGAGTAGTCGCCCTGGCGCGAGCGACAACCGCTGCACGATCTCGTGCCACCGGTCCCTAGGACTCGCGGAGCGCGCGCGAGTTGCGGTCGCGGATCGGAAGTGGGCGCCGCGGTGCTACGCGGCGACGATGGCCGGCTCGAGGCCGGGCTCGCCGGCCTCGGCGGCGCAGTCGCCGCCCAGCCAGCGCTGACCGTAGGTGCGCATGTCGTCGATGATCGTGATCAGCGCGCGCCCCTTCTCGGTCAGGGCGTACTCGACCCGCGGCGGCACCTCGGCGTACGTCTGGCGGTCGACGATCCCCTCCTCCTCCAGGCCCCGCAGGCGCAGCGAGAGGGTCCGCGGGCTGATGCCGGTCAGCGACCGCTCGAGCTCGCAGAAGCGCGAACGGCCCTCGGCCAGGTCGCGCACGAGCAGCAGCGTCCACTTCCCGCAGACGATCTCGGCGGTGCGGCAGACCGGGCAGGTGGGATCGAGTGCCATGAGCACTCAAGACTTTACCAAGTGAAGTTAGGCCGGGCCCGGAGCCTCGGCCCGCGAGCGCCATTCAGACCGTCAGCGGAGCGCGGCGGGTCTCGGAGTCGCTGAGGTCGTCCATCGTCGTGCCGCGCCGGCCGTCGGCCGCCACGAGCAGCTTGAAGTCGTGCGGCGTGGAGGCGAACTGGACCGCGGTCTCCATGTCGATGCGCCCCGCCTTGAGGTGCTCGAAGAGGTGCTGGTCGAACGTCTGCATGCCGTAGAACGAGCCCTCGGCGATGACCTCGGGGAGCTTCCCGGTCTGCAGCGGGTCCATGATCATGTCGCGGACGCGGCCGGTCATCCGCAGCACCTCGCAGCAGGCGATTCGGCCGTGGCCGTCGGTGGTCGGCACCAGGCGCTGGGAGACCGCGCCCTTGAGCGTCGAGGCGATCATCGCGCGGACCTGGTTGTGCATGTGCGGCGGGAAGAAGTCGATGAGGCGGTTGACCGTCTCGGCCGCGTCGACGGTGTGGACGGTCGAGAAGACGAGGTGGCCGGTCTCGGCGGCGCTCAGCGCCGTGTGGACGGTCTCCTCGTCGCGCATCTCGCCGATGAGGATCACGTCGGGGTCCTGGCGCAGCACGCGGCGCAGGGCGCGCTTGAACGAGACGGTGTCCATCCCGACCTCGCGCTGGTTGATGATCGACTGCTTGTCGAGGTGCAGGAACTCGAGCGGGTCCTCGATCGTCACGATGTGACGCCGGCGGGTGGAGTTGATGTGGTTGATCATCGCCGCGAGCGTCGTCGACTTGCCCGAGCCCGTCGTGCCGGTGAGCAGGACGATGCCGCGCTCCTCCTCGGCCAGCTCGCGGATGACCGGGGGCAGGTCGAGCTCCTCGATGCTGCGGATCGAGACCGGGATGGCGCGGATGACCAGCGAGGCCGAGCCGCGCTGGCGGAAGGCGTTGACGCGGAAGCGGGCCAGCCCGGGGATCGAGTAGGCGAAGTCGACCTCGCCCTCGCCCTCGAACTCGGCGAGCTTGTCCGGATCGCTGAGCATCTCGCGGATCGCGCGCTCGGTGTCCTCCTGCGTGAGACGCTCGCTGCCCTCGATCGGCCGCATCTCGCCGTCGATGCGCATGACCGGCTGGGACGGCACCTTGAGATGGAGGTCGGAGCCGTTCTCGTCGATGAGATGGCGCAGGCAGAAGTCCAGATCGAGGCTCATGGGCTGGGAGATCGGCGGGTCCTCCGCCAGCCTGAAGGGGCCCTGGACGTCTGTCAGATCCGCTCCCGCAACGGCGAAGGGCCCCCGAGCGGGGGCCCTTCGCACAGCTCGGTCCAGCGTTCGGGCGCCTACGCGACGTCGCGCAGCTTCTGCGCCTCGGCCAGCGACTGCAGCTTCTTCAGCGACTGGTTCTCGATCTGACGGATGCGCTCGCGCGTCACGTTGAACGTGCGCCCGACCTCGTCGAGCGTGCGCGGGTGCTCGCCGCCCAGGCCGTAGCGGAGCTCGAGCACGCGGCGCTCGCGGTAGGAGAGGTTCTCCAGCGCCTCGCGCAGCGCCTCCTTGGTGAGGATCTCGGCCGCGCGCTCGTACGGCGACTCGGCGCGCTCGTCGGCGATGAACTGGCCGAACTCCGACTCCTCCTCGTCGCCGACCGGCTTCTCCAGCGAGACCGGCGCCTGCGCCGACCGCTTGATCGAGTCGACCTCCTCCGGGTCGATGCCGGTGACCTCGGCGATCTCCTCCGCCGTCGGCTCGCGACCGAGCTCGGTGACCAGCCTGCGCTCGGCGCGGCCGATCTTGTTGAGCTTCTCGACGACGTGCACGGGGATGCGGATCGTGCGCGCCTTGTCGGCCAGCGCACGGGCGATCGCCTGGCGGATCCACCAGGTCGCGTAGGTCGAGAACTTGAAGCCCTTGCGGTAGTCGAACTTCTCCGCCGCGCGCACCAGGCCGAGCGTCCCCTCCTGGATGAGGTCGAGGAACGGCAGGCCCTGGTTGCGGTAGTTCTTGGCGATCGAGACGACGAGGCGCAGGTTGGACTCGACCATCTTCTGCTTGGCGTCGAGGTCCCCGCGCTCGATCCGCTTGGCGAGGTCGACCTCCTCCTGGGCGGTCAGCAGCCGGACCTTGCCGATGTCCTTGAGGAAGAGCTGCAGCGAGTCGGTCGTCATGTCCGGACGCAGGTCGAGCTGCGTCTTGGCCTTGCGGCGCGAGCGCTTGTCCGGCGCGCGTTCGACTTCCTTGCTCGCCGCGGCGGCCGGGTCGATGTCCTCGACGAGCTCGATCTCCGAGCGCTCCAAGAAGCCGTGGAGCTCCTCGACATCGGACTCGTCGAGATCGAGCTCCGACACCGCGTCGGTGATCTCGGCGTAGGTGAGGACGCCCACCTGCTGGCCCTTGGTGATCAGGCCCTTGATCTCTTCGAGTTCCTGGAGTTCAACTACTGACATGTGGGTCCGTTCGGTTCGCCGGGCTCGGTGAGGGCGCCCGGGGTGAGTCTCAGATGGGGAGGGTTGCTGAGCGGGTCACGGGCGTAGCCCACCCAACCCTACTGCCCAGCGTAGACGCTGATCATACGGCGCCGACCGCTGTGGCGTCAAAAACCCCGGAACGTGCTTGGAGTTGCCTGGTGACCAATACGCGAAACGTTCGCGCTTGTTTCAGGTCTCGGCAAACGGCGGCGTTCCTGGAGCGTCCGTCACAATCCCTGGCCATGGCTTCGAGCGATCCGTCCCCCAACGGTAGCGACCGCGAGCAGGACGTCTTCGGCAGCCTGCCGCGCTCGCGGCCTCAGCGCCGCAGCGCCAAGCGCGACCGCCCCGCGCGGCCCGCCGGCGCCGACACGCCGGCCAAGGCGAAGGCGAAGCCGAGCGCGAAGCCCAGGACCCCCCGGGCCCCCGCCGCCAAGGCCGACACCGCGGCCCGGGCGGCGCGCCCGAAGGCGGCCGCGGCGAAGCCCAAGACGCCGACCAGCGCGAAGCCGAAGGCGACCAGGGCCCGCTCGAAGCCGGCGGCCTCCGCGACGGTGCCTCCCGCCGGCTACGCCACGCCGCGGCCCGGCGGCGACGGCCCCCACGGGACCGACGTCGCCGCCACCGCGGTCCAGGCGGCGGGCGAGCTGGCGCAGATCGGGCTGACCATCGGCGCACAGGCGCTGCGCTCGGCGCTGCGCCGCCTTCCGCGCCCGTAGCCGCACGGCCTGGCGCCGCGACACTCGTCTGATATAGGGTTTCCGCCGTCTGCCGAGTCCCCGGGCGCCCTGCTCCCGGGGAGCGGGGGAACCACTGGCGGAGCCGCTGAGGCGGACCCGCTGGGGCGAATCCGGCCACCTGGCCAGTAGCGCCGCTCGTTGGCGCGAGCCCGTCAGCTCACCCCGTAGGCCGTCGAACGAGGACCCGATACCCGCCCCCCTTGACGCGCCGACTGATCGCGATCCTGTGCCCCATGGCGTGCTTCGCCGGCCTCGCCATGGCCGCGATCGCCGCCGCCGACGGCCCGCCGCCGCCCACGGGCCCCACGCTGTTCACGCGCCCCGGCGGGATCCTCGGCCAGACGCTGCGCTTCCGCGGCTCGCTCGGCAGCGACCAGGCCGGGCGGACCGTCGCGATCGAGCGCCAGCAGCTCGACGGGACGTGGGCGCCGACCGCCACCGCGGTGATCGCGCCGGACGGCTCGTTCATCGCGCGCTGGCGCACGGACGAGGTCGGGCGCTTCACGGTCAGGGCGCTGGTCGACGGCGCCGACGCCCAGGCCGCGGCGGCGGTGCCGCCGACCACCGCGGTGACCGTCTACAAGCCGGCGCGGGCGACGTTCTTCGGCCCGGGCTTCTACGGCCGGCGCACCGCGTGCGGGCAGGTCATGAGCCATGCGCTGATCGGCGTCGCCCACCGGACGCTGCCGTGCGGCACCCAGGTCGACGTCTTCTACGCGGGGCGCACGGTCACGGTGCCCGTCGTCGACCGCGGACCGTTCGCCAACGGCGCCAGCTACGACCTCACCTCGGCCGCGGCGCAGGCCCTCGGGATGACGCAGACCAGCACCGTCGGCGTCGCCCCGTCGCGCAGCGCCCCGCTCGCCCCCGTGGCCACGCTCACGCCGACGCCCTACACGGGCACCGGCGGCATCGCGCCGACCGTCTAGGCGATCGGCACGCCCGCGGAGCGGGCGGCGAACAGGCGCTCCTCGGCCAGGCCGACCAGGGCGTCGGCCTCGGTCGCGTCGCCCGGGCACGACGCCAGGCCGATGGAGACGGTCAGCGGCGCGCCGCGTAGGGGCGCCGCGGCGGCGACCGCGTCGGCGAGGCGCTCGGCCAGCGCCCGGCCGCCGGTGGCCCCGAGCTCGGCGGCGACGATCCACAGGCGGCCGTCGTCGTCGCGGCCCAGGACGTCGCCCGGGCGCAGCTCGCCGCGCACCGCCTGCTCGGCGCCGGCGAGCGCGCCGGCGGCGGCGCCGTCGGCGTCGGCGGCCAGCAGGCGCTCGGCGTCGTCGACCTCGACCGCCAGCAGCGAGAGCGCCTCGCCGTCGCGGCCGTGGCGCTCGAGCCCGCGCGCCAGCGCCTCCGACCAGGTCTCCGTGTCCGGCTCGGGCACGGTGGCCAGGTGCGGGCGCCGCGTGTCCTGCACGTGGAACGGCGCCGGACGCTCGGCCGGCGCGGCGCCCTGCGCGGCGAGGGCGACCATGTCGCAGACGTGGGCCAGGCGCTCGGCCAGCGCCGCGGTCGTGGGCTGGTCGAGCGGGCCCATCGTCGCGACGAGCGCCTCCCACAGCGCGGCGCGCAGCGCCCCGACCGCCGTGACGACGGCCGCGGGGTCGCGGGCGCCCGCCAGGCGCGCCGTCGCGGCGGCCAGCGCCACGAGGTCGCCGCCCGCCTGCAGGCGCGGCAGGTCGGCGTCCGATCCGACCGCGCGCAGGACGGCCGCGCACAGCCCTGGCGCCTCCCGCGCGAGCTCCTCCGTGGGCACGGCGACGGCATCGCGCAGCGGGCGCGCGGCGAGCAGGCCCAGCAGCCACCCCTTGGCGGCCGCCTGGCCGTCCGCAAGCGCTGCAGGCGGCACGTCGGCGACCGGGCGCGGCCGCCTGGCGCCGAACGGGGCCTCGGGCATCCCCCCTGCATACCAGTCCGGGCCGACGACAGCCATGATCTGCGCCATGCCCCTCTCCATCGACGAGGCGCGAGCGCGCGTCCTGGCCGCCGCGCGCCCCCTCCCAGCCGAGGACGTTCCGGTCCAGCAGGCGCTCGGTCGCGTGCTCGCCGAGGACGTCGCCGCGCAGCGCGACGTGCCCAGCTTCGTCAACAGCGCCATGGACGGCTTCGCCGTGCGCTCGGGCCCGGCGGGCCGCCGGCTGCGGATCGTGGGCGAGTCGCGCGCCGGCACGCCGGCGACGGTGGCGGTCGGCGAGGGCGAGGCGGTGCGCATCTCCACCGGCGCGGCGCTGCCGGAGGGGGCGGACGGCGTGCTGCAGGTCGAGCGCGCCACCGTCGAGGGCGACGAGGTGCTCGCCGACGCCGAGGTCACGCCGGGACTGAACGTCCGCCACCCGGGCGAGGACCTGCGGGCCGGCGCCACCGTCCTGCCCGCGGGCACGCGCCTGGGCCCGGCCGAGGTCGGCGTCGCCGTGGCGGCCGGGCGCGCGACCGTGCGCTGCGCGCGCCGGCCGCGCGTCGCCGTGCTCACGACGGGCGACGAGCTGGTCGAGCCCGGCGCGCCGCTGCGCCTGGGCCAGCTCCACGACTCCAACGCGCTGACGCTGGCGTCGCTGGCCACGCTGGCGGGCGGCGACGTCGTCCACACCGGCGTGGTGCGCGACACCGAGGACGAGGCCCGCGCGGCGATCGCGGCCGCGCTGGCCGAGGCCGACGCGCTCGTCCTCTCGGGCGGCGTGTCCGTCGGCCCGCACGACCACGTCAAGCCGGCGCTGATCGCCCTCGGCGTGGACGAGGTCTTCTGGCGCGTGGCGCTGCGCCCGGGCGGGCCGACGTGGTTCGGCACGCGCGACGACACGCTGGTCTTCGGCCTGCCCGGGAACCCGGTCTCGGCGATGGTGACCTTCCTGCTCTTCGGGCGCCCGGCGCTGGCGCGCCTGCAGGGCGCCGCGCACGTCCCCGACCGGATCTCGGCGCGGCTGTCGACCGAGCTGCCGCGCAACCCGGGCCGCGACGAGTGCGTGCGCGTGGTCCTGCGCGACGGGCTCGCCGTCCCCACCGGACCGCAGGGCTCCCACCAGCTCTCCTCGATGCTCGGCGCCGAGGGCCTGGCGATCGTCCCCGCCGGCGAGGGCACGCTGCCCGCCGGGACCGAGGTCGTGGTCGAGCGCGTCGACGGCGGGCTGCGCTAGGCGCTCGCCGCGCCGTCGAGGTAGGCCACGACGCGGTTGGTGAGCGCCGTCAGAGCCGCCGGCTGGTCGATGGCCAGCGGCCGGCCGGCCAGCAGCTCCTGCAGCCGCCGGCCGTGCGCCGCGTCGGCGCGCCCGACCATCCGCGCCGCCACCTCGGCGGCGCGGCGCGTCGCGGCGGGGTCGACGGTCCAGATCGCCTCGAAGCGGCGCTCGCGATCGCGCCCGACCGCGTGCGGCTGCTCCCAGGCGACCAGGCACGCGGCGTAGCCCGGCGCGTCGACGACGACCGCCCACTCGTTGGCGACCGCGTCGTCGGGAGCGATCGGGACCTCGAGCGGGCCGCCGGGCGGATGGCGAAGCGCAGCGAAGTCGGCGAACACCGCGGCCGCGTCGGCGTGGCAGGCCAGGCGCGCGTAGCGCGGCTCGACGTCGCGGTAGAACGCCTCGCGCTGGAACGCCGCGAACAGGACCGGCGCGGCGGCGTGGCCCAGCGTCTCGTGCTCGATCGCGCGCGAGAGGGCGACGAGCGTCGACTTGCGCAGCAGGTGAGGCCGCACGACGTGGTCGGCTGCGGCCACCGCGGCGTAGAGCGAGGGGTGGTCGGAGCACCCGCCCGCCTCGCGGGCGCGCCCGATCGCCGTGGCGACCGACAGGCCGAGGCGGCGATAGGCCTGGGCGCGGCGCAGCGTCTCGACGTCCTCGGCGCGGTAGCGCCGGTAGCCGGAGTCCGTGCGCTCGGGCAGGGGGAAGCCGTGGCGCTGCTCCCACATGCGGACGGTCGCGGGCGCCAGGCCGGTCCGGGCCGCCACCTCGGCGATGCTCAGGCCGGCGCCCACGGCACCGCCCTCGTCGGGTTGCAACCTCGTGTCGACATGGTGTTGGGCCTCTCGCTCCGCTGACGGTACGGGCGACGGAGCCGCAGGGGTCATCGACGCGATTCGCGCGGCCCCGGCCGAGGAGGCTGGGTAGGCTGCGCGCGTGCCCGGAGCCGCCATCGTCGCCGCCGTGGCCGCCGCGGTCGCCGCGGCCTACGTGGCGCTGCGCAAGGCGCTGCTCCAGACGCTCCCGGAGGGCCTGCGGATCGTCCGCGAGGCCGACGACTCGACCGAGATCGACCCGCGCACCGGCGCGGTGCGGTCCGTGCAGTCGGCCGAGGTCGTCCTGCCGGCCGACACCATCGACGCGATGTGGTCGCCGGTGTACCTCGAGCGGCTGGCCCGCACCTACTGGCGCTTCCTCAACCGCGCCACGCTCGGGGTCGTGCGCGTCTTCTACACCGAGCGCGAGCGCTACGTGTGCCTGCTCTTCCGGCCCCTGAAGCTCCTGACCTTCCAGGCGCCCGAGTACGAGATGGACGACCGCCGCGGCGTCGTGCGCTGGCGCATCGCGCGCGGTGTGCTCGTCGCGCGCAGCGGGCGCGGCGGCGACGGCTACCTCGAGATCGACGTCGAGCGCCGGCCCGCCGAGGACCCGGGCTGGGTCAACGTGGCCGTCGAGGTCGAGGTCGCCAACTTCTACCCGGCGATCGCATCACGCCTCAGCCGCTGGCTCTACACCCACACGCAGTCGCGCATCCACGTCATCGTCACGCACGGGTTCCTGCGCTCGCTGGCCCGCCTGGACCTCGAGCCGTCGGTCGTCGGGCGCTTCGTGTCGCCCGACGAGGTGCCCGACCCCACCGGGCCGGCGCCGAGCGAGCGCCGCGCGCGCGTCGGTCAGCCGTAGCGCTCGCCCGTGTAGAGGCGCAGCTTGGGGCGGTTGTGGCGCGCGCTGATGCGGCGCACCGTGCCCGTGCGCGAGCGCATGACGATCGACTCGGTCGTCGCGGTCGAGCCCTCGTAGCGCACGCCCTGCAGGACGTCGCCGTCGGTCACCCCGGTGGCCGAGAAGAAGCAGTCGTCGCCGCGCACGAGCTCGTCCTGGTCGAGCACGCGGTCGAGGTCGTAGCCGGCGTCGAGCGCGGCCTGGCGCTCCCTGTCGTCGCGCGGCCACAGGCGCCCGACGAACGCCCCGCCGAACGCCTTGATCGCCGCGGCCGAGATGACGCCCTCGGGCGTGCCGCCGATGCCCCACAGCAGGCTCACGGGCGAGCGGTCGCTGACCGCCAGCAGCGACGCGCTGACGTCGCCGTCGGTGATGAGGCGCACGCGCGCGCCCGCCTTGCGGATCTCCTCGATGCCCGCCTCGTGGCGCGGGCGGTCGAGGACGACGACCATGATGTCGCGGATGTCGCACGCGCGGCGCTCGGCGATCAGCCCCAGCGTCTCGCCCAGCGGCCGGTCGAGCGAGAGCAGGTCGCCGATGTCGCTGCCGCCGGCCATCTTCTCCATGTAGACGCACGGCCCGGGGTCGAACATCGTCCCGCGCGGGCTGAGCGCGATCACGGCCAGGGCGCTGGGCCGGCCCTGGGCGGCCAGCCGGGTGCCCTCGAGCGGGTCGACGGCGATGTCGACCTGCGGCGGGTGGCCGTCGCCGATCTGCTCGCCGTTGTAGAGCATCGGCGCCTCGTCCTTCTCGCCCTCGCCGATGACGACGACGCCGTCCATGTGGATCGTGTCGAGCACGAGGCGCATGGCGTCGACGGCGGCCTGGTCGGCGCCCTCCTTGTCGCCCATGCCGATCATGCGCGCCGCGGCCAGGGCGGCCGCCTCGGTGACGCGGACGAGCTCGAGGGCGAGGTTGCGGTCGGGTCGGCCGGGTGGGGTGACGTCGGCGGGCATGGGCCTCAGATCGTGCCGGGCGGCTTGCGGGCCCGTTCGTGGGACGAGGAGCGGCGGGCCGCGGACGAGAACATGAGCATCGCTCCGATCACCGCCAGGAACCAGCCGTAGCGCAGCGAGATCGCGCTCGAAGGGTCGCCGGGGCGGTCGAGCGCCCCGTTGAAGAAGATCAGGCCCATGGCGGCGATCGACGTCACCGCGGTCATCTCGCCCCGCGCCCACGAGAGCTGCTGGTCGGTGACGATGATGTAGGCCAGCACGAAGGGCGCGACCGCGGCGGCGAGCATCAGCCAGCGCAGGATCGGATGCACGTCCCAGCACGACTGCGCGCCGCGGACCCCGTTGATCGCCGCGAAGCGGTTCTCCGGATCGGTCGCGTACCAGGGCAGGAAGACGCTCACGGCCAGCACCGCGCCGCCAAGCATCCCCAGGAACTCGATGGCGTGCAGCCGGCCGCCCACTCGCGGGGACCCTATACCGAACGAGCGAGAGCCAGGAGCGCGTCGAGCTCCCAGGGGCCCTGGGCGGTGAGGCGCAGGTGCAGCCCGTCGCGCTGCCAGCTCAGCTCGGTCACCGGCCGCAGCGACTCCTGCGCCTGCACCAGCGGCGCGGTGCGGATCGCGATGTCCGCGTCGGCGCCCGCGTCGGCCAGCTCGCGCGCCGGTGGCGGGTCGACGCCGGCGTACAGCGCCAGGCGCCCCGGCGTGCCCGGACGGGTGTCGTCGAGGTTCCAGGCGACCTCCACGCCGCGCTCGCCGACCCGCGCGACGTCGACCCAGCGCGCCAGCGGCAGCGGCGCCGACGGCAGCGGGAACGGGCGGCCCAGGATGGCGTCGGCGTCCGCGATCCCGTCGAGGGGGTCGAGCATGGGCCCACCCTATGGGCCCCGGCGGGCTCAGGCGGTCGCCATCGCCCGCGCCGGCTCGGTGGCCTGCGCAGTCTCGTGACGCTCGCGGTGTGCTCCGTCGCAGATGGCGGTCGCATCGCGGCGCTGGACCGCTTTGGCGAACCTGGAGTTCGCTCGCGGATCCCCGAGGGGGGTGGGCTCTCCATGTTTCGCATACCGCAAAAAAGAGAGCCCACCCCCCAGGCGTCGGTGGCACTCGCGACGGAAGCCGCCCCAAGCGTCACGACACTCCGCAACTCTGCTTTCCCTCGGTGCCCTCGCCGCGCAGCGCCGCACGCGCTCGGGGCCAGTCGCAAGCGCGGGGCACGGCGCCGCGCCTACCCCTCGCGCCAATCCCGGAACGCCGCGCGCAGGTCGCGCTCGGCGTCGGCCGACAGCGCCTCGGGCGGCAGGTCGCCGAGGATGGCCAGCGTGTCGCGCATCTGGTCCAGGTAGGCGGCGCAGTGCTCGCAGGCGGCGATGTGGGCCTCGAAACGCGCGCGCTCTGCCGGGGCCAGCTCGCCCTCGAGGTAGTCGGTAACCAGCTCGACCAGTTGCTGGCAGGTCAACGGTCCGCCACCGGGGTGACGCCGTCGGAATCGTGCAAGCAGGTCAGGCATCGGCGAAGTAGTCCTCGAGGGCGGCTCGCACCTTGGATCGTGCGCGGTGCAGGATCACCCTCTGGTTGGTCTCGGAGATCTCCAGAGCGTTTCGGACCTCTTCGGAGGAGAGGCCCGCGATATCGCGCATCGTGATCACCGTGCGCTGCATCTCGGGCAGCCGGGCGATCTCGCGCTCGATCATCTCGACGGCCTCCGACGAGGCTAGCGCGCGCTCGGGCTCGTCGGACCAGCGCACCGGCGGGGCCGCCCACGCGCCGGCGCCGTTGCCCTGCCCCACGAAGCGCTCGGCGTCGACGGCCTGGAACTCGCCGTCGGCGGCGTCGCCGCCCAGGGCCGCGAACGGGACCGTCCGCCGTTCGCGCACGCCGCGCGTGCGGGCGCGGTTGACCAGGATGCTGAAGACCCACGTGCGCAGGGACGAGCGCTCCTCGAAGCGGTCGAGACCGGCGAGCACGGCCAGCCACGTCTCCTGGACGACCTCCTCGGCCACGGCCGCGCTGGGCACGTACATGCGCGCGACCCGCAGCATCGAGGGCGACCAGCGCTCGACGAGGTCCATGAACGCGTCCTCGTCGCCCCGCCGCAGGCGCTCCACGAGCTCGTGGTCGTCGGCCACCGGCGCAACGTACACGTCGGATACTGTGAGCGGGGTGGGCAAGCGCCTGATCGGGGTCGATGTCGGCGGCACCAAGGTCTCGGTCGCCGTCCTGGAGAACGGCGTGCTCTCGCCGCCGACGCTGCGTCCCACCGAGCTCTCGGGCAGCGAGCCGCTCATCGACCAGCTCGTCGACGTCATCGAGGCCGCGGGCCCGGCCGACGCCGTCGGCCTCGGCGTCCCCAGCGTGATCGACTTCGCCACCGGCACCGCCCGCAGCTCGGTCAACGTCCCGCTGCAGGGCGTGCCCCTGCGCGAGCGGCTCAACGAGCGCCTCGAGATCCCGACCTTCGTCGACAACGACGCGACGGTCGCCGGCCTCGCCGAGGCCCACGACGACGACATGGTCCTGATCGCCGAGACGCTGATCATGATCACCGTCGGCACCGGCGTCGGCGGTGGGATCGTCATCGACGGGCGCATCTACCGCGGCGCCACCGGCGCCGCCCCCGAGCTCGGCCACATCATCATCGGCGCCGACCTCACCGACGGCGCCCCGCCGGCGCGTCCGCGCCCGCCCCAGCCCGGCTCGCTCGAGGAGCTCGCCGCCGGGCGCGCGCTCGACCGCCTGGGCGAGCAGCGCGGCATCGGCGACGGCCACGCCGTGGTCGACGCCGCCCGCCGCGGCAACGCCGACGCGATCGACTGCCTGCGCATCGTCGGCGAGCGCCTTGGTGTCGGCATCGCCAACGTCGTCAACATCTTCGACCCCGAGCTGGTGGTGGTCGGCGGCGGCGTGTCGCTCGCCGGCGACCTGCTGCTGAACCCCGCCAAGGACGCGGCCCGCCGCTTCATCCTGCCGGGCGTCGGAACCCGCACCCGCATCGAGCTCGCCCGCTACGGCCCCCAGGCCGGCGTGCGCGGCGCCGCGCTGCTCGCCGGGCAGGAGCTCGAGCGCGCCGGCGCCTCGCAGCGCAGCGAAGTGGGAAGCTCACCCTGAGAGTCCGACCCGAAGGAGCAGACATGGCCACCCAGCAGGTCAACGAGCGCTTGGCGGCCATCACCGCCGCCGGAACGAGCGTCTGGCTCGACCAGATCAAGCGGAGCCTGCTGAACACGGGGGAGCTGCGCCGGCTCGTGGAGGAGGACTCGCTGCGCGGCGTCACCTCCAACCCGACGATCTTCCACCAGGCGATCCTCGGCTCCGACGACTACGACGAGCAGCTCGCCGAGCTCGCCGAGGCCGGTCTCGACAACCGCGGGATCTACCAGGGGGTCGCGATCCGCGACATCCAGGACGCGTGCGACGTCCTGCGTCCGGTCTACGACGCGACCGACGGCACGGACGGCTTCGTCTCGCTCGAGGTCGACCCCGACCTGGCGTTCGACACCGGGCGGACGATCGAGCAGGCGCGCGAGTACTGGGAGCGCGTGGACCGCCCCAACCTCATGATCAAGATCCCGGGCACGACCGAGGGCACGCCGGCGATCGAGGAGATGATCTACGAGGGGCGCAACATCAACGTGACGCTGCTGTTCGGCGTCGAGGAGTACGCGGCGGTCGCCGAGGCCTACATCCGCGGGCTCGAGCGCCGCCTGGAGGAGGGCAAGTCGGTCGACATCGCGTCGGTCGCGTCGTTCTTCGTCTCGCGCGTCGACACCGAGGTCGACAAGCGGCTGCAGGGCACCGGCCACGACGAGCTCCTCGGGCGCGCCGGAATCGCCAACGCCCGCGCCGCCTACCAGCGCTTCAAGCAGATCTTCGAGGGCGGCCGCTTCGCCGCGCTGCGCGACGCGGGCGCGCGCGTACAGCGCCCGCTGTGGGCCTCGACCGGCGTCAAGAACCCCGCCTACTCCGACGTCATGTACGTCGAGGAGCTGCTCGCGCCCGAGACGGTCAACACGATGCCGATGGCGACGCTGCTCGCCGCCGGCGATCACGCCGAGGTCCGCGGCGCCACGGCCGACCAGGACCCGAGCGCCGACCTGCAGGCGCTGGCCGACGCCGGCATCGACATGGTCGACGTCACCGACCAGCTCCTGCGCGAGGGCGTGGAGAAGTTCGTCGAGCCGATGGAGGAGCTGCTGGCCGGCATCGACCTCAAGCGCGAGGCCGTCGTCACCCGGCGCCCGCCGTCGATCGACGCGTGGATCCCCGACGAGCTCGAGCCGCGGATCGCCGAGCGCGTGAAGCGCGCCGCCGAGGAGGACGTCGCCCGGCGCATCTGGGGGAAGGACGACACGCTCTGGGGCCCGGCCGGGCAGCCGCAGGTCGCCGACCGCCTCGGCTGGCTGAGCGTGACCGACGCGATGGAGGATCAGCTCCCCGACCTGCAGGCCTTCGCCGACGCGGTCCGCGACGAGGGGGTCGCCGACGTCGTGCTGCTCGGGATGGGCGGCTCGTCGCTGGCCCCGGAGGTCATCGCGCGCTCGTTCGGCGCGCAGGAAGGCCGCCCGCGGCTGCACGTGCTCGACTCCACCGACGCCGGCGCCGTGCGCGACGTCGAGGCCGCCATCGACCTCGACCGCGCGCTGTTCCTGGTCTCCACGAAGTCCGGCGGGACGATCGAGACGCTGTCGCTCTTCGAGCACTTCTGGTCGCGCCGCCCGGAGGGCGAGGCGTTCGTCGCGATCACCGACCCCGGCTCGGGGCTCGAGGCGCTCGGGCGCGAGCGCGGCTTCCGGCGCACGTTCCTCAACGACCCCGACATCGGCGGGCGCTACAGCGCGCTGTCGTACTTCGGGCTCGTGCCGGCGGCGCTGATGGGCGCCGACGTGGCCGGGATGCTGCGCCAGGCCGGCGTGGCCCAGCTCAACTGCCAGAGCTTCGAGTCCGGCGACGTCTCCAGCGGGCTGTGGCTGGGGCTGGCCTGGGGCGAGCTCGCCGCCGCCGGCCGCGACAAGCTCACCTACGTCATCGACCCCCCGCTGCAGTCGTTCGGGCTGTGGGTCGAGCAGCTCATCGCCGAGTCGACCGGCAAGGAGGGCAAGGGGATCGTCCCGGTCGTCGACGAGCCGCTGGGCGCGCCGGAGGACTACGGCGACGACCGCACGTTCGTGCACCTGCGCCACGGCGACGAGCCCGACGAGGCGACCGACGCGAAGGTGGCGGCCCTGCACGAGGCCGGCCACCCGGTCATCGTCCGCCAGGTCGACGGGCCGACGGACCTCGGGCGGCTGTTCTTCTTCGCCGAGTTCGCGATCGCCACCGCCGGGTGGGTGCTGGGCATCAACCCGTTCGACCAGCCCAACGTCCAGGAGGCCAAGGACAACACCAAGCGCGCGCTCGACGCGGACGCGCGGGACCAGCCCGACGCCACCGACGACGACCTGCGCGCGCTGCTGGACGGCCTGGGGGCGCCGCACTACCTGGCGGTGATGGGCTACGTCGCGCCGTCGGAGGACTTCGACGCGGCGGTGGCCGAGCTGCGCGCCACCGTGCGCGACGCCACGAAGGCGGCGACCACGTTCGGCTACGGCCCGCGCTTCCTGCACTCGACGGGCCAGCTCCACAAGGGTGGCCCGCCGACCGGGCGCTTCCTGCAGCTCGTCCACGACTCCGAGCCCGACGTCGAGGTGCCCGGCGCGCCGTACACGTTCACGCGCCTCAAGCACGCCCAGGCCATCGGCGACCTCGAGACGCTGCGCGGCCACGGGCTGCCGGCGCAGCGGGTGACGCTGCGCGGCGACGACCCGGCCGCGGCGCTGCGCGAGCTGACCGCGCGGCTGAAGGGCCTGCTGTGACCGCGACGGCCGAAACGGCCGAGACGGCCGACAACCCCCTCGTCGAGGGGCTCGAGCGCCTACCGGTCCACCCGACGACGCTGGTCATCTTCGGGGCGACGGGCGACCTGGCCAAGCGCAAGCTCCTGCCCGCGCTCTACAACCTCGCCCACGAGGGCGCGCTGCCCGAGCGCTTCCACCTCATCGGGGTGTCGCGCTCGGACATGCCGCACGGCGACTACCGCGCGATGGCGACCGACGCGATCCGCCAGTTCTCGCGCCGCACCCCCGACGAGACGGTGCTCGAGAAGCTGCTCGAGGACATCCGCTACGTCCCGGGCACGTTCGACGACCCGACGGTCTTCGAGACGCTCGAGAGCACGCTGGACGAGTTCGACCAGGCCGCCGGGCAGCGGGTCAACCGCTGCTTCTACCTCTCGACCGCGCCGAGCTTCTTCCCGGTCATCGTGGGCCAGCTCGGCGAGCGCCAGCTCGACCAGCAGGAGGGCGCCGAGGTACGGGTGGTGATCGAGAAGCCGTTCGGGACGCGCCTGGCCGAGGCCGAGGAGCTCAACCGCGCCGTGCTCGCCGTCTTCGACGAGCAGCAGGTCTTCCGCATCGACCACTACCTGGGCAAGGAGACGGTCCAGAACCTGATGGCGTTCCGGTTCGCCAACGGGCTTTTCGAGCCGGTGTGGAACCGCAACTACATCGACCACGTCGAGATCACGGCCGCGGAGGACATCGGGATCGGCACGCGCGCCGGCTACTACGACTCCGCCGGCGCCCTGCGCGACCTCATCCAGAACCACATGCTCCAGCTCCTGTGCAACGTCGCGATGGAGCCCCCGGTGAGCTTCACCGCCGACGAGGTGCGCAACGAGAAGGTCAAGGTCCTGCACGCCATCCACACGCCGTCCGAGCAGGAGCTCGACCGCATGTCGGTCCGCGCCCAGTACGCCGAGGGCGAGTCGGGCGGCGAGCACGTCCCCGGCTACCTGCAGGAGGCCGGCGTCGCGCCCGACTCCAACACCGAGACGTACGCCGGGCTGCGCCTCCAGATCGACAACTGGCGCTGGGCGGGCGTGCCGTTCTACCTGCGCACCGGCAAGCGCCTGGCCCGCAAGGTCACCGAGATCGCGGTCACGCTCAAGCCGGTCCCCCACCTGGCCTTCACCCAGGAGGGCTCCCTCGGCGTGCGCCCCAACCAGCTCATCCTCACGATGCAGCCCAACGAGGGCGTGTCGCTCTCGCTGGGCGCCAAGATCCCCGGCACGCGGATGCGGATCCGCCCGGTGTTCATGGAGTTCCTCTACGGGACGTCGTTCCTGTCGCAGTCCCCCGAGGCCTACGAGCGCCTGATCATGGACGCGATGCGCGGCGACGCGACGCTGTTCACCCGCAACGACGAGGTCGAGGCGCAGTGGCGCATCTGCGACCCGATCGTCGGGCACTGGGAGCAGACGCCGGGGCCGCTGCCCCAGTACGCCGCCGGCTCGCAGGGCCCGGCGGAGGCGCAGTCGCTGATGGTCGACGACGACCGCTGGCGCGCGGTCTGAGCCGCGCCGGTGCCCGCCGTCTCCGACAGCCGCTGGAGCGCTCAGGGCACCACGCCCGCCGAGATCGAGGCGGCCCTGCGGCAGATGCTCAAGGAGCGCCATGCCGAGAACCAGTCGTTCTCGCCGGCGCGCGCCCTGAACATGGTCTGCGTCGTCGACAAGGCGTGGAGCGGAGAGATCGCCAACCGCCTGCGCCAGGTCGGCCGCTACCACGCGTCGCGCACGATCGTGCTCGCGGTCGAGCCCAAGCGCGAGCGCATGGACGCGGTGGCGATCATCGCCAGCGACGTCCATCCCCGCCCGGGCGAGTTCGCGCTGCTGCGCGAGACCGTGATCGTCGACATCGGCGAGAAGCACCTCCCCGCGCTGGACACGATCGTCGACCCGCTCGTCGTCACCGACCTGCCCACGGTGCTGTGGTCGCCCCACGGCCACCCGGAGGCGGTCGACGTCCTGCTCTCGCTGGCCCAGGTCGTGCTGCTCGACTCCGTCGACGATCCCGACCTGCACGAAGGGCTCGGCCGCGCGCTGGAGCTCGCGCGCAAGGCCTACGTGGTCGACCTCGCCTGGCTGCGCTCGACGCCGTGGCGCGAGCGGGCCGCGGCCACGTTCGACCCCGAGCACCTCCGCCCGGAGCTGGCCACGATCAGCGCGGTCGCCGTCCGCCATCACCCCGACTCCGCGGCCGCGGCGCTGCTGCTCGTCGGGTGGCTGGCCTCGCGTCTGGGATGGCGCTCCTCGCCGCTGATCTCGCGCAACGGCTCGCTGGTGGGCAAGGCGCACGCGCGCCGCCAGGACGTCGCGCTGCGCCTCGAGCCCGACCCCACGCTGAACGTCCGCGGCCTGGCGGGGCTCACCCTGGAGACGGCGTCCGGACGCCATTACCAGCTCGACCGCGGCCCGGGCGGCCTGCGTGCCCGCTACACGAACCGCCGCGGCGACGTCCGCGAGTGGACGGTGCTGGGCGCCTCGCGCGGCGAGGCCGGCATCCTGGGCGAGGGCATCCGCCAGGCGCTGCTGCGCGATCCGACGTACGCGCCCGCCCTCGAGGTCGCCAACCAGCTCGCGCCCTGACCCTCGAGTACCGGAAAGGGACCGAATGCGGTCGGGTGGGACGCGGTCGCGGCGGCCGTGGGTATGGTCCGGCCCGTGAGGGTGCGTGACGTTCGCCCCATGCCGGGCGGCTTCCCGCTGCGGCTCGGTACGGCCGTCGCCGTCGCGATGGCCCTCGCCGCCGTGCTGGCGCCCGGCGCCGGTGCCGCCGGGCTGAGTGTGCACGCCGCGTCGGGGGGTCGCGTGAGCGTCCGCCTGCTCGGCCACGTGACGCCTGGCGCCTACGACGTCGTGCTCGACGGCCGCCGCGCCAAGCGAACGCGCCAACGGTCGTTCATGCTCGCGGTGCCCCGCCGCGCGACGCAGGCGCGCTGGCGCAGCCTGGTGGTGCGCCGCGCGGGCGCGCGGCGCGTCCTGGCCTCGGCGCGCTTCGCGGTGGGCGGCGCGAGCTCGCGTCGCGCGCCGACACTCGTCCTGCTCGCGGCGCCGCCGGCGACCACGACGAGCACGAGCGCGGTGCTGCGCTTCAGCGCCAGCGCACCCGCGACCGCGTGCCGCCTCGACGCCTCCGCCTGGAAGCGCTGCGCGAACCCGGCGTCCTACCGGGGCCTGGCCCCGGGCCAGCACGCCTTCGGCATCCGCGCCAGCGACCGCCACGGCAGCTCGACGCTCACCGTGACCTCGACCGTCGCCGGGACGCCGCCGGCTTCGACCCCCTCGACCGCGCCGCCCGCGGGCGGGTCCACCGCGCCGCCGCCGGCGGCCGTGGCGGGACGCTCGCTCGTCTTCGACGACGAGTTCGACGGGACTGCTCTGAACACGACGAGCTGGAGCCGCTACAACAGCGTCGGCAACGCCGGCAACGGGCTGCGCCGCCCCGAGGCGATCTCGCTCGACGGCAACGGCCACCTCGTCATCACCGCCCAGATGGTCAACGGCCAGCTCGTCTCCGGTGGGATGTCCAACCGGCTGAACCTCACCTACGGCTACTTCGAGTTCCGGGTCAGGACCGACCCCGATCCCACCGGCACCATGAGCGGCGTGGTGCTGACCCGGCCGCAGTCGGACAACTCGCCCATCGACGGCGAGAACGACATGTACGAGACCGGCGCGGACGTCAACACCCGCAACCCGTTCCACTCCTACGTCCACTACGGGGCGAACAACAGCCAGTACTACTTCGCCCACAACGCCGACGGCGCCCAATGGCACACCATCGGCATGGCCTGGAGCCCGACGGCGATCGACATCTATCGCGACGGCACGCTGGTCTGGACGGTGTCCGATCCGGTCGCGATCCCCGACGTCGCCCACCACATCTGCGTGCAGCTCGACGCGCGGTTCACCCACACGCTCACCACCCCGGTGACCATGGACGTGGACTACGTGCGCATCTACGCCTAATAGAGTCGCTGGGACATGCGACAGGTCGTCGGCGACGTCGCCCTGGGCGGCAGCCCGTTTCCGCCCATCGCGGACTACGCGTTCCTCTCGGACTGCGAGACGTGCGCGCTCGTCGCGCCCAGCGGCAACGTCGAGTGGATGTGCCTGCCGCGCTTCGACGGCCCGTCGATCTTCGGGGCGATCCTCGACCGCGACGCGGGCTCGTTCAAGTTCGCGCCGGTGGACACGTCGGTGCCCGCCGGCCGGCGCTACCTGCCCGGCACGATGGTCCTGGAGACGACGTGGGGCACCCGCACCGGCTGGATCGTCGTCCGCGACGTGCTCGTCATCGGCCCGTGGCACCACGACGAGGAGCGCTCGCGCACGCATCGGCGCTCGCCGACCGACAACGACGCGGATCACGTCCTGCTGCGGACGGTCCGGTGCGTCAACGGCCACGTCGAGATGCGGATGGACTGCGAGCCGCGCCTGGACTACGGCCGCCACGGGGTGACGTGGGAGTACGACGGTCCCGGCTACGGCCGCGCGCTCGCCCGCGCCGAGGACTCCGAGGTCGAGCTGCACCTGACCACCGACCTGCGGATCGGCTTCGAGGGCGGGCGCGCCGTCGCCCGCACCACGCTGCGCGACGGCGAGAACGCCTTCGTCGCGCTGGGCTGGAGCCGGCACGCCGGCCCGCAGACCTACGACGACGCCTCCGAGCGCCTCGACCACACCGCCGACTACTGGCACGAGTGGCTCAGCCACGGCGACTTCCCCGACCACCCGTGGCGGACCTACCTGCAGCGCAGCGCGCTCACGCTCAAGGGCCTGACCTACGCGCCCACCGGGGCGATGGTCGCGGCGGCGACCACCTCGCTGCCCGAGACGCCTGGTGGCGAGCGCAACTGGGACTACCGCTACGCGTGGATCCGCGATTCCACGTTCATGCTCTGGGGCCTCTACACGCTCGGCTTCGACGAGGAGGCCAACGACTTCTTCTACTTCATCCGCGACGTCGCCGCGCAGTCCGACGACCAGCTCCAGATCATGTACGGGATCGGCGGCGAGAAGACGCTGACCGAGGAGATGCTGCTGCACCTGGACGGCTACGAGCACGCCCAGCCGGTGCGCGTCGGCAACGGCGCCTTCGCCCAGAAGCAGCACGACGTCTGGGGCGCGCTGCTGGACTCGATCTACCTGCACACGAAGTCGCGCGACAACCTGCCCGAATCGGTCTGGCCGATCGTGGTCACCGCCGTCGAATGCGCGATCGACCGCTGGCGCGAGCCCGACCGCGGCATCTGGGAGGTCCGCGGCGACCCCCAGCACTTCACGTCCTCGAAGGTCATGTGCTGGGTCGCGTGCGACCGCGGCGCGCGGCTGGCCCGCCTGCGCGAGGACTGGGAGCGCGCCGAGCGCTGGCAGCAGGCCGCCGACGAGATCCACGCCGACGTCTGCGAGCACGCCCTCGACGC
>JAXDHQ010000144.1:0-14713 GCA_034664395.1 Solirubrobacteraceae bacterium | reverse complement strand
GAGGCCGACGAGATGCTCGACATGGGGTTCGCCGAGGACATCGAGGCGATCCTCGAGAGGACGCCCGAGCAACGCCAGACGGTGCTCTTCTCGGCGACGATGCCTCCGCGCATCGACGGCATGGCCCGACGCCATCTGCGTGATCCGGTCCGGATCGAGGTCGGCCGCGAGCCGACCGCGCCCGGGGAGGGGCCGCTGGTCCGCCAGACGGCCTACGTCGTCTCGCGCCCGCACAAGGTCGCGGCGCTCGGCCGCCTGCTCGACGTGGAAGCGCCGACCGCGGCGATCGTGTTCTGCCGCACTCGAGACGTCGTCGATCAGCTCACGGAGACGCTCAACGGCCGCGGGTATCGCGCCGAGGCGCTGCACGGCGGGATGACGCAGGAGCAACGCGACCGCGTCATGGGACGCCTGCGCGCCGGGACCGCCGACCTGCTCGTCGCCACCGACGTGGCCGCGCGCGGCCTCGACGTCGAGCAGCTCACCCACGTCGTCAACTTCGACCTCCCCGCCGGACCCGGGGCCTACGTCCACCGCATCGGCCGCGTGGGGCGCGCCGGACGCGAAGGCGTGGCGATCACGCTCGTCGAGCCGCGCGAGCACCGGATGCTCAAGACGATCGAGCGGGTGAGCCGCCAGCCGATCGCGGTCGAGAAGGTGCCCACCGTCGCCGACCTGCACGCGCGGCGCCTCGAGCTCACGCGGGCGGCGCTGCAGGAGAGCCTGCTCGAGGACGACCTCGAGCGCTTCCGCGTCGTGGTCGAGACGCTGGCCGACGAGTTCGACGTCATGGACGTCGCGCTGGCCGCGGTGAAGCTCGCTCACGAGGCCGGCGGCGCAGCGGCCGACGAGGAGGAGATCCCCGAGGTCGCGCCGCGCCCGCAGCGCGACCATCGCGCGACGGGCGGCAAGGCCGAGCGGCGCCCCCGCGGACCGCGGGGCGAGACGACGCGCCTGTTCGTCGGCGCCGGGCGCACCGCCGGCATCCGGCCTCAGGACCTCGTGGGCGCGATCGCGGGCGAGTCGAGCCTCAGCGGCCGCGACATCGGCGCCATCGAGATCGCGCCGCGCTTCTCGCTCGTCGAGGTGCCCGCCGCGGCCGCCGACGAGGTCATCACGGCGCTGCGCGACAGCACCATCAAGGGGCGCAAGACCACGGTGCGCCGCCAGCGCGACGAGCGACCCTGAGCACCGCGAGCAGGGGGCCCGGATCGCCGGGCAACCGCTCGCGCGGTCGGGAAGCTAGCCTGTCGTGGCATGACGTACGTCATCGTCGGGAGCTGCATCAAGGACGACTCCTGCATCGAGGTCTGCCCCGTCGAGTGCATCCATCCGACGCGGGGCGCGGAGGACTTCGAGACCGCGGAGCAGCTCTACATCGACCCCGAGGTCTGCATCGACTGCGACGCCTGCGTCGAGGCCTGCCCGGTCGACGCGATCTTCCCCGACTTCGAGCTTCCCGAGAAGTTCGCGTACGCGCTGGGGCTCAACGCGGAGTTCTTCGCCGAGCGCAGCGCCGCCGAGCGCACCGCCGCGTGATGGCCGATACGCGACCGCGCGTGGCGATCGTCGGCGCCGGTCCCGCCGGGGCGTTCGCCGCCGCGTGCCTGCTGCGGGCCCGCGGCGACGCGCAGATCGACCTCATCGAGCGGCTGCCCACGCCGTGGGGGCTGCTGCGCGGTGGAGTGGCCCCCGACCACCAGGAGATCAAGCGCCTGGAGGACATGTTCGACCGGGAGACGCTCCAGCGCGGCTGCCGCTTCCTCGGCGACGTGGAGGTCGGGGTCGACGTCTCGCACGCCGAGCTCATGCGCCACTACACGGCCGTGGTCTACGCCACCGGAGCCCAGACCGACAAGTCGCTCGGCATCCCCGGCGAGGACCTGCGGGGGAGCTGGGCGGCGACGGAGTTCGTCGCCTGGTACAACGGCCACCCGGACTACCGGGGGCTCGAGTTCGACCTGTCGGCGAAGCGGGCCGTGGTCATCGGCAACGGCAACGTGGCGGCCGACGTGACGCGCCTGCTGACGCTGAGCCCCCGCGAGCTGGAGCGCACGGACGTCGCCGACCACGCCCTCGAGGCGCTCCGCGAGAGCCGCATCGAGGAGGTCGTCGTGATGGGCCGGCGCGGTCCCGCGCAGGCGGCGTTCACCAGCGCCGAGCTGCGCGAGCTGGGCCACCTCGACGGCGTCGACATCAGGGTCGACCCCGGCGACGTCGAGCTCGACGCGGTGTCGCGCCGGTGGCTGGCCGAGGAGGGCACCTTCACCGCGCGCAAGAACGTGGCGTTGCTGGCGGAGTTCGCGGCCAGGCCCCGCCGTGCCGACGCCCGGCGCCGGATCGAGCTGCGCTTCCTGCGCTCTCCGGTGGAGATCCGCGGGACCGGCGGGGTCGAGGCGATCGACGTCCGCCGCAACGAGATCGTGCGCGCCGACGACGGCTCGCTGATGGCCCGGGCCGTGGACGCGGACGTGGAGACGATCGAGTGCGGCCTCGTCCTGCGCTCGGTCGGCTACCGGGCGGTCCCGCTGCCCGACGTGCCCTTCGAGGAGCGCCGCTTCGTGCTTCCCAACGAGCGCGGCCGGGTGCTCACGCCCGACGGCGACTCGCTCCGCGGCGTCTACGCCGTGGGCTGGATCAAGCGCGGCCCCACCGGGATCCTGGGGACCAACAAGCGCGACGCCGAGGAGACGGTGAGCTGCCTCGTCGCGGACCTGCGAGCCGGAGTGCTGCCACCCCCGCCGAACCCCGGTCGCGAGCAGATCGACGCGCTGCTGGCGCAGCGCAAGCCCGACCTGGTCACGGCCGACGGCTGGCGGGCGATCGCCACCCACGAGCTCGAGCGCGGTCGCAGCGAGGAGCGCCCGCGGGTCAAGCTGGCCTCGCGCGACGAGCTGCTGTCCGCCGCCCTGCGGACATAGGGGAGCCGCTATCGAAGGGCTGCGCAGAAGCTTTTGATGATCTGCGCTCCCGCCCGTAGGGTCGCGACGTGACCCTACGGCTGAGCCTCTCCTGCGGCGACTACGACCGCACGCGGGCGCTGAAGGACGGAACCGTCTCACCCGAGGGGCTGGCGCTGACGTACGTCGCCCTGTCGCCCGAGGAGACGTTCTTCCGGATGCTCCACCACCGGGAGTTCGACGTGTCGGAGCTGTCGCTCTCCTCGTACACGATCGGCCTGACGTCGGCGGATCCGTGGCTCGTGGCGATCCCGGTCTTTCCGTCGCGGATGTTCCGCCACACGTCGATCTTCGTGAACCGGGCGAGCGGCATCGAGCGCCCGGAGGACCTCCGCGGCAAGGTGGTCGGCATCCCGGAGTACCAGGTCACCGCCGCCGTCTGGATCCGCGGGATCCTCGCCGAGCACCACGACGTCCCGGTGGACGGCGTCTCCTACCGGACGGGCGCGCTGGAGGACGCCGCGCGCTACGAGAAGCTCGGGTTCGCGCCGCCCGACGACGTCGACGTCCGGCCCATGGAGGCCGGCCGCACGCTGTCGGCCGCGCTCGCGTCCGGCGAGATCGACGCCCTGTACACGCCGCGGGCTCCGTCCTGCTTCCTGCGCGGGAACCCCGCCGTGGGCCGGCTGTTCGGCGACGACGCCGAGGCGGCCTACTTCGCCCAGACCGGCATCTTCCCGATCATGCACACGCTCGCGATGCCGCGCGAGCTGAACGCGCGCCATCCGTGGATCGCGACCTCGCTGTACAAGGCGTTCGTCGCCGCCCGCGACCTCGCCCACGAGCGCCTGCGCGAGACCACCGCGCTGTCCGTCATGCTCCCCTTCCTGCCGCTGGACTACGAGCGCACGACCGAGCTCATGGGCGCCGACTACTGGTCCTACGGGCTCGATGCCAACCGCCACGTGCTCGAGACCTTCCTGCGCTACCACCACGAGCAGGGGCTCTCGCCGCGGCGCGTGGCGCCCGAGGAGCTGTTCGCCCCGCAGACCGTCGAGTTCTTCGCGATCTAGCGCGCCGCTAGGCGCTCAGGCCCAGCGTGCTCTCGGCGAACAGGCTCTCCACCGCGGGCCGGCGGTCGAGGATCCTCTGCGCGACGGCGTGGCCGATGAGCTCCTCGATCATCGCCCGGTTGCGCTCGACGCCGTAGGGGAGCGGGTCGGCGCCGGTGATCGCCAGCACGCGCTGGTGGAGTCGGTCGGTCGGTGAGGGGTCCGCGATCGCGCCGGCGCGCAGGCGGTCCACGTACAGCGCCTTGGCCCGCGCGAAGGCATCGAAGACCTCCGTGGCGAGCTCCGGGTGCGCCTCGAGCAGCTCGTCCCTGACGACCACCAGGTGGTTGATGGGGTAGTGGCCGCGCGTGCGCAGCGCATCGAAGCCCGCCTCGGTCGCGTCGGGGATCAGCGGAGCGACGGCCGGATGATCCACGTCGACGCCGATCGCGGCCGCCAGCTCCCCCGTGGCCACCATCTCCGCGAGATCGCTTCCCGGCTCCATCGCGACGACGTTCGCGGGCGGGCGGTACTCGGCCACGTGCTCGTCGCCCGAGAGGACCCACGTCACCCGGTCGAGGTCGACGCCGTACTCGTCCGCGAGGATGCCCCGTGCCCACACCCCCGTCGTCACGGTGTAGCCGCGGTTGACGCCCACCTTGCGGCCCTCGAGATCCTTGGGCTCGCGGATGCCGGCCGCGGTGTTGCAGACGATCGCGCCGTGATGGAAACCACGCACCAGGAAGATCGGCAGGGCGGTGAAGCGCTTGCCAGCGGCCTTGGCGCAGAGGTAGGTGGTGAACGCCAGCTCGCAGACGTCGAACTCCAGCTCGCGCACCATCCGGCGGAACGCCTGGACGAGCACCGGCACCTCCTCGAAGTCGAAGGCGAAGCCCTGCGGCGCGACCGTCCCGTCCTTCAGCGCCGCGTTGTTGCCCTGGGTTCGCGTCACGGTCTTGAGGTGCACGGGGCGGACGGTACCGAATGGCTAGTCCTTCATACCTCCGATAGACTCGACCCGATGGCGGAGCACGTGCTGGCGGCCGTGAGGACCGGTCCGCGCAGAACCGAGCTGCAGGAGTTCCCGATGCCGGAGGTCCCCGACGACGGGGCCCTGCTGAAGGTCGAGGTGGCCGGCATCTGCGGGACCGACGTCAAGATGTACTCCAAGCCCGTGATCGACGCGCCCGTGATCATGGGGCACGAGAACGTCGGCGTGATCGCGAAGGCGGGCCGGCAGTTCCTCGAGCGTCAGGGCGTGCGCGAGGGAGACCGGGTGTTCGTCGAGCACTACGTGGCCTGCTACCAGTGCGCGTGGTGCCGGATCGGCGAGTACCGCCACTGCGAGGCCACGGACTGGCGGGCGAACCCCGACGCGCGGCGGTACGGCTACACGTCGTGCCAGAACCCGTACCACCTGTGGGGAGGGTTCGCCCAGTACATGTACCTCCCCTGGAACGCCGTCGTCCACCGGGTCCCCGACGGCGTGACCGCCGAGCTGGCCGGCATCGTCACCCCGCTGTCGAACGGGATCGAGTGGGCGCTCTACGACGCCGGCGTGGGGTTCATGTCCACGGTGCTCATCCAGGGCCCGGGGCAGCAGGGGCTCTCGCAGGTCGTGGCGTGCCGGCAGGCCGGCGCGTCGCTGATCATCCTGACCGGCACGACCCGCGACGCGGCGCGGTTGGAGCTCGCCAGGAAGCTCGGCGCCGACCACGTCATCGACGTCCAGCAGGAGGACGCCCTGGAGCGCGTCATGGAGATCACCGCGGGCAAGGGCGTCGACGTCGTGCTCGACTGCACCGCCGGCGCCGGGACGACGCCGATCCTGCTCGGCATCGATGCGCTCAAGCGCAGGGCGGGAACGCTGCTCGTCCAGGGGGAGCTCGCCGCGTTCCCGGACTTCCCGATCAAGCGGCTGACCGAGAAGGCGATCACGATCAAGAGCGCGCGCGGCCACAGCTACCGCGCCGTCGAGCTCGCGCTCGAGCAGCTCGCCTCCAAGCGCTTTCCGCTGGAGCTGCTGACCACCCACGAGTTCGCCCTGCACGACGTCGACCGTGCGATCAGGGCGGTCGGAGGCGAGGTCGAAGAGGGCGTCATCCACGTCTCCCTGCTGCCATGGAAGGACGGGGCGCGATAGCCGGAGTCGTCGTCCGGCGCATCCGCCGCGCCGAGAGAGAGCTCGTCGACGCCTTCTCGGAGTACGGCGTCGCGACCGTCCACGAGGCACAGGCGCGCACGGGCCTGCTGGCCGCGTACATGGATCCGGTCCACGCCGGCCCCCACATCTCCGGGAGCGCCGTGACCGTGAGCGTGCCTCCCGCCGACAACTGGATGATCCATGTGGCCGTCGAGCAGTGCCAGGAGGGCGACGTGCTCGTCGTCGCGCCGACCTCGCCCTCCGAGGCGGGCTACTTCGGGGAGCTGCTCGCCACGGCGCTGCAGGCGCGCGGCGTGCGGGGCATCGTCATCGACGCCGGCTGCCGCGACGCCGCCGAGCTGCGGCGGATGGGCTTCCCGGCGTGGTCGAAGTGCGTGTCCGCGTTCGGCACCGTCAAGGAGACGCTCGGCGACGTCAACGTCGGCGTCGTCTGCGCCGGCCAGTGGATCGAGCCGGGCGACGTGATCGTCGCCGACGACGACGGCGTCGTGGCCGTGCCGCGCGAGAAGGCGGCCGAGGTGCTCGCGGCGTGCGCCGCGCGCGAGGAGAAGGAGGCCGCCTCGCGCCGGCGCTACGAGGCCGGAGAGCTCAGCCTCGACGTGCACGGCATGCGCGAGCGGCTCGCGCAGAAGGGCCTGGAGTACGTCGATCGCGCGCCGGAGCGCTGACGATGGTCATCGACTGCCACGGGCACTACACGACCGTGCCGCCGGCGCACAAGGCGTTCCGCGAAGCCCAGCTCGCCCGGCTCGCGGACCCGAGCCTGCCCGAGCCCGCGCCCGCCGAGATCGCCGACGACGAGATCCGCGAGACCATCGAGGCCAACCAGCTCAGACTGCTGCGCGAGCGCGGCGGCGACCTGATGATCTTCTCGCCGCAGGCCTCCGCCATGGAGCACCACGTGCCCGATCCGGCGACGGCACGCGCGTGGGCGCGCGCGTGCAACGACCTCGTCCACAGGGTGGTGGACCTGTTCCCCGAGCACTTCGCCGGTGCCTGCCAGCTACCGCAGACGCCCGCGGGGTCGCTCGACGACTCGATCGCGGAGCTCCGCCGATGCGTCGAGGAGCTCGGGTTCGTCGGCTGCAACCTGAACCCGGATCCGTCGGGCGGGCACTGGACGTCCAAGCCGCTCACCGACCGCTCCTGGTATCCACTGTACGAGGCCCTGGTGGAGCTCGACGTCCCGGCGATGATCCACGTCTCGGCGTCGTGCAACGCGAACTTCCACGCGCTGGGCGCGCACTACCTGAACGCCGACACCTCGGCGTTCATGCAGCTCGTCGAGGGCGACCTCTTCGGCGACTTCCCCACCCTGCGGATCGTGATCCCGCACGGCGGTGGCGCGGTGCCCTACCACTGGGGCCGGTATCGCGGACTGGCCGACCGCCTCGGTCGCCCGCCGCTGCACGAGCACGTCATGCACAACGTCTTCTTCGACACGTGCGTCTACCACCAGGCGGGGATCGACCTCCTTCACGAGGTCATCGACGTCGACAACATCCTCTTCGCCTCGGAGATGCTCGGCGCCGTCCGCGGCATCGACCCGGAGACGGGGTTCCACTGGGACGACACGAAGCGCTACGTCGACGCCCTGCACCTTCCCGAGGCGCAGCGGCGCAAGGTGCTCGAGCTCAATGCGCGTCGCGTCTACCCCCGCCTCGACGCGCGTTTGGCGCCCGTCAGCAGCGTGTCAATGGTATAACCTTTCGTTCACACGCAGGAGGAGACCGCGACCAAAAGGACGGAGATGCTCAAAGCGGAGGTCAATGAGCTTCTGACGCAAACCGGGCCCGGGACACCCGGGGGCGACCTGTTCCGGCAGTACTGGCTGCCCGCCCTCCTCGCCGAAGAGCTGCCGGAGGACGACTGTCCGCCGGTGCGCGTGAAGGTCCTCTCCGAGCGACTCATCGCCTTCCGCGACAGCGAGGGCCGGTACGGGCTGATCGACGAGTTCTGCGCCCACCGGGGCGTGTCGCTGTGGTTCGGTCGCGTCGAGGAGTGCGGCATACGCTGCGCCTACCACGGCTGGAAGTACGACGTGACGGGTCAGTGCCTCGAGGTGCCCTCCGCGCCCGAGAACAACAACTTCGCGGGCAAGGTGAAGCTCACCTCGTACCCGCTCGTGAAGGTCGGCGACATCCTCTGGACCCACCTGGGCGACCCCGAGACGCGTCCCGGCCTCCCGGAGTTCGAGTTCGCGCAGGTCCCGCCGGATCAGACGTACACCTCCAAGCGCTGGCAGGAGAGCAACTGGCTCCAGGCGCTGGAGGGCGGCATCGACTCCAGCCACGTCTCGTGGCTGCACTCCGGCGGCCTCAAGAGCGACCCGCTCTTCAAGGGCACCAAGGGCAACGAGTACAACCTCGGCGACCTCAAGCCGTTCTTCGAGGTCGCAGAGGCCGACGGCGGGCTGTTCGTCGGCGCTCGGCGCAACGCCGAGGAGGGCACGTACTACTGGCGCATCACGCCCTGGGTGATGCCGAGCTTCACGATCGTCCCGCCGCGCGGAGACCACCCGGTCCACGGCCATTTCTGGGTCCCGATCGACGACGAGAACTGCTGGGTGTACACGTTCGACTACCACCCGGTCCGTGCGCTCGCGCCGGAGGAGCGCCAGGCGATGAAGGACGGCCACGGCGTGCACAGCCGGAACATCCCGGGCACGTACCGGCCGGAGGACAACAAGGACGTCGACTACCTGATGGACCGCGCGGCGCAGAAGCGCGGCGACACGTTCTCGGGGGTCCGCGGCATCGCCCAGCAGGACGCCTCGCTCCAGGAGAGCATGGGTCCGATCGTCGATCGGACGAAGGAGCGGCTGGTCGCGTCCGACACCGGCATCATCAAGGCGCGCAAGAAGCTGCGCACGGCGATCGAGGCGCTCCGCGACGAGGGGGTGACGCCGCCCGGCGTCGACCCGGCGCACCACCACGTGCGCTCCGCGGCCGTCGTGCTGCCGCAGGCCGAGTCCTTCATCGAGTCCAGCCGCGACGCCGTGGCGGTGCGCCCCGGGATGGCACACTCGTCGGTGTGACCGCCCCGATGCGCCCCATCCTCTCCAACGGATGCGCCCGGGCGGCGACGGCGGCCGAGGCGCGCTTCCGGATCGACAGGCCGATCGGCGGCCGGTCGGCCCGCGTCGTCGCCCTGGACGGAGGAGCGGCCGCGGCCGTCCGTCGGATCGCCGAGCAGCCCTGGCGCGATGCGCGCTTCTTCGTGTCCGAGGATCCGGCTCCCGCGGCCGACGGGGGCAACGGCGCGTCGGCCGACATCGTCCTGCGCGCCACCGACGGCACCACGTCATGGCTCTCGGACGAGCTGGCCGACGCCGACGTCGCGATCCTGGTCGCGACATCGGGCGACGGCGCGCAGGCCGCCTCGACGATCGCCCACGCCTGTGACGTGCTCGGGATCATGACCGCCGGCCTGATCCTCGGCGACAGGCTCGAGGTCGGCGCGGCCGTCTCGGCCCTGCGGCCATACGCTCCGGTGCTCCTGGTGACGAACGACGAAGGCGACGTGTCCGAGGTCCTCACGGCGCTGAGGGCCTGAGCGGAGGTGAGCTCCGATCCGGGCGAGAAGGTCACCGTGCCCGCCCTTGCGGCGATGAAGCGCGAGGGCCGGAAGATCGTCGGCGTGGTGGCGTGGGACTACCAGGTCGCTCGGATCGTCGACCGAGCCGGGGTCGACATCGTCTCGGTCGGCGACACGGTCGGCGTCAACCTCTGGGGGCAGTCGAACCCGCTCGAGGTGACGATGGATCAGATGATCGTCGTCTGCCAGGCGGTTCGCCGCGGCGTGAAGCGGGCGGTCGTGAGCTGCGACTTCCCGTTCGGTCCGCTGCAGGAGGGGACCGCCGAGGCGGTGCGGGCGGCGATCCGGCTGGTCAAGGAAGGGGGCGCGGACGTCGTGAAGCTCGACGGCGCCGCCGACTTCCCCGACGCGGTCACCGCGATCGACCGCGCGGGCATCCCGGTCGTGGCCCAGTTCGGGATCACGCCTCAGACGGCGTCGCGCTACGGCGTGACCTACAGCGCGACGCCGGCGGCCGGCGACGCGGTGCCGCCGACGTTGAAGGCCGAGATGGTCGAGCAGGCCAGGCGGCTGGAGCAGGCGGGCGCGTCGCTGCTCGACTTCACGAACTCGGGGCCGATCGTCGGGCCGGAGGTCGCGCGCGCGGTCTCGATCCCCGTCGTCGGCGGGTTCGGCGGGGGACCGTGGCTCGACGGCCGGATCCGCATGGCCCACGCCGCGATCGGCTATGCCGCGTCGGCGCTCGACGATCCGCCGGACACGTATGCCAACGTCGCGCGGATCACGTACGACGCCATCACGGCCTACGCCGACGACGTCCGTGCCAGCCGGCAGATCAGGGGCGGCGTCCCGATCACCCCGTAGGCTGACCGCCGCTCGTGCCCACCGCCATCATCGACGGGATCGCCACGCGCTACGACGTGGCCGGTTCGGGTCCGCCGCTGTTGATGTTCTCCCCCGGCGGGTTCAACGCGACGATCGAGAACTGGTCGTCGTTCGGCATCTACGCCCGCCTGAACCTGCTGGGCCACCTCACCGAGAAGTACGCCTGCATCACGTTCGACCGGCGCGAGTCGGGGCTTTCGGGAGGGCGCGTCGAGCGCGTCGCCTGGAGCGACTACGTCGCGCAGGCCGTCGGGCTCCTCGACCTGCTCGGCATCGAACGGGCGCACCTCATGGGCGGCTGTGTCGGGTGCTCCTCCGTCGCCGCGCTCGCCGTGTCGCACCCGCAGCGGGCGTCGAGCATGGTGCTGTACTCGCCCGCGGGAGGGCCGAAGTACCGCATGACGCAGCACGCGCGCTTCGCGAGGCACCTCGCGTTCGTCGAGGAGCACGGCCTCGAGCAGGTCGTCGCCCTCGCCACGAGCGACGACAGGACCTTCTCGCAGGATCCCCGCGTCGGTCCCTGGGCCAGCGTCATCCGGGGCGACCCCGAGTTCGCGCGCAGCTACGGGCAGTGGGACGCCGACCGCTATCGCGTCGTCGTCGGCGGGATGGCCCGGCTGCAGTTCGATCGCGACACGGTGCCCGGGGCCGAGCCCGAGGACCTCATGGGACTCGACGTCCCGGCCCTGGTCGTTCCGGGCCAGGACGCCTCACACGCGACCTCGGCGGCCCGGTACCTCGAGGAGTGCCTGCCGCGGTCGGAGTACTGGGACGTTCCCGTCAGCGAGCAGACGGAGGAGACGGCCCCCGCGCGGGTGATCCGGTTCCTCGACGCGGTCAGATGAGCGACTCGCCGCGCTCGAGCGCCGCGATCTGATCCAGGCGGCGCTGGTGACGCTCGCCCTTGAACGGCGTGGCGAGCCACGTCGCGACGATCTGCTCCGCCAGTTCCGGGCTGACGACCTTGGCGCCGGTCACGAGCACGTTCGCGTCGTTGTTGGCGCGGGCGATCTCGGCGACGAACAGGTCGAGGCAGAGCGCGGCGCGGATGCCGCGGATCTTGTTGCAGGCGATCGCCTCCCCCGAGCCGCTGCCGCCGACCACGATGGCGTAGTCGGCGTGGCCGTCGAGGACTCGCGAACACACGTCCTCGCACAGCGGCGGGTAGTCCACGACCTCCTCGCCGACGTGCGCCGCGCGATCGTCCACCTCGTGGCCGTGCGACTCCAGCCACGCGCGCAGGCGCTCCTTCAACGCGACGCCGTTGTGGTCGGCCGTGATCGCGATGCGCGTCATGTCCACCCGGATGATCGCATCGTCACGTGGGCGACAGGGCGCTTCCCAGCTCCGCCGCCAGCGTGTCGCGCCGCAGGCCGCCCCCGACCGAGGCGCCGACGCCGAGGTAGCGCTCGACCACCTCGTCGTTGGCGAGCAGCTCCTTGCCGGTGCCCGACAGGGTGATCGAGCCGCTCTCCAGCAGGAACGCGCGCTCGGAGACGGCGAGGGCCAGCCGGCCGTTCTGCTCGACGAGGAGGATCCCCTTGCCGCCGTCACGCAGCCGCTCGATCGCCTCGAAGATCCGGTGGGTGACCTGCGGGGCCAGGCCCACGGACGGTTCGTCCAGGAGCAGGTAGCGAGGGTCGGCCATTAGGCCCCGCCCGATCGCGAGCATCTGCTGCTGGCCGCCCGAGAGGGAGCCCGCGTACTCGTTCAGCCTGCCGGCGAGCTCGGGAAAGAGCTCGAGCACGCTCTCGAGCCGGCGCGGCACGGGCTCGCCGACGCGCCGCGTCGCGTAGGAGCCGAGCGACAGGTTGTCGGCGACGGTCATGTTGGAGAAGACCTGCCTTCCCTCGGGCACGTGGGCGAGGCCGGCCTTGACGGCCTCCTGCGCCGAGCCGCCCGGAAGCGTCCGCCCGTCGACGACGATGCTCCCCTCGCGCGGCGGCAGCAGTCCCGACACCGCCTTGAGCGTGGTCGACTTGCCGGCGCCGTTGGCGCCCACGAGCGAGACGATCGAGCCCGGTGGCACCGAGAAGGTCAGCCCGTGCAGCACCTCTCCGGCCGCATAGCCCGCGCGGAGGTCACGCACCTCCAACATCAGGCGTGGGCCTCCGCCCGTCCGAAGTAGGCGTCGACGACGGCCTCGTCCTGCTGGATCTTCGCGGGCGGGCCCTGGGCGAGGAGGCGCCCGGCGTCCATGACCACCACGGTCTCGGCGATGCCCATCACGAGCGACATGTTGTGCTCCACGACCAGCACCGTGTGGCCGAGGTCGCGGATGGCGCCCAGCGTGGCGGCGAGCTCCTCGATCTCGGCGTCGTTCATCCCCGCGCCGGGCTCGTCGAGCAGCAGCAGCCGGGGATGCGCCATGAGCGCCCGCGCCAGCTCCACGTACTTGTGGCGGGCGAACGAGAGGGAGCTGACGGGGTCGTCCGCGCGATCGTCGAGGTGCAGCACCTCCAACAGACGATGCGCCTCGGACTGGAGCGCGCGCTCCTCCGCGCGGGTGCGCCGCGTCCAGAGCGCCTGGGCGAGGTAGCCCGCCTGCTCCCGCCCGTAGCCGCCGACGAGCACGTTCTCGAGCACGGTGAGCTGGGGGAACACGCGTGAGGTCTGGAACGTGCGGAAGAGTCCCAGCGACGTGACGCGGTCGGGCGTCAGGCCGGTGATCCTGTCGCCCCAGAGGTCGACGCTTCCGGCGTCGCAGCGGTAGAGGTTCGTGACCAGGTTGAAGAGGGTCGACTTGCCGGCCCCGTTCGGCCCGATGAGCGCGCTGATCGAGTTCTCGGGGACGTCGAAGGAGACGTCGCGCACGGCGTCGACGCCGCCGAAGGACTTGCACAGGCCCGCGATCCGCAGCGCCGGAGGGCCGTTGCGTCCGTTGAGTGCTGCGGCGGGCGCCCCGGGCATCGCCGTCGGCCGCATCGCGCCGTCCCCGTTCGCGGTCGCGCGCGCCGGCACGGGCGCCGCGGGCGCGCGGCGGCCCAGCCGGCGCGCCCGCGTGACGACCTCGAGGAAGGCGCCGTAGAGCCCACCCGGGAGATAGCGCAGGAAGAGGACCAGCAGGACCCCGGTGACGAGCGGCGCGTAGTTCGCGAAGGACTGCGAGGCCACGGGCAGGTAGGTCAGGAGGGCCACGCCGATCATCGGGCCGATGAGCGTTCCCAGGCCGCCGATCACGAGCATGGTGATGATCTCCAGCGACGTCTGGCTTCCGACCATGTCGGGTGACAGGTAGCGGAAGTACGAGGCGTACAGGCTTCCCGCGACGGCGGCCAGGCAGGCGCTGAGCATGAAGACGGCGGCCTTCGCCCTGGGGGTCCGAAGACCGAGCGAGCGCGCCCCGACGTCGTCGCCGTTCATGGCCCGCAGGATCCTGCCCCGGCCGCTGCGCACGAGGTTGGCCACGAGCACGACCGACACGCCCACGAGGCCCCAGATGAGGTAGTAGAAGCGGGTGTCGGTGTCGAAGGAGAAGCCGGCCACCGAGAAGACGGGGATGCCGACCAGGCCGGACGGGCCTCCGGTGACGTCGAGGCCGTTGGCCACGGACTCGACGAGGATGCCGAAGGCGAGCGTCACGATGGCGAGGTACAGCCCGCGCAGGCGCGTGCTGACGGCGCCGAGCACGCCGGCGACCGCGGCCGAGGCGGCCACGCCGGCGACGAGCGCGGCCAGCGGAGGGACGTGGTGGCGGACGGTCAGGATGCCGTAGGCGTAGCCCCCGACCGCCATGAACGCCGCCTGCCCGAGGCTCACCTGCCCCGCGATCCCGGTGAGGAGGTCGAGGCCGATGATCGTCAGGCAGAAGCATCCGGTGATGTTCGCCGCGCGCATGTCGCCGGCGCCGAGGAGCGCCGGCAGCAGGAGCATGAGCGCCACGAGCGCCGCGGCGCCGCCGCGCGACCAGGTACGGGGCAGCTTCGGCGGCGAGTAGACCCTCCAGCTCGCGCGCTCGGCGACGTCCGCGCGCGCCCCCCGTCCTCGTCCGAGAAGCCCCTGCGGGCGCAGGACGATGATCGCGATGAGCACGACGAGGCTGATCGCCGTGCTGAACAGGGAGGAGACGTACCCGGACACCAGCGCCTGGACGACGCCGAGGACCAGGCCGCCGGCGACGGAGCCGAAGATGCTGCCGAGACCGCCCAGCGTGACGGCGATCAGGCCCTGGGTGG
>JAXDHQ010000143.1:0-9304 GCA_034664395.1 Solirubrobacteraceae bacterium | reverse complement strand
CGCGGCGGCGGCCGCCGGCGCCAGCGGCAGGGCCGGCACCGGAGGCTCCGCCGGCGGTTCCTCCGGGCGGAGGTCCAGCGCGGCGATCGGGCCGTCCACGAGCCGATAGCCGACGCCCCAGACGTTGACGACGAAGCGGTCGCCGAAGCGCCCGAGCTTGTGGCGCAGCCGGCACGCGTGCGAGTCGAGCGTCCGGGTGCTGCCGAGCGTGCGAAAGCCCCAGATCGTGCGCAGGAGCTCCTCCTTGGTGAACACGCGCGTCGGATCCGACGCGAGCGAGCGCACGAGCGCGAACTCCTTCTGGGAGAGCTCGATCGTCGCGCCGCGCAGCCGCACGATCCGCGCCGCCGCGTCGACCTCGAGGTCGCCGACGCGCACCCGCCCGGGCCGCCGGCGCAGCTCGGACCGGCGCAGGAGCGCCCGCACGCGCAGGCGCAGCTCCGGGTAGCTGAACGGCTTGCAGACGTAGTCGTCGCACCCGCGCTCGAAGCCGCGCAGCCGGTCGAGCTCGCCGGCGCGGCCGGTCACGACGAGCAGCGGCACGGCCAAGTCGATGCGGCTGGCGACGCCGTCGCTGGACCGCACGCGCCCGACGAGGTCGAGGCCGGCGGCGTCGGGGAGGCCGAGGTCCAGCAGGACCAGGTCGGGGAACTTGCACTCGAGCAGGCGCACGGCCTCCTGCCCGCAGTCGGCGACCAGCAGCTCGTAGCCGTCGGCGGTCAGGTTGTCGGCCAGGAAGGTCCGGGTCGCCGGATCGTCCTCGATGACCAGGATCGTGGCGGTGGGGTCGGTGAGGCTCATGGGGGCACTAGCCGCGAGCGCGGGATGCTCTCCCCCCGATTGCGCACCGATCCGGTGCAACATCACATTCAGGATGTCCGGGCGGGGAGGTATCGCGCTTAGGATGCCGACGACCCCGCGGACGCTCGTCCCCGGCGGGGCACTTACGCACATGGACCTGACCCGCCGCGGCAACTACGACTCCGGAGAGGACTTCGTCCTGGAGTACGGCGAACTGCGGTTCACGTTCAACGAGCGCGACTTCGCCGAGCGCTGCGAGCAGGCCGCGCTGAAGCTGGGCTTCGTCGGCGCGCGGCTGGAGGAGCCCGAGCTCGAGGACCTCGTGAACCTCGCCGTCAACGGCGAGATCAACGAGCCCGCCTCGGCGCTCGGCGAGCACGTCAACGACTGCTGGCCCGAGCTCGTCGGCCCCAGCGACCGCTCGCTCGTGCACTGGCTGCGGCGCCTCGTCTTCCGCTCGGCGTGGCTGGACCAGCGCGTCAAGGAGGGCGAGCTCGACGTCCGCTTCGACGTCGACCTGCAGGGCTTCCGCTACGTGCAGCCCGACCGCGACGGCGAGCCCGTCGAGCTGGCCCCGGAGCCCTCCTGGGGCCGCGTGGCCTACCAGCCGCGCTAGCGGCGGGTCAGGCCCTCACTCGCTCGCGCCGGCGTGCGCCGACGCGATCGCCTCGGCCCCCGCGTCGCCCACGAGCAGCTCCGGCCGCATGGTGGCGCTGGTCTCGAGGTCCAGCGCCGGGAAGTTGCGGGCCGCCGTGCGCGCCGTGTCGAGGCCGATCACGGTCGTCTCGCCGCCCAGCGGCGCCGACGCCGTGGCGATGACCGTCAGCGAGCCGCCGTCCACGATCGCGCGCGCCGCCGCCAGCGCCCGGCGGGCGACCGCGGGCGCGACCCCGTCGAGCGTGTCGACGAGCAGCACCGCGTGGCCGCCGCGCGCCGCCATCCGCTTGACGGTCTCGACCGCGCGGTCCAGCGCCTGGCCCTGCGCTTCGGCGCCGGCGGCGAGCGTCTGCACCGCCAGCGGCTCGACCGGCCCGGCCTTCCAGTCGGCGACCTCCTCCGGTCGCACCCCTGTCAGGGCGAGGCTGACGTCCACGCCCTCGACGCGCGCGAGCGCGCCGGCCAGGCGCCGCAGCGTCTCGGTCTTGCCGGCCTGCGCGCCGCCGTGGATCACGACCCGAGAGCCGCGCCCCAGCGGCGTCAGCCACTCGATCGCCTTGAGCGTCGGGTCCTCGTCGCCGCCGAGCTCGAAGCGGACCGACGGGAAGGCGCAGGGCAGCTCCTCGTAGGGCGTGCCCTCGGCGACCTCCTCGGCCGGCGCGCCGTTGATCGTGTCCACCCGCACCAGCGACGGGTAGCGCTCCGAGCGTCGCGGCCGGCGCACCGGGCCCGACACGCGGTCGCCGGAGACGAGCTCGCAGCGGCGCACCTGCGCGGCGGAGATGTAGACGTCGCCATCGGAGGGCTCGGGCGGCGAGACGCGCACGAACCCGGAGCCGTTGCCGAGCAGCTCGACGACGCCCTCGACGACCTCGTCGCGGCGCTCGTCGTCGTCGGCGTCGTCGCGCTGGGGCGCCTCCGCGGCCGCGGTGTCCCCGTCGCCGTTGGCGTCGCGCGCGGCGCGACCGCGAGTCCCGCGGCCGCCCCGCCGCCGGCGCGGACGCGCCTCGGGCTCGTCGGCGGCGTCCTCGGTCACGGCCTCCACGTCGCCGTCGCCTTCGTCGACGCCGCTGCGCCGCCGCCGGCGCGGGCGCGCCTCGGGCTCGTCGGCGACCTCGTCCGCCACGGCCTCCACGTCGCCCTCGCCGTCGTCGACGCCGCTGCGCCGCCGCCGGCGCGGGCGCGCCTGGGGCTCGTCGGCGGCCTCGTCGACGATCTCCTCGGCCACGCCGTTCTCGTCGTCGCCTCCCTGCTGCTGCAGGATGCGATCGACCAGCGCCGCCTTGCGCAGGCGGCGGAAGCCGTCGATGCCCAGCTCCGAGGCGATCGCGTGCAGGTCGGCGAGCGGACTGGCCTCGAGGGCGTCGCGGTGGAGCACGGCCATGGGGGTTCCTCCTCGGAGGTCGGTGTCGGTCGGCAATCCGGCCGCGTTGGCGTCAGCGGTCGGCAACCCTTCAGCGCCGCCAGGCTAGCGCTCGGGGCGGTCGCGACGCCGCACGGGTGCGCCGGCGCCGGCCGCCCGGATCCATTTCAGGCGCTCGTCGGACGCATCGAAGGACGGCACCTCGGCACGCCCGTCGAGCACGGCCTTGACCGCCAGGAAGTCGCGCACCGCGCCGACGTCGTGGACGCGCAGGATCGCGGCGCCCGCGTCGGCGGCCCAGCCGGCGGCGGCCAGCGTGCCGGCCAGACGCTCCTCGGGCGGCCGGCCGGTGATCGCGCCGACGAAGTACTTGCGCGAGATCGCCAGCAGCAGCGGGCGCCCCAGCGCGTGGAGCCGGTCGAGGTCGCGCAGGACGTCGACGGTCTCGGCGGGCGACTTGGCGAAGTCGGGCCCGGGGTCCAGGACGAGCTGGTCGTCGGCGAGGCCGTGCGCCCGCGCCGCGTCGATCCGCTCGCGCAGGAAGGCCTCGACGTCGCCGCGGACGTCGCCGGCGTAGTCGGGGAACCGCTCGCTCTTGGGCTCCGCGCGCGTGTGCATGACCACCAGCGCGGCGCCGCTGCGCGCCGCGAGCTCGGCCAGCTCCGGGTCGCGCAGGCCGCTGACGTCGTTGAGCATCGCCGCGCCCGCGTCGAGGGCCGCGCGCGCGACCGCGGGCTTGTAGGTGTCCACCGAGACCGTGACGCCCGCGGCGACCAGCCGCTGGACGAGCGGCACGACGCGGCCGAGCTCGTCGGCCGCGGCCGTCTCCGGCGTGTAGGTCACGCCCGACTCGCCGCCGACGTCGATGAGGTCGGCGCCGTCGGCCACGAGCGCCAGCGCGTGCTCGACCTGGCGGTCGAGCGTGTCCAGGCGCACCGCGTCGGAGAACGAGTCGGGACCGGCGTTGACGATGCCCATGAGCAGCGGCCGCCCGGGCTCGAGGTCGACCGTGCGGTCGCGCAGGCGCAGGCTCGTCACAGCGCGTAGTGCAGGAAGACATGGTCGCCGGCGCGGTGGACGTCGCGCAGCGTCAGCCCGGCCGGCGGGTCGAGCGGGTCGCCGCGCAGCGGCGCGAACTCCGGCCCGGCGAGGAGCATCGGCGCGAGCGTGAGCATCAGGTCGTCGAGGCAGTCGGCGGCCACCACCTCGCGCAGGAGCCGCGGGCCGCCCTCGCACAGCACGGCCTTCGCGCCGCGCTCCTGCGCCAGGTGGGCGAGCACGGCGGGCACGGTCAGCGTCCCGGGCGCGAATCGGTGCACCGCGACCCACGCGCCCCGGCTGGGCACCTCGCCCGCCGCCTCGGTGTAGATCTGCACGCGGGCGGTCGGCTCGGCCAGCAGCGGGATGTCGGTGGCCAGGTCGAGGCGACGCGAGATCGTGGCGACGACGGGCTCGGGCTCGAGGCCCGCGGCAACGCGCTGCTCGCGCTGGTCGTCGTCGAGGAGGTTGGCGTAGCGCTCGGCGCGCAGCGTCGCGGTGCCGACGAGGATGGCGTCGACGGCGGCGCGCAGCTCGCGCAGCAGGGCGCGGTCGGCGGGATGGCCGAGGGCGACCGAGCGCCCCTGCACGGCGGCGCGCCCGTCGACCGAGGCGATCATGTCGGCCACCACGCGCGGGCGCCCGGACGGAGCCGAGCCGTCCTCGCGCAGGCCGAGCGCCCGCACGACCTTGCGCGCGGGCCACCCCGTGCTCGTGTCGGCGAGGGGCCGGAGGCGGTCGTCGCTCACGCGCGCATCATGGCGCGTCAGTCGTGCCCGTACCCGCTGCCGTCGCCGCCGCCGTCGTGCCAGCCGTCGTCGCCGCGGCCGCCGTCGCGCCCGTCGCAGGGCGGCGGCCCAGGCCCCTTCCCGCGCTGGCGATGGCCGTCGTCGTCGCCCTGGTCGTCGTCGTCGCCGTCGTCGTCGCCGCTCTCGTGCTTGATCGGCACCGGCGGCGTGGACGACGGCGGGGGCTGGGTCGGCGAGCCGGGCGAGCCGGCGGCCGGCGGGGTCGACGTGGAGGCGGCCGTGGCGGTCGTCGGCGCCGCGGGCGAGCCGGTCCCCGGCGTCGCGTCGGCCGGCCCGGTGGGCGCGGGTGCGGTCGCGACCGGCGCGGGCGCCGTCGCCGTGGGCTTGCGCGACGGGCGACCCGCCGGGCGCCGATGGCGGCGCGGCCCCGGGCGGGCCGGCGGCGCGCGCGGCGCCGTGGGACGACTCACGACCGGCGCCGTGCCGACCGAGCGCACGAGCACCACGCGCGAGACCGTCGAGGAGGGGGCGCGCCGCGCGCCGCGCCGGGTCGGCGCCCGCTGCGTGGACTTCGGCGCGACGGGCTGCGGGGCCGCCGCGACCGTCACCGTCGGCGAGCCGGCTGGCAGCGCGATGGCGCCCGGGGCCGGCGCGGCCTGGCGCAGCGGGCCGATGGTGGCCGCCACGAGCGTCCCGAACGCGACGATCAGCAGCGTGGAGCCCATGAGCGCGGCCGACAGGCTCGGCCGCGGCGTGAACCAGGCCGCGGCGACCGGCTTCCCGGCGCTGGCGGCGGCAGCGGAGCCGAGCGGCGCCGCGCCGGCGGCGGGGACGTCGGCGCCCAGCTCGGCCAGGGTCGCGCCCCGCAGCCATGACGGCGCGGCCGCCGGCGACCAGGCCGCGTAGGTCGCCGCCGCCTCCTGCATCGCCCGGCGCGAGCGCGGGCACGTCGCGCACGCCGCGGCATGGCTCTCGGCCCACGCCGCGTCGGCTCCCTCGAGCTCGCCGTCGGCGGCCGCGGCCAGCAGCGGCAGCGCCTCCTCGCAGGCGGGCGTCCGCGCGGCGGCGGCCGCCAGCGCCGTGCCGCGCAGCTCGTCGAGCAGGCGCAGGCGCGCGCGGGCAAGGATCGCCGGCACGGACTCGACCGACGTGTCGAGCACGGTCGCGATCTCGCGGTGCGACAGGCCCTCGAGGCCGGCGAGCGCCAGCGCGGCCCGCTGCTGCGGACGCAGCCGCGCGGCCGCGGCCGACAGGCTGACGCCGCCGCGCGGCGCGTCGCGAGGCGCGCGGGAGAGCAGCTCGTAGCTCGTCGTGCGGGCGGCGCGGAACAGCGCGTCGCCGACGCTCGCCCCGGCGCGCTGCAGGCTCCCGAGCTCGGGGTGGACGAGCAGGAAGGCGTCCTGCGCGGCGTCGGCGGCGGCGTGGGGGTCGCCGAGCAGGCGGTGACAGAAGGCGAACAGCCGCGGGCCGTAGGCGTCCCAGAGCGCGGCGACGGCGGCGGGATCGCCCGCCGCCGCCGCCCCCACCTGCTCGGCCTCATCGTCCGGCGCACGCACGGCGGCGCATGCTACGGAGCGCGTCGGGCGGCATGAACGGCGCGACGAACGGCAGCCCGCACGCTGCGGGCTTTTTCCGCCGGTGGGTGTTCGCCTACACGATGTGCAGGCGCCGCTGGATCACGGCCGCGTTGCCCACGTTGTCGGTCGCGGTCACCTTCACGGTGAAGTGGCCCGAGTGCCGGTAGCTGTGGGCGGCCTGCTTGCCGTCGACGACCCGCGACCCGTCGCCGAACGAGATCCGCACCGACCGCAGGCCCGACGCCTTGGCGGCGGTGCCCGCATCCTTCGCGCGCACGGCGACCCGGAGCAGCCCGCCGCGCTTCTGCGCGCCCGAGATCTTCACGCTGAGCTTCGGCGGCCGGGCGTCCATGCGCAGCGTGCGCGACGACGTCGTCGACTGCTGGCCGTGGAGGTCGGTGGCCACGACCCGCCACGTGTGGCGGCCGTCGCGGATCGTCGGCGGCAGCGTCGCGGCGGTCGCCTGCGTCCGGGTCGCCGGCCTGCCGTCGACCAGCACCGTGTAGGTCAGCGGACCCCAGAGCTCGGCCGCCGTCGACCACTTCAGCGGCGAGCGGACGAAGTTGCGGATCCGCGAGCCGGTCAGGCCCCGGAACGGGCCCGGCGCGCGGTCGAACCCGGCGACCACGATCCGCCGGCCGCCCGCGTCGTCGCCTTGGACGAACGCGACCGCGATGTCGCCGACCCGGTCGCCGTGCGCCTCCAGGCCGCGGCTGGCGTCGGCGTTGCCGAACGTGGGCTCCGACAGCGTGGCGTCGGGTCCCGGCTGCGTGACGGCGCGCGACAGCGGCTCGTAGTCGTAGTGGCGCGCGTGGATCGTGCGCCCGCCGGCACCGTCGCCCTGCTGGAAGGCGACGAGGCCGTCGCCGGTCTCGGTCGCCGCGGGCACGGGCGCGGATCCCGCGCCCAGGCCGCCGCCGAGCCCGATGCCGGGGTTGAAGAGGTCGTCCTTGATCACGGCCCCGAACGCGCTGCCGGTCAGGGTGCCGGCCACAGCGCCGTAGCCGATGCCGCGCCCGCTGATCGCCACGCGCGGGCTGTCCGCCGGCTCGCCGCCGTCGAACGCGACGGGCGGGTCGAACGCCGAGCCCACCATCCGGCGCGCCACAGCGCGACCGTCCTGGCGGAAGACGACCCAGGCGAAGCTCGAGTCGTCCTCCGAGGCGATGTCGGCCTGGTCGGCGCCGGCGCCGAGGTCCTGCGGCGAGTCCGACGGCCGTAGCTGGAACAGCCGGCGCGCGTAGAGGTGGCCGCCTTCGCCCCAGACCACGGTGGCGGTGCCGTCGGCGGCCACGGCCACGCGGGGGCGACCGGTGCCGGCGCCCGCGATGGCGTTGGGGTCGATGTTCATCGCGGTCGGCAGCCCGGTGAACGTGCTCTCGGTGCGGTCCTTGCGAGCGGCGAGGACCGCGTTCCCGGAGGTCCAGGTCAGGTAGGCAGCGCGGTTGATGGACATGGCGAGGTCCGGGTTGGACGCACCGGAGGCGATCACCTGCGGCGCGGAGTAGGCCGACGCGCCCGCCGGCCGCGTCACCGCCAGCAGCGTCGTGCCGCTGACGAAGGCCACCACGAGGTTGCCGCCGTCGGAGACCGCCACCCGCGGCTGCGAGCCGGGCCCGGGCAAGCCGGCGTCGACCTGCTCGGGCGCCTGGAAGGCGCCGTCGACCAGGCGCGAGACGAAGACGTGCTCGACCCCGCCGACGCTCTTGACGTAGGCCAGCGCGCCCGTGCCGTCGCGCGAGACGTCGAGGCTCTCGAGGCGCTGGATGTCCGCGCTCGGCCCGTCGATCGACGCGCCGGTGAAGAACGCGCCGGGCGCCGGCACCGCCCCGGCGGCGGCGGGCAGCGCGAACGGCGCGAGGACGGCGAACAGGGCGATGCGGCGACGCATGGGGACGCGGAGTCTCCTTGAGCTCGACTGGACCGGTCGCCGTGCTGCAACCGGCGGGAGGCGGGAAAGTTACGGCGTGGCGATCCTCCGTTCGCCGCTCGCGCTCGCGCCCCTGCCCGGGAGCGCGGCGCTCAGGCCGGCGGGCGCAGCCCGGCGAGGAGGATCTCGAGGTGGCGGCGCCAGTCGTAGCCGGCGATGCCCATGGTCGAGGACAGCCCGCACATCAGCATCGGGATCTCCTCGACGGCGAAGTCGCGCCGCAGCGCGCCGGCGCGCTGAGCGCGACGGATCAGGCGGCCGGTGAGCTCGCGCAGGCGGGTGAGCTCGTCCTGCGCGAGCTCCCAGGCCGCCGGCTCGCGCGCGAGCGCGTGCTGCACGCCGAGGTCGCGGGCGCACATCTCCGCGTTGGCGCGCAGCAGGCCGGCGAACGCCTCCCACGGATCCTCGACCTCGAGCGCGCGCTCGGCGTTCTCGGCGAAGGAACGGAACTTGGCGGCGACCAGCTCCCCCATGAGCGCCTCCTTGTGCGGGAAGTGGCGGTAGACGGTGCCCACTCCCACGCCGGCGGCGCGCGCGATGTCGTCGACCTGGGCGTCGGCGCCCTGCTCGGCGAACACCCGGCGAGCGGCCTCGACGATGCGCTCGCGGTTGCGCCTCGCGTCGGCGCGCAGCGGCCTGGCGGTGGTGGTGACGTCGTCGGTCATGGCGCGGATCACGGTACTTGACAAGCGGAGCCGATGTTCCGTATGTTGCCGCATTCGGAACCGGAGTTCAACTTCCGCTTAGGAGATCGCCCCCATGGCCCCCGTCGACACCGCCCGCACGAAGTGGCTCGCGCTCGCGCTGCTGGCCATGACCCAGTTCGTGATCGTGCTCGACGCGTCGATCGTCAACGTCGCGCTGCCGTCCATCGGCCGCGCCCTGCACTTCTCCCAGGACAACCTCGCCTGGGTGGTCAACGCCTACACGCTGGCCTTCGGCGGCTTCCTGCTCCTCGGCGGCCGCCTCGCGGACCTCCTCGGTCGCCGCCGGCTGTTCATGACCGGGCTGATCGTCTTCTCGCTCGCCTCGCTGGTCGGCGGGCTGGCGCAGTCGGACCTGTGGCTGATCGCCGCCCGCGCGGTCCAGGGTCTCGGCGCCGCGATCGTCTCCCCCGCGGCGCTGTCGATCATCACCACCACGTTCGCCGACGGGGCCGAGCGCAACCGCGCGCTCGGGATCTGGGGCG
>JAXDHQ010000142.1:0-8917 GCA_034664395.1 Solirubrobacteraceae bacterium | reverse complement strand
GCCGGCGGCGAGCAGGTTGCGCGCCATCGGTTTGCCCATGATCCCCAGGCCGATGAACCCGACGGTCGGCCGCGACATCAGGCCCGCTCCCTGACGTCGCGGCGGCGCCCCCGTCCTGGGGCGAGGGCCGGAAGGAGCCGCTCGATCCAGGCGAGGCTCTGCTCCGTCGTGGCGGTCGTGGGCACGTACTCGAGGCCCACGTGGCCGTCGTAGCCGATCTCCTCCAGCACCTCGAAGAGATAGGCGAAGTTCAGCTCGCCGGTCCCCGGCTCGCCGCGCCCCGGCGAGTCGGCGATCTGCACGTGGGCGATCCGCGCGGCGTGCGTCCTCAGCGTCGCGGCGACGTTCCCCTCCATGCGCTGCATGTGGTAGACGTCGTACTGGTAGGCGACGTTCGGCGCCTGCACCGCGTCGATGAACGCGAGCGCCTGATCGGTGCGGTGCAGCAGATACGGGCCGTTCTCGAAGGTGTTGACCGCCTCCACGAGGATCTCGACGCCCGCCGCAGCGGCGAGCTCGGCCGCCCATGCGACGTTCTGGCGAGCCAGCGCGAGCTGCTGCGAGCGATCGACGCCCGCAAGCGCCGTCCCCACGAGCGCGTTGATACGGGTGCAGCCGACGCGCTCGGCCAGCTCCAGGGCGACCGGCACGTTGGCCCGGAACTCGCCCTGGCGAGCGGGATCGCTGAGCAGGCCGCGATCGCCGGCCGGCATGTCGCCGGCGTAGAAGTTGAAGAGCGCCACGTCGACGTCTGCTGCCTTGACGGCGGCGGCGACGTCCTGCGGGCTCACGTCCTCCGGCGGCCACCAGAACTCGACGGCATCGAACCCCGCGGCGGCGGCGCGTTCGACGCGCTCGAGGAACGGCACGTCCTTGAAGAGGATCGACAGGTTGGCGCTGAGTCTCATCACTGGTCCCTTGTCGTGGTGAGCGAAGGCGGATCAGAGGTCGCCGACGCGCCCGTACCCGGGCAGCGTGAGGAAGTCGACGAAGGGCTCCTCCAGGGCGACCTTCTCGAACAGCTCGCGCGCGGGCACGAGGTGCTCGCGCGTCATCCCGGCCGGCAGGTCTGCGGCCGAGCGCTCGAGCTCCTCGTCGAGGATGCGGCGCACCAAGGACGCGCTCGCGACGCCGAGGCCGTCGACGGCGACGCCGTGATGCACCCACTGCCACACCTGGCTGCGCGCGATCTCCGCCGTCGCGGCGTCCTCCATCAGGCCGTCGATGGCGACGGCGCCGTTGCCGCGCAGCCACTCGGCGATGTAGCGCAGCCCGACGCTGACGTTGCCGCGCACGCCCGTCTCGGTGACCGAGCCCGGCGTGGAGCGGAGGTCGAGGAGGTGCTCGGGCTCGACGACCACGTCGTCGCGCCGACGCTCGACCTGGTTGGGGCGTCCGGCGAGATGGCGGTCGAACACCGCCGTCGCCACCGGGACGAGGTCGGGATGGGCGACCCAGGTCCCGTCGAAGCCGTCGCCGGCCTCGCGCTCCTTGTCGCGCTGCACGCCGGCCAGCGCGTGCGCGCTCGCCGCGGCGTCGCGACGGCTCGGGATCAGCGGCGCCATGCCGCCGATCGCGTGCGCGCCACGACGGTGGCAGGTCGCGACGAGCAGCTCGGTGTAGGCGCGCATGAACGGAACGGTCATCGTCACCTGCGAGCGGTCGGGCAACACGCAGTCGGCGCGGTGGCGCAGGCACTTGATCGCGCTGAAGATGTAGTCCCAGCGGCCGGCGTTCAGCGCGACGGCATGATCGCGCAGCTCGTAGAGGATCTCGTCCATCTCGAACGCGGCGGGCAGCGTCTCGATCAGGACCGTCGCCTTGATCGTCGCCTTCGGCAGGTCGAGGCGATGCTGGGCGAAGGCGAAGACCTCGTTCCACAGGCGTGCCTCGAAGCGGTTCTCGAGCTTCGGCAGATAGAGGTACGGGCCGCTCCCGCGATCGAGCAGCTCGTTCGCGTTGTGGAAGACGTGGAGGCCGAAGTCGACGAGCGCTCCGGCCACCGGCTGCCCGGCGACCCGCACGTGGGGCTCGTCGAGGTGCCAGCCGCGCGGGCGGACATGCAGCGTCGCGGGATCCTCGGTCAGCTCGTAGGCGCGCCCGTCCGGGGCGGTGAACGCGATCTCGCGGCGCACCGCGTCGAGCAGGTTGACCTGCCCGGCGACGATGTTCGCCCACGACGGCGTCAGCGCATCCTCGAAGTCCGCCATGAAGCCACGCGCGCCGGAGTTCAGCGCGTTGATCATCATCTTGCGCTCCGCGGGCCCGGTGATCTCGACGCGACGGTCGCGCAGGTCCGCGGGCGCCGGCGCCACGGTCCAGCCGGCCTCGCGCACGTGGAGCGCCTTCGGGAACGACAGCGTGTCGCCGTCGTGGAGGCGCCGCTGTCGGTCGATGCGGCTGTCGAGGAGGTCGCGGCGCGTGCCGTCGAAGTGGCCGTGGAGCTCCGCGAGGAAGGCGAGCGCCTGCGGCGTCAGGACCCGGTCAGCCCCGGGCACGGCGCTCGACGCCGCCCGGGCGACGGGCGACTGGAGCTTCGAGCGGCCATTGGGAGATTCCACGATGCGCAATGCAGTTTCCGTTCCTTGCTGCGCCCGACCCTACCATTTGCGCCGTCCTGCGGGCAAGACCGCTCGATCGAGCCGCTGGGTCGCGGACCGACCTTTGCGTCTGTCGGGACGGCATCCTAATATCCGGAACGCCTCGGCGGCCACGCGCGAGAGCGAACCGTCGGGTACGCGGCGCTGGCCCTCGGGTTCTCAGAGGGACTGGCCATCTCGTAGGAGGAAGTGCCTTCCGTCCTACGGAATGTGGGGGCAAGTCGCCTCGGCGCGAGACGGGCAGCCCGGGAAGGTCGCTACTTGCCGTCTGCCGCCTTGGCGAAGTAGCCGAGCTTGCCCGAGATGTCGTCGGTGTGCTGCGCGAGGATCTCGGCGAGCTCCCCCGGGCCGAAGCGCTGCATGCGAGCCAGCGGAGCGGACACGCTGATCGCCGCGACGGCCACGCCCGAGGGATCGCGGATCGGCGCGGCGATGCAGCAGACGCCCTCCTCGTACTCCTCGTCGTCCGTGGCGTAGCCATCCACTCGAACGCGCTCGAGCGCGCGTCGGAGCGCGGCGGCCGTCGTGATCGTGTGCTGGGTTCGGCGGCTGAACGGCGTCTGCGAGAACAGCGTCTCCAGATGCTCCGGCGGCTCGAAGGCCAGGATCGCCTTGCCGGCTGCGCTCGCGTGCGCGGGGACGCGGCGCCCGATCTCGGCGAACATCCGCATCGCGTGCGAGCTCTCCGCCTGGTCGACGTAGACCGCGGTGGCGCCCTCCAGCACGACGAGGTTCGTCGTCTCGTCGGTCTCGTCGCGGACGCGCTCCAGATGCTGTCGCGTGGCGGCGCGCAGGCGTGCGACGCGGTGTTCGGCCCCGCCGACGAGGCCGAACAGCATGAGCCCCATCCGATAGCGATTCGTGCTCGGGTCCTGGTCGACGTACCCGCAGGAGACCAGCGTGGCCATCAAGCGATGCGCGGTGCTCGGCTGGAGGCCCGCTTCCTTGGCCAGCTCCACGAGGCCGACCTCCTCGCGCCGGGCGACCCCGTCGAACAGGGTGAGCGCGCGCACGACCGACTGAACGTTGCTGCTGCGCGCCGGTCGCTTGGGCGTCTCGGAGGTTGGTTCCACGATTCGGAATTATACCCGCGGACCTCCGAAGCGTATGGCGCCCGGGCTAGGCGGAAGCCGCAAGATGCAGCTTGTCGATCCCCGCGACGAGCGAATAGTTCGGGTCGACCATGTTGCCGACGTACAGGGTCCCCACCTGCGTGAGGAGCTGGTAGGCGTCGAGCGGGTCGAAGCCGTGCTCCTGGGCCATCCAGTCCACGAGCTCGGCGTAGGCGATGCGGGCCGCGTCCTCCATCGGCCGCGCGCTGCCGACCGTCATGATCTTCTCCTGCGACTCGATGCGCGGCCAGGCGATGGTGTGGTTCTTGATGAGGTCGAAGGTGAGGACCGCGCGGCCGGTGATCTCCAGCGCGACGCCGCACACCTCGCCGTCGCCCTGGCAGCCGTGCATGTCGCCCGTGTAGAAGAGGCCGCCCTCGACGTTGACCGGGAGATAGACCGTGTGCCCGGGGCAGGTGTCGCGCACGTCCATGTTGCCCCCGTGGGCGCCTGGGGTCAGCGCCGAGAGCGCCTCGACCTCCGGCGCGGTACCGATCGTCCCCAGGAACGGCCGCCACGGCACGCGGAAGCGGTCGTCGTAGGTGAAGACGCCGTCGCGCAGCTCATAGACGTAGATGCGCTCGGGCAGGGCGTCGTGCAGCAGGCGCGTCACGCTCGTGGCCGTGAGGCCGCCGAAGTACGGCACGAACGCGCTGACCGCCCAGTCGCGCGTCGGCTCCAGCGCCTCGATCTTCACCGCGAGCGTATCGCCGGGCTCCGCGCCCTCGATGTACAGCGGCCCCGTCTGGGGGTTGAGCTGCGAGCCGAGGACCTTGCTCGGCAGGTCCTTCGGGCCGGTGATGCGCCCCTCGAAGGCGTCCTCGGTGTAGATCGCCACGGTCTCGCCCGGCTTGACCGTCGCCTGCGGCTCGATGTACGGCGAGAACACGTAGGGGTGGGGCCCCTCCTGCCGGATCTCGCGGACGTCCGCGAAGCTCGTGACTGCCGTCATCGGATGCCTCTCTCGAGCCTCAGTGCTCGTGTGGATGATCGTGGTCGTGCTCGTGCTCGGCGGCCTTGCGCTCCTCGGCGGTCCGCCGCTCGATCTCCTCCGGGGTGACGATGCCGCGCTCGACGAGCAGTCGGCAGAAGGCCGCGGTGAACTGCCGGTAGTACGCGGCCGGGTCGCTGCTCTCCTGCTCGCCCGACGCGTCGATCTCGGCGATCAACCGGTCCTTGAAGTCGTCCCACGGATAGACGCCGGCCTCGTGCAGGTGGACGACCATGCCGAAGGCACGGCTCTGCCATGGAGCGCCGAAGACCGGCTCCCCGTTCGCCCGCGGCGGAGCCGCGGCTCCCTCGAGCGGAGGAATGACCCGGGCGTCGGCGCTCCTTGACATGGCTGCTGTCCTAGCGCCGGCCGGCCGGCTCTTCGGCCAGGGCGACCCCGGTCATCGCGTCGCGCGACACCAGCTTGGCCAGCTCGTCCTGGCTCATGCCGTCGGTGCCGGCGGGGCGCTGCGGGATGACGAGGAAGCGGATCTCCGCGCTCGTGTCCCACACGTCGATCTTCACGTCGTCGCTGAGCTCGACTCCGAACTCGCGCAGCACGTCCCGCGGCTCCTCGACCACCCGCGCGCGGTACTGCGGGTACTTGAACCACGCCGGCGGGATGCCGAGGAGGGTCCACGGGTAGCAGGAGCACAGCGTGCACACGATGACGTTGTGGCGCTCGGGCGTGTTCTCGACCGCCACCATGTGCTCCGTCTGCAGGCCCGTGAAGCCCATGTCGGCGATCGCGGCGGTCGCGTCGTCGAGCAGCCACTGCTTGTACTCGGGGTCGGTCCACGCCCGCGCGACGACCTTCGCGCCGTTCATGGGGCCCATGTCGTTCTCGAACGCGGACACGACGGCGTCGACGGCCTCGTGCTCGGCCAGGCCCTTCTCCACCAGGAGCGACTCGAGCGCGCGCACGCGCGCCTCGATGTCGTCGAGCGACAGCCAGCTATGGCTGCCGGCGTTCACTTGAGCGGGACTTGTCACCTGTCGTCCTACCTTTCTCAGTTGCGCTGGAAGCGTCGTCGGGGCTTAGTTGCCGGCCGGCTCGAGGTAGTCCTCGAAGAGGTCGGCGTACAGGTCGAACTTCTCTTCGCGATCGGCCCCGGAGCCCCACAGGTCCTCGGGCGCGAACTTCACGACGTAGAGGTGGTGGGGACGATCGACCTGCTCGTGCGCGCTCGCCGCGGGATCGTGGAACGCACCGTAGTGACGGTGGATCACGCCCGGCCGCAGGTTCAGGTAGCCCGGCAGCCGGTTGTGCGACGCCGTGTTGATGTTGCGCACCACGACGCGGTCGCCGACCTTGTACTTCGCCGGCTTGTCCTCGGGCAGGTCGTGCGGCGCCCCGGCCCAGAGGACCTCCATCATCTTCTGCGCGAGCTCGCTCATCTGCGCGGGCTTCTGCGGGTTGCGCTCCATGCGGCCCGGGGGCTGCGTGCGCACGCGCTCGTCGATCTCCTCGTGGGTGATGATCCCCTTGTCGTTGAGGAGCTTCTCGACCGAGTAGAGCCAGTGCTCGTAGTAGTTGGAGTCGGTGTAGTGCGCCCACGGCATGAGCTCGATGCCGTGCCGCTGCTCGTCGAGGTTGAAGGCGCCGTTGACGATCGCCATGGCGGTAACGGCGTGCATGCGACCCTCGAAGGGGTGGCGGAACGCCGGCTGGTTCGGATCCTTGAACTCCTCGATCACGGCACCGAGGCCGTGCCGACCTCCGACGTCATGGGGACCATGCATCTGAGCATTTCCTCCGGGATGTGGACTGGCGTCCGCCGACGCGGGACCTCGGGCCGAACGGACCTCTCTCCTCGACGCTCCGCGGTTATCGCCGAACGTCTGGGTGCTTTGCGACCCTATAGACGCCGTGTTCCGCATGTCAAGACCAGTTTCCGAAATTGAACTTAGGCGCCTTGCCACTACGGTCATGCGCGTGGATGTGCCCGCAGCCGGCGTCTGGCACGATTCCGCTGTGCAGAGTCGTATTCCTCGATACAGAATGACTTCTGTCTCGACTTCGGTCATGATGCGGCGCGGACGACCGCCGATCCGCCGCGCGGGCGCCGCCAGATCCTCACGCAGAGTCAGTGTCCACATCCACCCTGATCGCCGCCCTCTCCGAGGTCCTTCCGCCCGACCGCCTGCTGCACGGCGAGGCGGCGCGCAAGGCGTTCGAGTCCGACGCGCTGACCGCCTTCAGCTCGCGGCCGGAGGCGATCGTGCTGGCCGAGGACGCCGACGACGTCGTCGCGACGGTGCGCGCGTGCCACCGCCACGGGGTGCCGTTCGTCCCCCGAGGCAGCGGGACGAGCCTCTCCGGCGGCTCGCTGCCGGTCGCCGGCGGGATCGTGATCGCCCAGAACCGGATGAACCGGATCCTGCGGCTCGACGCGCAGGAGCAGATCGCGATCGTGCAGCCGGGTGTGATCAACGCCGCGATCAGCGCTGCCGCCGCCCCGCACGGGCTCCTCTACGCGCCGGACCCGTCGAGCCAGTCGGTCTGCACGATCGGCGGCAACGTCGCCTTCAACTCCGGGGGCGCCCACTGCCTGAAGCACGGCATGACGAGCAACCACGTCCTCGCTGCCACGGTGGTCCTCCCCGACGGCGAGGTGGTGACGCTCGGCAACGAGGCCGGCGATCCCTGCGGCCCGGACTGGCTCGGCCTGTTCGTCGGGTCGGAGGGACTGTTCGGCATCGTCGTCGACGTCACGGTGCGCCTGCTCACGCGGGCCGAGGCGACGCGCACGATCCTCGCCGCCTATCCGTCGCTCCAGGACGCCGGCGACGCGGTCTCGGAGGTGATCGCGTCCGGACTGCTGCCGGTCGCGATGGAGATCCTCGATCGGCTGACGATCGAGGCCGCCGAGGCCGCGGTCGGGCCCGGGTACCCGCCCGCCGAGGCGCTGCTGCTCATCGAGGTCGAGGGCGAGCGCGACCTCGTGGAGGCCGAGTTCGCCGCGCTGTGCGCCGTGATCGACGCGTCCGCCGCGACCGCGGTCCGGCACGTCGTCGGCGACGACGAGCGGGCGCTCGTGTGGAAGGGGCGCAAGAGCGCGTTCTCCGCCGTCGGCTGGCTGTCCCCGGATTACATCGTCCAGGACGGCGTCGTCCCGCGCAGCCGGCTCGGCGAGGCGCTGGCCGAGATCGAGCGACTCGCCGCCGCGTACGGGCTGCGCGTGGCCAACGTCTTCCACGCCGGCGACGGGAACCTCCACCCGCTGATCCTCTTCGACGGGCGTGTCCGGGGGGCGCTCGAGCAGGCCGAGGCGCTCGCGGGGGACATCCTGCGCATGTGCATCGCGCTGGGGGGCTCGATCACCGGCGAGCACGGCATCGGCATGGAGAAGCGCGCCTACCTCCCGCTCATGTACGACGAGGCCGACATCGCGCTGATGCGGGAGCTGCGCGCGGCGGTGGACCCGGCGGAGCTCTCCAACCGCGGGAAGATGCTGCTGCCCATCGGCGAGCCGGCATGAGCGTCGCGGCGCTCGCGATCGAGGAGGTCGCGCGTGGGCTACGTGCGGGCGGACCGGTCGTGCCGCGCGCCGGCGGCACCAAGACCGCGCTCACGCGCGTGCCCGCCGGCGCGCGTGTCCTGGACGTGTCGTCGCTGCGCGGGATCCTCGAGTACCGCCCGGAGGAGCTGACGTTCACCGCGCTCGCCGGAACGCCCGTCGCCGAGGTCGCGTCGGCGCTGGGCGAGCACGGCCAGCACCTTCCCTTCGATCCGCTCCTGGTCGACGCCGGCGCCACCCTGGGCGGGACCGTCGCGTCCGGCGCCGCCGGCCCCGGCTCCCATCGACACGGCGGCGTTCGCGACTACATCCTCGGCGTGCGGATGCTCGACGGGACGGGGCGCATGGTCCGCGGCGGCGGGAAGGTCGTCAAGAACGCGGCGGGCTTCGACCTGCCCAAGCTCGTGGTCGGCAGCATCGGACGCCTGGGCGTGCTCGTGGAGCTGACGTTCAAGGTCTTCCCGCGTCCGTCCGCCACTCGCACCCTCCTGGCCGACCTCGCCACGCTCGACGCCGCGCTCGACGCCGTCACGCGGATCGCGCTCGGACCGCTGGAGGTCGAGGCCGTCGAGCTCGAGCCGCCCGGGCGCCTCTGGCTGCGCCTGGCCGGTCCGCCCGCGACGCTCGAAGCGCGCAGCGCACGGCTCGCGGAGTCCCTCGGCGTAGCGTGCACGCCGTTGGACGGCGACGGCGA
>JAXDHQ010000141.1:0-10461 GCA_034664395.1 Solirubrobacteraceae bacterium | reverse complement strand
TCTTCGACATCGACCTCAAGAAGATCGGCTGACGCGCGGCTAGCGCAGCGTCACCTCGACGCTGCGCTCGTCGACGCCGCGCACCAGCTCGAGCGCCAGCGTCGCGTCGGCGTGGCCCACGGCGCGGTGCAGGTCGCCGACGCTGCGGACGTCCTCGCCGCCGGCCGCGACCACCAGGTCGCCGCGCGCCAGGCCCGCCGCCTCGGCGGCGCTGTCGCGCTTGACGCGCACCACGAGGACGCCGTGGCGGTCGGGCAGCCCGACGGCGCGACGCATGCGCGCGGCGGCCGACGCCGGCGCCACCACGACCCCCAGGCGCGGGGTGACGCGGTCGTCGGGCTCGAAGAAGCCCAGCCAGGCGGCGAGCTGCTCGGCGAACGAGGCGCGCCCGTCCTCGGGCAGCCCGGCGACGACGCGCTCGGCGGCCTCCGCGTAGGCGGGCCGGGCGGCCTCGACGCGCTCGCGGCCGCGGTCGGTGAGGGTGACGGTGACGCTGCGGCGGTCCTCGGGGTCGGGCTCGCGCGTGACCAGGCCGGCGCGCTCGAGGCGGGCGAGTCGGACGCTCATCGTGCCCGACGTCCGCCGCACGGCGGCCATCAGCTCGCGCTGGCCGAGCGCGTGACCGTCGGCGTCGAGCAGGGCGTTGAGGACCTGGAAGCTGGGTCGCGAGAGGTGGTGCTCGGCGACCGCCTCGTCGAGCTCGGGCTCGACGTGGACGGCGGCGCCGATGAGGGCGTCGACGAGGGTGGTGGCATCGGGCTGCTCGGACATGTTCCCTTTCTCCAAAGACTTGAGTTCAAGCAATCTACCAAAGCGATCACCTGGGCTGGCGCCGGCTCGCTCCCGCTGGCACCATCGGTCCAACCGCTCGAAAGGAGTCGCCATGGAGTCCTCCACGCCCGCCCGCGTCCTCGTCGTCGCGCACAAGACCGCGGCGACCCCGGCGCTGCTGGAGGCCGTCCGCGAGCGCGCCGCCCGCGGCCCCGCCGCCTTCACCCTGCTGGTGCCGAACTCCGCCCACGGCCTGCACAGGGTCATGGACCCCGAGGATCAGGAGAGCGGCGAGGCCGAGCAGGTGCTCGAGCTGGCGCTGCCGCTCCTGGAGGAGGCCGCCGGCCGGCCCGTCGAGGGCATGGTCGGCGACCCCACGCCGATGAACGCCATCCAGGACGCGATCAACCTGCACGGCTTCGACGAGGTCATCATCTCGACGCTGCCCGCGCGCGTCTCGAAGTGGCTGCGCCTGGACCTGCCGTCCATGGTGGCGGGACTCGGGCTGCCCGTGACGACCGTGACCGCCCGGGACGGGGCGGGGGCTGCGGCGAGCTGAGCGCGCTCAGCCGCCCGTGAGCTCGCGCACGAGCTCCCGGGCTCGGCGCAGCCCGCGGCGGGCGGCGTCGATCTCGTAGAGCACCTCGCCGCCGGCGCGGCCGTGCTCGGCGAGCGACAGCGCATCGGCTCGCGCGCGCTCGAGGACGGCCTCGACCGCGAGGAGTCGATCGACGAGCTTCTGCGTGTCCAGGGGCTCGGTGGTTTGGCGGGTTGGGGCGGGCATGCCAGCGTTCATGATCGTCGCTTGATCGAGGGCCGAAACGCGTGTCACTGGAATATTGACGCTGAGGCAGACGGACCGCATCCCCGGTTGAGCGGATGCATGCCGAGACTCAGCGGTCGAGCAGGTCGCGCAGGGCCGCCGCGTCGTTCCAGAACGCGAGCTCGTCCCAGGGGATGTCCTGGGGGTCGAACGCGCGAACCTCGAGCGCCTCCTCGCTGGGTTGCGGCTCGCCCGTGAAGCGCGCCTCGAAGACGATGACGAGCGTGCGGTCGTCGGCGCGCGAGTAGACGCCGATGAGCGCGCCGATCCGCGCCTCGACGGCCAGCTCCTCGCGCAGCTCGCGGGCGACCGCCTCCTCGACCGTCTCGCCGAGGTCCACGAACCCGCCCGGCATCGACCATTGCCCCCGCCCGGGCTCGAACCCGCGCCGCGCCAGCCACACCCGGCCCTCGTCGTCGCGCGCGAGCGCGCAGCCGACCGGCTTGGGATTGAAGAAGAGCGCGTACCCGCAGCCCTGGCAGTGCAGCGACCGCGGCGACTCCACCCGCGCGCGACCGCCGCACCGCGGGCAGAATCCGGCCTCGTCGAGCGCGGGATTGAGGCTCACCGGCCGCAAGCCTACGACCACCCGACGACCGACGCGGCCAACCGCCCGCGCATCGTCTACCCTCCGCCCAGCGCCCTCTTAGCTCAGTTGGTAGAGCACTTCCATGGTAAGGAAGGGGTCGCCGGTTCGAGTCCGGCAGAGGGCTTGGGCCGCAGGTGCAGGCACAACGCGGTGGCCGCATCAGCTCGAAGGCTCCTCGGAATCGCTCTCTGGGTCCTGTGCGCGTCCAAGCGCGCCGCGTGAGCTCGTCTCAGGGTGACCCAGATCCAGATCCGAGTGTGCTTGGGGTTCTGCTCGCCGCCTTGCCTCTCGGCCAGGGGGACCCGGGCTAGTCGGCCAGGGGATCGGCGTCCAAGATCAGTGGCACGTATTCGCGGCAGAAGTCGAGGACCGCCGTCACAATCTGCGCCGCGTCGGTTGGGGACGGTGCCGTTCCATGATGGACGACGCCGTCGCGAACGTGCGTCAGGCTCCTGAGAACATGGTGCCCTCGGATGTGTCGACCGGCCTGCAGTTGCCCGAGACTGACCAGCGCGTCCTCGTACTCAGCCAACGCAGCGTCGAATCCGATGACCTGCCCGTTCGGACGAACTGTCGTCCTATTCACCGTTGCGTCACTGAGCAATGCGTAAAGCGTCGCCTCCAGCCCGGAGTAGGCCGCGACAACGGCGACTTGGCGGGCATCGACGCTGAACTCGGAAGCCAGCAACTGTGCGCGTTCCACGAGAGCGAGGCCACCGGCTAGGCCGGGAGCAAGCTGGACGCCCGCCACCGAGACCGATCGCAGCGCTTGAAGGACGGTGACGCACAACAAGATGTTGGGAAGGTGTCCGTGCCACAGCCCAGACGGGTGTTGCTGAGACAGCAACCAGTCGGCCGCGCGCTCGCACATCGCCTCCGTGCCGGCGCGCCTGCTGTGCGCAACAGCGTCGAGAGCTAGCGCCGTCGCAAGTACATCGGGAGCTCCGGGGTAGTCCGTCCAGAAACCCTCCGCATCCTGGGTAGCGATCAGCCACTGGACGGCGCGGTCAGCTGCAGCCCCGTGGCGTTCGTCGCGACTCAAGCGACGCGCCGCAATGACCGCCATGGCGGTCGCGTCCACGCTTGGCGGATGTACCCCTCCGGCGGCACCGACCGGCGCAGGCCACCAGCCCTCGTCTGACTGGCCATGGAACAGCGCTGCCAACGCCGCCGTTGCCGCACCGTGAAGCGTAAGCCGGAGTCGTCGGCACCGCGAAGCCAGCCAGAGCTGCTCGGCGGTCGCGCGCGCGCCGGTAGCCGGCAAGGCGAAGCGGCCGAATGGATCCCCGGCTGCCAGCCCATCGAGTAGACGCTCGCCGATGTTCTTGGCGACATCGTCGAACAGCTCATCGAGCTCGCCGAACCCATAGCGCTCGTAGACCCGGTAGTGAGCGACGTCGTCGTAGTGATCCTGGAAGTTGGCGCTCACCCAGAACGCTTCGCCTCTCAGTGCCCGACGCTCGTCGCGCCCTTCGAGCCACTGCTCCCGCCACTGCTGGACGAGCATGCGGCGGTGCTGGTTTCGCAGATCCACGCTGGCGTCGGCATAGGCCTCGACCTCGCTGTCCACCAGCTCGCCCGTCTCCGCCAGGATCGATAGCAGCACCTCGCTGCGCTCGACGCTCGCAGGCTGGTCCCCGAGCGCTTCCTCCACCTCGGTTCGGCGAGCGGCGATGAGGGCATGCGCGCGGTTCTCTGGGAACCTGCCCTCTCCCACCGCTGCGATGTACTGATCGAGCGCTGCCGCGAACGCCTCTCGATCGATGCCGAGTGTCCCTGCCCGATCGACAACTGCCGCAGTGCCATGGCGCGATCCGAGCGTCGCGCCGCCACCGACTGGGGCGAGAGTGACGACCTCGACATCCCGGCGAAGGTCTCCGAGGCCAACCCAGCATTCGAGGTCGTCGCGCACGTCCGCGAGTATGGCGACGGCGTCGCCGCGGTAGACCTCTCCTTCGACGGCCTCCGAGAGATACCTGAGAGAGGAAGAAAAGGCGGGCCGTACCTCGGGTAAGCAAGGGGTCGCCGGTTCGAGTCCGGCAGAGGGCTTGGGCGCAGCTTGCCGTGTCTAGACTCCGACGATGCGTCGGCTTCGCCGGATCCTCACGTGGGCCGCGCTCGGCCTCGTCGCGGTGCTGATCGCGATCCAGCTCGTCCCCTACGGTCGCGACCACGCGAACCCGGCCGGGGGCCGGGAGATCGCGTGGGACAGCCCGCGCACGCGGCAGCTGATGGCGGACGCGTGCATGGACTGCCACAGCAACCTGACGAAGTGGCCGTGGTACTCGAACGTCGCGCCGGTCTCGTGGCTCGTGCAGAAGGACGTCGACGACGGCCGCCACAAGCTCAACCTCTCGACCGATGAGCCGGAGGTCGAGAAGATGATCGAGGCCATCGGCGAAGGCGCGATGCCGCCCTGGAGGTACAAGCCGGCCCACCCGGGGGCACGGCTGTCCGACCAGGAGAAGCGGGACCTGATCCGGGGCCTGGTGGCGACGTTCGGCGGCGGTGACGACGGCCGGCGAGGGCATGATTGAACTGCGAAGGCTCTTAGCGATAGGTTCGCCGTTTCCGCGAGGTCTACCCGAACAGGTGGGACACATGGAAGGTGGACAGATGCAGCTGACGACGATGACCCAGAGCTCGCTGAGCCTGGAGTCGGCCGATGCGATCGCCCGGGCGGCGACCGAGTACGCGGCCAGCGTCGACAAGCGGATGGTCGTGGCGATCGTCGACCGCGCGGGCGAGCTGCAGGTCTTCCGCCGGATGGACGGCGCGCCGCTGCTCTCCGTGGAGATCGCCCGCAACAAGGCGTACACCGCGGCCGCGTTCGGGATCTCGACCGACCAGTGGTACGACTTCATCGCCGAGGACCCGCCGTTGCGGGTCGGGATCGTGCACACCCCACGCCTGATCGTCTTCGGCGGCGGCTTTCCGATCCAGGTCGACGGTGAGCTGGTGGGCGGGATCGGCGTCTCGGGCGGCCACTACTCCGAGGACATGGAGGTCGCCCAGGCGGGGCTCCGTGCCGTCGGTCTCGCGGACTGAAGACCGGCGTACGCGCCGGGAGCGCCACGAAGGGGAGTAGCGTGGACGCCGTGGCATCCGACGCGCGTCGAGTCGAGGACCTGCGGGCCGAGGCCCGCTATCACCGCGAGCGGTACGACCTGTACCGGGCGAAGATGTACGGCATGCGCCCGACGACGATGACGCGGCTTCGCGAGCTCGAGCGGGCCCATCTGGCCGCCGACGCTCGCCTGCGCCGAGCCGAGCACGAGCTCGCCTCGCCCGGCGCCGGCTGATCCGCCGCAACCCGCGGTCCTCTCGGGCCGGCAGACGCCGGCCGGAGAGTCCGGGTGTGTGGCTCAGGCCCGAGGCGCCAGGGCGCCGCCGCAGTGCGGACACGCGATGCGGTCCCGCACGCGCTCGGCGTCCCAGAGCCGCAGGCAACCACGGCAGATCATTCGCAGCATGTCGCTGCTCCTTTCACGAGCGGTGCTCGCGGCCCGCCCCGTGGGGCGGGTTTCGCCTGCCGGCGCTGCTAGAGCGCCGTGACGTTGACGGCCTTGGGGCCCTTGTCCCCGGCCTCTTCGTCGTAGGACACCTTCGCGCCCTCGGCCAGCGACTTGAAGCCGTTGGCGTTGATCGCGCTGTGGTGGACGAAGAGGTCCTTGCCGCCTGCGTCAGGTGTGACGAAGCCGAAGCCCTTGTCGTCGTTGAACCACTTCACGGTTCCAGTAGCCATGTTGTTTCTCCTGCTCAGGTGAACTGCGTACGCGGGAGACGCTTCACGGCGACGACGGCGGGCGCTGAACACTGCTTGCGCCGGGCATGGTGCCCGACATTGACACGGGACACTGTAGCGCTCGCGCACCCATCCGCGTGGGGCGGCTCAATGCCGAATGGAGCGCAAGGCCTCGCGCTTGTCGCTGAGGCTGGCCTGCTGGCGGAGCAGCTCCAGGCGCCGCGGGCTGCCCGGCTGCTGCTTGTCGATCCTCTGTCCGAGGCGGAGCATCTCCTCGGTCAGCCGCCGCCGTGCGGCGGCCTTGCTCTCCGTGGTGGGGGTGGCAGGAGCCATCTCAGGTCCTTTCTGAACTGCCGCTGAGCGGCGTCTCGTCGGAGAAGATGGCGCTCGGGGCCGGGCGCGAACGCGCTGACGTCGCCGCACCGAGCCGCTCGACGGTTGCACCGCGCGATGGAGCGTGCGAAGCCGAGCGCCCTGCCATCCACTCTACGCCCCCGGCCAAGCCGCACGCCCGGATGACGCCGGACGCGGGCCCGCGGTTGCGGTGGCCGACACGCGCCAGGAGGACGCTAGACTCGCTGTTCGGGCTTCTATGGAAAGGGTCGGTCATGACCCAGGTTTGCTGCCCAAGCTGTCGGCTCCGCTTCACCCGCGCCGCCGCGGCCTACCTCGTGGCGTGCCCAGGATGCGGTGAGCCACCTCAGACGATTCTCCGCGCCGAAGACACCGTCGGCTTCCGTCTCGCTCCACGCGACGACCTGCCCGACGAGCTGCTGCAGGCCGTCGCGGTGGCGCTGCCGGTTCACGATCCGCGTGAGACCCAGTCGTGAGCGACCGCCACGTGCGGATCCTCCGGGTCATGGCCCGCCACCGGCAGCGCCGGCTCGACGAGCATGACGCCACGCCAACGCCCGACCCGGACGCCGGATCGGCCGCGCGGCGCGACGATCTGCAACGCACGGCGGCGGTGACCAGGGCGCGCGTCGTCGCGGCCGAGGTGCGCAAGCGCCGGCCGTCCGAAGCGTTGTGACGCCGCGTCCATCGGACGGGCGCTGAGCAGCAGTGCAGATCGCTCCCGAGCCCGAGCCGGCGCTGCCGGCCGGTCCTCGCGAGGTCGCGGCGGCGCCGGGCATCGCGCTGGGCCAGCGCCTGCTCGACGTCGGCCGTCGCCGTCGCGGGCTGGTCACGGTGGTGGGCTCGCTCGTCAGCGTGGGGATCCTCGCGGTGCTGCTGGCTGGGCGACGGCACGAGTTCACCACCGCCCTCTCCGGGGCGGCGGCGTGGGTGCTGGCCGCCACCGTGCTCCTGCAGATCGTCGCGCTCGTCTCTCGCAGCGAGGCCTGGCACCTGACCATCCAGGCGGCGGGCGGGACGGTCGACCGACGTGTCCTTTACCGCGCGTCGAGCATGCAGGTCGTGGGCAGCGTCATCAACGGGCACCTCGGGGTCGCGGCGCGGATCGCCGCGCTGCGGCGCTCGTCGTCGGCGGTGTGTCCGCAGGTGCCGACGCTGATCGCCGCGGAGCTGCCGATCCTCGCCGTCGAGGCGGCGCTGGCCGCGTTGACGTCGTTCACGCTGATCGGGCCGCTCGGCCTGCCGTGGTGGATGCCGATCATCGGGATCGGGGTGATCGGGGTGGCGAGCGCCGGCCTGCGCCATCTCGCCGTTCGCAAGGGGCGCGAGCTCTGGCGCGGCCTCGCCGTGGTGCGCAGCGTGCGCGCCGGCGGCGGCCTCATCGCCTTCGTCCTGGTCGCCGTGTTCGCCCAGATCCTCCGCAACTGGCTGCTGCTGCACGCGGTCGGCGTCCACGCCTCCTTCTTCGACGCGATCGCGGTCCTGATCGCGGTCGTCACGCTCGGTCAGCTTCCGATCGGTCCGAGCGTCGGCGCCGCGGCCGCGGTGCTCATCCTCGGCAGCGACGGCGTGGCCGCGGTAGCGGCGGCCGGGCTCCTGACGACGGCCACCGGGACCGTCGGCGGGATGTGCTTCGCGGGCTGGGCCGGCGCCGACACGCTGTGGTCCGGACGCCGCGGCGTCCGCCCCGGCCGGCGGGTGCGGTCATCGCGCGCCGGCGCGCCATGACCGGCTAGCGACGCTCTCGGCGAAGTCTCAGGCGCCTGCCAGGGCGCCCCCAGCCGCGGCACGGACCATGGCCCTCCTACAGACCGTCCAAGGAGGAATCCACCATGTTCCACACCGCTCGCAAGGGCCTGATGGCCATCGCCGCGCTCGGCGCTCTGGCGCTGGGAGGCTCGGCGCTCGCGTCAGCCGCTTCGAAGAGCTCGTCGACCTCGAACGGCGCGTCGAGCCAGCAGACGGCGTCCGGCTACGGCCAGCCGCCCGCCAACGGCCAGCGGCCGCCCGGCGGCGGTCCGGGCCGGCCGCACGTCGGCGCCAACGGCCAGCAGGAGAAGGCGCTGACCGGCGACGTCGCCGACAAGGTCAAGGCCGCCGCCCTGGCCAAGGTCTCGGGCGGCACGCTCGAGCGCGTCGAGACCGACGTCGACCACGGCTCGCCCTACGAGGCCCACGTCCGCACGTCCGACGGGAGCCAGGTCGAGGTCCTCGTCGACAAGGACTTCCAGGTCACGGCCGTGAACACCATGCAGCACCCCTAGGCCTCGTCGGGGCCCGGCCGTTCGCGGCCGGGCCCCCGCGGGCACGCTCGCGGCGCAGCGCATATAACCCGCCCCGATGTCCGCCGCAGGGAAGAGCGCCCGCGCCGTCCGCCGCCTCGTCCGCCGCCTGCGACCGCCCCGCCGCGGCCGCTCGATGCGCTTCCGGCGCGAGCCCCACGACCGCTTCTGGTGGCACAAGCTCGAGGCGACCGACTACGTCCCGCCGCTGTACGCCGGGCTGACGCGCGCCGAGTGGCGCGTCATGGACGGCTGGTACGCCGAGACCGCCGCCCGCGGGCGCATCGCCGAGATCAACGTCCCCGCGATGAGCTTCTGCCACGGCCTCATCGGCGGCAACGGCATCCGTCGCACGGTCCAGCTCGGCCACTACTACGGCTACTCCGCGCTGCTGCTCGGGTTCCTGCTGCGCTCGATGGGGGCGCGGCCGGGGCTGGTGACGATCGACCTCGATCCCGAGGCGACCGAGTTCACGCGCCGCTGGGTGCGCCGCGCGCGGTTGGAGGACTTCGTCCACGTGCAGCAGGGCGACTCGGCCGCCGCCGCGTCGGCCGACCGCGCGCAGGAGCTCCTCGGCGGCGCGCCCGAGCTGATCGTCGTCGACTCGGCGCACGCCTACCGCCACACGCTGGCCGAGCTCGAGCTGTGGACGCCGCGCCTGCAGACCGGCGGGATCATGCTCTTCCACGACGCCAGCGAGTTCGCCGCCGCCTACGACCCCCACGGCGAGGGCGGCGTGCGCCGGGCGCTGGTCGAGTGGCTCGACGGCCACCCCGAGATGACCGGCATGCTGCTCAACGGCGGGGTGCGCCAGGGCGCCGACGCCAACCGGCTTGCCTACAAGGACGGCACCGGCCTGGCGATCCTCCAGCGCGTCGGCTGACGATGCTCCGCGTGCATGTCTGGTGCACGCCCGTCGCCGGGTACGTTCGCCGCGTGGACGACCTGACCAAGACCTTCAACGCCCTGGTGGGCCTGCTGGAGTACTCGATGTTCGTCGTCACGGCGCGGGCGGGCGAGGAGCCGCTCGGCTGCCTGGTCGGCTTCGCGACCCAGACGAGCATCGACCCGCCGCGCTTCCTCGTCTGCCTCTCGCGCAAGAACCACACGCACCGGCGCGGGCGCGACGCCGACGCCCTCGGCGTCCACTGGGTGCCGGCCGACGCCGAGGACCTGGCCGAGCTGTTCGGCGGCGAGACGCAGGACGAGGTCGACAAGTTCGCGCAGGTCGCGTGGCACGAGGGGCCGCGCGGCGTGCCGATCGTCGACCGCTGCGAGAACTGGTTCGTCGGGCGCGTCCTTCAGCGCCTGGACGTTGGCGATCACGAGGGCTTCCTGCTCGAGCCGGTCGCCGCGCACCGCGGCTCCGACGACTCGGAGTTCACCTTCCACCGCGCCAAGGCGATCGACCCCGGCCACGCGCCCTGAGCGCGACGCCGGCGCGTCAGGCCACGAGCAGGCGGAGGATCGCCAGCACGCCGACCACGACGATGACGGCGCGCAGCGCGTCCGGCGGCAGGCGCCGCCCGTAGCGGGCGCCGAGCTGGGCGCCGACGATCGAGCCGGCGGCGATGAGCAGCGCCGGCGTCCAGGCGACGTGGGCGACGAGCACGAAGATGACGCCCGCGACGAGGTTGACCAGGCCGGCGAGGACGTTCTTCAGCGCGTTGATGCGCTGCAGGTCCTCGTGGAGCGACAGGCCGAGGATGGCGAGCAGCAGGATCCCCTGGGCCGCGCCGAAGTAGCCGCCGTAGACGCCGGCGGCGAACACGCCGGCGGTTGCCATCGGCCCGGCATGATCGGTGACACCACCGCCGCGGGCCTCCAACCACTTCGAGATCCGCGGCTGGAACACGATCAGGATCAGCGCCGCCGCGATGAACACGGGCACGATCTC
>JAXDHQ010000140.1:0-6739 GCA_034664395.1 Solirubrobacteraceae bacterium | reverse complement strand
CGGCCTGCCGCTCGTCGTCGCCGGCGACGGGCCGCTGGCGGCGTCACTGCGCGCGCGCGGCGGCGCGCGCTTCGTGGGGCGCGTCGACGCCGCGCAGCTCGGGTCGCTGCGCGAGCGCGCCGCGCTGGCGATCGTCGCCTCGCGCGCGGCGGAGACGTTCGGCCTGGCCGCGGCCGAGGCGATGGCCGCCGGCGTGCCGGTGGTCGCCACGGCGGTGGGCGCGCTGCCCGAGCTCGTCGACGAGGGGGGCCTGGTCGCGGCCGGCGACGTCGACGCGCTCGCCGCCGCAGCGCGCGCCCGCTTCGGCGACGAGGCCGCGGGCGCCGCCGGCCTCGAGCGCGTGCGCGGGCTCGCCGCGCCCGAGGCGGTGGGCGATCGGCTGCGCGCCGCGTACGCCTGAGCGTTCGACGGCGCCGGCGCGACGCTCGCCCCGCGGCCGGGAGGAGCAACATGCCGGCGATGGCCCACCTCGACGACGTCCTGCGCGCGCGCCTGGCGGCGCTCGACCTCGAGCGCAAGGTCCGCCTGCTCACCGGCGCCGACTTCTGGGCGCTGCACGCCGAGCCCGCCGCCGGCCTGCGCCGCCTGGTGACCTCCGACGGCCCGGCCGGCGTGCGCGGCGAGCGCTGGGACGAGCGCGACCCGTCGGCCAACGTCCCCTCGCCGACCGCGCTGGCCGCGACCTGGGACGAGGCGCGCATCGAGCGCCTGGGCCGGCTCCTGGCCGCCGAGTGCCGGCGCAAGGGCGTCGACGTCCTGCTCGCCCCCACGGTCAACCTGCACCGCACGCCCTACGGCGGCCGCCACTTCGAGTGCTTCAGCGAGGACCCGCTGCTGACCGCCCGGATCGGCGTCGCGTACGTGCGCGGCCTGCAGGGCGCGGGGGTCGGGGCGACCGTCAAGCACTTCGTCGCCAACGACTCCGAGACCGAGCGCTTCACGCTCGACGCTCGCGTCGACGAGCGCACGCTGCGCGAGCTGTACCTCGCGCCGTTCGAGGCGATCGTCGCCGACGCGGCGCCGTGGGCGGTGATGGCCGCCTACAACGGCGTCAACGGCCACACGATGACCGAGAGCCCGCTGCTCGCCGACGTCCTCGAGGGCGAGTGGGGCTTCGACGGCGCGGTGATGTCCGACTGGTACGCGGCCCGCGCGACCGAGCCGGCGGGCAACGCGGCCCTCGATCTCGCGATGCCCGGGCCGACCGGCCCGTGGGGCGACGCGCTCGTCGCCGCGGTCCGCGACGGCCGTGTCAGCGAGGCCGCCGTCGACGCCAAGGTCCTGCGCCTGCTGCGCCTGGCCGCGCGCGTCGGCGCCCTGGACGGGATCGAGCCGGCCGCGCCGGCGCCGGCGCCGTGGTCCGACGACGACGTCGCCGCCGAGCTGCGCGGCGCCGCCGCGGCGTCGTTCGTCCTCGCCCGCAACGAGGGCGACGTGCTCCCGCTGCGCCGCGAGGCCCTGCGGCGCGTCGCCGTGCTCGGCCCCAACGCCGCCGTGGCGCGCACGCTCGGCGGCGGCAGCGCCACCGTGTTCCCGGCCCACACCGTCTCGCCGCTGGAGGGCCTGCGCGCCGCGCTGCCCGGCGTCGAGGTCGAGCACGCCGCCGGCGCGCCCAGCCACACCCGGATCCCGGTCGCGGCGGCGGGGCTGCTGGGCGCGGGCGTCGAGGTGCGCTTCCTCGGCGCGGGCGGCGAGCTGCTGGGCTCCGAGCGCCGGCCCGGCGCCGCGTACGCGTGGCTGGGGGCGTTCGGCGACGGCGTGCCCGTGGGCGCGGTCACGGCGATCGAGGCGCACGCCCGCCTGCGCGCCGGCGAGGACGGCGAGCACGTCGTCGGCTGCTCGGGCGTCGGGCGCTTCCGGCTCACCGTCGGGGGCGCGGTGGCCTTCGACGAGCGCATCGAGCTCGCGCCCGGAGCCGACCCGGCCGAGGCCCACATGCGCCCGCCCCAGCGCGGCGTGCCAGTGGCGCTCGCGGCGGGCGAGGAGATCGACGTCGTCCTGCGCCACGAGCTCGGCGACGGCGAGCGCGGCACCTCGTTCGAGATCTCGGGCGCCGCGTTCCAGCTCAACGTCCAGCCGCCGCAGGCCCCGGAGGACGAGGAGCTCGAGCGCGCCGTCGAGCTCGCCCGGCGCGCCGACGTCGCCGTCGTCGTGGTCGGCACCACGGAGGAGGTCGAGAGCGAGGGCTTCGACCGCGAGTCGCTGGCGCTCCCCGGCCGCCAGGACGAGCTCGTCCGCCGCGTCGCCGAGGCGAACCCGCGGACCGTCGTCGTGGTCAACTCGGGCGCGCCGGTGCTGCTGCCGTGGGCCGGCGCCGTTCCGGCCGTGGTGCTCGCCTGGTTCGGAGGCCAGGAGTTCGGCGACGCGCTGGCCGACGTCCTGCTCGGCGCCGCCGAGCCCGGCGGCCGGCTGCCGACCACGTGGCCGGCGTCGGAGGCCGGCCTGCCCTCGACGCGGCCGATCGACGGCGTCCTGACCTACGACGAGGGGCTGCGCGTCGGCTACCGCGACCCCGACCGCGAGGCGCTGTACCCGTTCGGCCACGGGCTGGGCTACACCGACTGGGAGTACCTCGGCGTCGAGGTCGCCGACGGCGACGCGGCGACGGCGCGCGTGACGCTGCGCAACGCCGGCGCGCGGCGCGGGCGCGAGGTCGTGCAGCTCTACGCCGTGCGCCCCGACAGCGCGGTCGAGCGTCCGGAGCGCTGGCTCGTCGGCTTCGCCATCGCCGAGGCGGATCCGGGCGAGGGCACGACCGTCGAGATCCGCGTGCCGGCGCGCGCCCTCGCCCACTGGGACGTCGAGGCCCACGCGTGGGCGGTCGAGCCCGGGAGCTACCGCCTGCGGGCCGGGCGGTCGAGCGCGGACCTGCGCGCCGAGGCCGACCTGCGCGCCGCGGACTAGCATGCGCCGCCATGCGTGCCCTGGTCACCGGCGGCGCCGGCTTCATCGGATCCAACCTCGTCGACGCCCTGCTCGACCGCGGCGACGAGGTCGCCGTCGTGGACGACCTCTCCACGGGCCGGCGCGAGAACCTCGACGGCGCGCTGCACCGCGGCGTCGTCCTGCACGAGGCCGACATCCGCGACGCGCCGCGCCTGCGCGAGGTGTTCGTCCGCGCGCGACCCGACATCGTCTTCCACCTGGCCGCGCAGATGGACGTGCGTCGCTCGATCGAGGACCCGGCGTTCGACGCGGGGATCAACGTGCTCGGCACGATCAACGTGCTCGAGGCCGCCCGCGCGAGCGGCGTCCGGCGGGTCATCAACACCTCGACCGGCGGCGCGATCTACGGCGAGGTCGACGTCATGCCGACCCCGGAGTCCGTGACGCCCAAGCCGATGGCCGCCTACGGGCAGAGCAAGTTCTGCGCCGAGGCGTATTGCGGGTGGTTCGAGCGCCTGCACGGGCTCTCCTCGGTGACGTTGCGCTACGGCAACGTCTACGGCCCGCGTCAGGACCCGCAGGGCGAGGCTGGCGTCATCGCCATCTTCGCCGGGCGCCTGCTCGCCGGCGAGCAGCCGACGATCTACGGCGACGGGCGCCAGACGCGCGACTACACCTACGTGGGCGACATCGTGGCCGCCAACCTGGCAGCGGCCGCCCACCCTGAGGCGCACGGCTCCTACAACGTCGGGACCGGGGTCGAGTCCTCGGTGCTGGAGATCCTCGCCGCGCTGCGCGCGGCGGCCGGCGTGCCGGAGCAGGACTTCGAGCCCCGGTTCGCGCCGGGGCGCAAGGGCGAGCTGCAGCGCAGCTCGCTCGACGTCACGCGCGCCCGCGCCGAGCTCGGCTTCACCGCCGACACCGATCTGGTGTCCGGGATGAAGTCGACGCTCGACTGGGCGCGCGCGAGCGTCGCGAGCTAGCTCGTCGTCGTCCCGGCGGCCTCGTCGGCCCGGGCGCCGTCGATCGGGTGCGGGGGCGAGACGCTCGCCGCCGAGGCGACGGGGCCCAGGCGATCGCCGTCGGAGTCGTCGCTGCGCAGCTTGCGCCACGCGAACGCGCCGCCGGCCGCCGCGGCCGGGACCGCGAGCAGCTTGACCACGGGACGGCCGACCATCTTGGCGCCCTTGGCGGCGCCGTAGGCCTTGGCGCCCCTCTTGGCCGCCTTGCCGGCTGCCTTGGAGGCTCTCACCGCCGTCCAGACCTTGGCCACGGAGGCGATGGTGTCGAGCGCCTGCTGCCCTTTGGAGCGACGCTTGCGAAGTACGGGAAGTCGTGCCATGTGCTCACGCTACCCGGCCGGGAGGTTCGGGAACGTGGATCAGGCGCCGGCGGGCAGCGCGCCGCGCAGCCAGGCGACCGTCTGGCCCAGTCCCTCGGCCAGCCCGATGCGGGCCTCCCAGCCCAGCACGCGCCTCGCCTTGTCCACCGACGGCCAGCGGCGGACGACGTCGACCTCGAAGCTCGGCAGGTGCTCCAGGGCGAACGCCTCGGGGTCGCGACCGCACGCCTCCCAGATCGCGCGGGCGAGGTCCGCGACCGTCCGCTCGTCCGACGCCGAGACGTTGAAGTCCTCGCCGAGGCCGGCGGGCGAGGCCATCGCGGTGACGATCCCGTCGGCGATGTCGTCGATGTGCGTGAGCGTGCGCGTGTGGGTGCCGTCGCCGAAGATCGGCAGTGGCGCGCCCTCCGGCAGGGTCAGGCACTTGCGGATGAGGTCGGGGACCATGTGCGCGATGCCCGGCTCGTCCTCGGGCATCTCGCCCGGCCCGTAGGCGTTGAACGGGCGGCAGATCGTGAACGGCAGGCCGTGCTCGTCGTGGGCGGCGCGGACGTAGACCTCGCCGGTGAGCTTGGAGAAGCCGTAGGCCGAGCGCGGCATCGGGCACTCCCAGACGTGCTCCTCGGTCGTCGGGTACTCGGTCGCGCGCTCGAAGACCATCGACGAGCTCACGTACGTGAAGCGCTCGACGTCGTGGTCGAGGGCGGCCCGCACGACCGCGTTGTAGAGGCCGTTGTTGACCTCGGTCAGCGTGTGGGGGAGCTTGTGGAAGTTGGCGATGCCGCCGACGATCGCCGCCAGGTGGATGACGTGGGTGCAGCCCTGCGTCGCCTGCCGCGCCTCGTCGAGCGAGCGCAGGTCGCCGGTGTGGACCTCGCAGCCCTCGCGCATCCAGTGCGGCGCCTCGCGCTGGTCGGAGACGCGCACCTCGTAGTCGGGGTCGCGCAGCAGTCGCCGCACGACCGCCGCGCCGATGGTGCCGGCTCCGCCGGTGACGAGGACGCGGTTCATGGGCGCGGAACGGTAGCGGGAGGCCGGCTGGGCGCGCGGTTGGGGTCTCCCTCAGACGCGTCCAAACGTCTCATCCGGCTCGACACCGTTGTGCTGTTCGAGGCGCTCACGGTCGGGGCCGCCGGGCGAGCTTCCAGACGGCGAGGGAGAGCACGAGAAGCAGGGCTGCTGCTGTGGCCAGCGCGAGCCACACCCAAACGGGCATGCCGGTTGCCTGCGGCTGTCGCGCAGCGGGGGGTGTGACGCGCTTGAGCTCGGTGGCGTTGGCGGGTGTGTAGTCGACGGTCTGGTCGATGTTCACGGCCCTCGCGCCCTGCGGGCTGATCACCCCGAGCAGGTGGTAGGTGCCTGGTGTCGGGCGCCCTCGCCAGGGGATGCGGTAGTTCAGGGCGGCGCCGGGGAACAGTTGCCCGAGCGTTGCGGCGTGGGTGAAGACGGTGCGGCTGCCGCGTAGCACGCGCAGATGTATCCGCGCCTGCTGGATGAGCTCGCTGCCGCCGGGAAGCAGCCCGAGCACGAGGCCGGCGCCGACCGGTTGGGCGACGAGCCTCGCCGAGCGCAGGGCCAGGCTGCGCGACCGTGGCCCGGGGAGGCGGATGGTCAGCGGCAGCGCTTGGCGGTTGATGCGCGCGAAGGTGAAGCTCTTGGACTTGGCCGTCGTGTCGAGGGCTGGGGCCGCGAGGTCCGCGGCGTCGATGGCGACGATGCCGGTGTAGTGCGAGGCGCCGCGGGTTCCCGCCGGGATGCGCACGGTGAACGCGACGCGGCTCGCCGTGTGCGGCGCCAGGCGCACCGTCGTGGCGGCGAGGTGCAGCCAGCGCCCAGTCTGGGAGAGCCGGGTGGTGACGTAGTCGGCGTTGCCGTTGCTGGCAGTGCGGATGTCGGCGGGCCGCAACCGGACCGTGATGGGATGCCGTGACAGATTGCGGACACGCACGGTGCCGTGTAGGACGCGACCGGGCACGCCGCGCAGGCGCAGGGCGCCGGTGGCGCCGGCCGGGGCCAGCGCGAACGTGGCCGGCTCAGAAGCAGGCGGTGTTGTGGCCCACGCCGACGCGGGCGACGCCCCGGTTGCGGCGAGCGTCAGGGCAGCCAGCAGGGCCAGGGCCCCAGCATGAGGACGCGACGTGGCCATCGTCATGCCGGGGCATTCGGCCATCGGGTTAGGCGACCGGGACGGCGGTCGTGTAGGTCAGCGTGCTGCTGTAGGCACCGGTGGCGGCGTCACCGGGGATGACCACCGCGAGGTTGCCGGCGGCGAAATCCCATGTGCCCTCGCCGGTCGCCGCGACGGCGTTCTCGATCGTGGCGGCCGTCGTGCTCAGCGCCAGCGGCGGCTTGGCGACCGGGCCGGTGGGCGCCGTGTTCGCGGGGTCGGCGGTCGCGGTCGGCGAGGTCAGCGTGAGCGACCCGCCGGTGCCCGCACCGGCCGGCACCCCGGCGACGGTCGGGGCGGTCGCCGAGACCGTGACGCTGTAGCCGGCATTGCTGCCGGTTGCG
>JAXDHQ010000139.1:0-30300 GCA_034664395.1 Solirubrobacteraceae bacterium | reverse complement strand
CGTCCAGTCCGGCGAGCAGCGCCTCCAGCGCCGCCGGCCGGCGCAGCACGTCGACCCCGGTGCGGGACCCCAGGTGCAGGTCGGAGATGACGAGCGTCCGCACGGGCGCGGTCAGGCTACCCTGCCCGCCGGTGACCGCTCCCGCGCTGCACGGCATCCTCGTGGCCGACCTCTCGCGCGTCCTCGCCGGGCCGCTGTGCACCATGACGCTCGGCGACCTCGGCGCCGACGTCGTCAAGGTCGAGCGCCCCGACGGCGGCGACGACACCCGCGAGTGGGGACCGCCCTTCGTCGACGAGGGCGCGACCTACTACCTCGCGCTCAACCGCAACAAGCGCTCGGTGACGCTCGACCTCAAGGCGCCGGAGGACCTCGCGCTCGCGCGCGAGCTGTGCGCGCGCGCCGACGTCGTGGTCGAGTCGTTCCGGCCGGGGACGATCGACCGCCTGGGCCTGGGCTACGACGCGATCGCGCGCGGCAACCCGGGCGTCGTCTACTGCTCGATCAGCGCCTTCGGCTCGGGCGAGCGCGCCGCCACGCTGCCCGGCTACGACCTGCTGCTGCAGGCGATGAGCGGGCTGATGTCGGTGACCGGCGAGCCCGACGGGCGGCCGCTGAAGGTCGGCGCGCCGCTGATCGACGTGATGTGCGGGCTGCACGCGACCGTCGGCGTGCTGGCCGCGCTGCGCGCCCGCGAGCGCGACGGCCACGGCCAGCGCGTCGAGGTCTCGCTCATGGACACGGCGCTGGCCGGACTGCTCAACCAGGCCTCGGCGCACGTCAACACCGGCGTGGTGCCGGAGCGCCTGGGCAACCGCCATCCCACGATCGTCCCCTACGAGACCTACGCCGCCGCCGACGCCGACTTCGCCGTGGCCGTGGGCAACGACGCGATGTTCGGCCGCCTGTGCGCGGTCGTCGGTAGGCCCGACCTCGCGCAGGACGAGCGCTACGCCGCCAGCGCCGGACGCCTGGAGCACCGCGACGAGCTCGGCGCCGAGCTCTCCGCGACGTTCGCCGCCGCTCCGGCCGCCGACTGGGTCGCCCGGTTGAGCGCGGCCGGCGTGCCCTCCGGGCCGATCAACGACGTCGCGCAGGCGTTCGCGTTCGCCGCCGACCTCGGCCTGCGGCCGGTCGACGAGACCGACGGGGTGCGCACGGTCCGCTCGCCCGTCCGCCTGGCCGGCACGCCGGCCACCGTGCGCCGGCGCCCGCCGCGCCTGGGCGAGCACTCCGACGAGATCCGCGAGTGGCTGGCTACGCCTGCCGACCCGCCATCGCCTGGCGGATCGTCTTCGGCAACATGAAGCGCACGTCCTCCTGGACGACCTCGAACTCCGAGACGTCCTCGGTGCCGCGAGCGCGGAAGAAGGCCACGAGGCGCTGGACCAGCTCCTCCGGCGCGCTGGCGCCCGAGGTGATGCCGACGACGTCCTTGCCCTCCAGCCACGACTCGCGCACCTGCGCCTCGTTGTCGATGAGGTGCGACTCGGCGCCGTGCTCGCGGGCGACCTCGACCAGCCGGTTGGAGTTGGAGGAGTTGCGCGACCCGATGACGAGCACGAGATCGCAGTGCACGGCCATCTGCTTGACGGCGGCCTGGCGGTTGGTCGTGGCGTAGCAGATGTCGTCGGTGCGGGGCCCGATGATGCTCGGGAAGCGCTCGCGCAGCCGGACGATGATCGCGCTCGTCTCGTCGACCGAGAGCGTCGTCTGGGAGATGTAGGCGAGCTTCTCGGGGTCCTCCACCTCGAGGCCCTCGACGTCCGCCTCCGTCTCCACGAGCACGATGTGCTCGGGCGCCTCCCCCATCGTGCCCTCGACCTCCTCGTGGCCGCCGTGGCCGATGAGGACGATCGTGTAGCCGTCGGCGGCGAACTTCAGCGCCTCGCGGTGGACCTTGGTGACGAGCGGGCAGGTCGCGTCGATCGTGCTCAGGCCGCGGCGCTCCGCCTCGGCGTGGACGGCGGGCGACACGCCGTGGGCGCTGAAGACGGTGACCGCGCCCTCGGGGATCGAGTCGTCGAGCTCGTCGACGAAGACCGCGCCGCGCTCGCGGAGCTGCTCGACCACGTGCTTGTTGTGGACGATCTCCTTGCGCACGTACACGGGCGCGCCGTGGAGCTCGAGCGCACGCTCGACGGTCTGCACGGCGCGGTCGACGCCGGCGCAGTACCCGCGCGGCGCCGCGAGCAGGAGCTTGGAGGGCGCGTCGGCCATACGCGCATGGTACGGGGCTCACCTCGAGTGACTCCTGCCACGCCGGCCCGCGCGCGGGGCTGGGCCGTCAGCCGCCATACGTCCACCGTCAGCGGGCCAAGGCCGTCAAGCCCGGCCGGGCGCGGTCCGATCTCAGGAGCATGCGCGCGTTGTCGCTCATCGCTCTCGTGCTCTCGATCGTCCTGCTGCCGCTGAGCCTGGCGCTCGCGGTCAAGGACCACGACCACCACCGGGCGACGACCGAGCGCCTCCTGGCCGAGGAGAACGAGTCGCGCGCCGTCGCGCTCGAGGCCTCGCTGTCGCGGGCGCGGACCATCGCGCTGATGACGGCGAGCAACGCCGCGTTCGACGGCTTCTACCGGGCGCCGGGCAGCCGCGAGGCGAAGCTGCGCGCCGACTCGCCGGCGTTCGCGCGCGCCAACGAGGCCCTCGCCCAGCCGGCGAAGCTCTTCCCCCGCGAGATCGAGGACCTCTCCTTCGTCGACCGCAGCGGCTCGCTGAACGCGCGCGTGGTTCACGGCCGGCCCGTGCCGGCCTCCGCGCTCTCGCCCGACAAGAGCGTCACGCCGTCCCTCGCTCCCGCCCTCGCGCTGGCGCCCGGGCAGGTGTTCCAATCCGCGCCCTACGTCTCGCCCACGACGCACGACTGGGTGGTGGGCAACGCGACGCCGATCCCCGGCGGCCCGGCCGGCAGCCCGGCGGCCATCGTGGCCTACGAGCTCTCGCTCGACGGCTTCCGCCGCGAGCTGGTGCCCGACGAGGGCGGCTACGAGGTCCATCTCATCGACCGGCGAACGGGCAGCGTCATCATCGACAGCTCCAGGCGGGAGCCGCTCGGTGCGGCCGCCGACCGCCGCTTCGCGGCGCTCGCGCGCAGCGCGATCGCAGGGACCGTGACCGAGGTCGACGGGCACATCGCGGCCTACCGGCGGCTGCAGGCCGGCCATGGCATCGGCGACCACTGGATCCTCGTGACGACGGCGCTCGAGCGATCGTCGGGCCTGATCGGCGATGCCGGTCCGGGGCCGCTCTCGCTGCTGGCGCTCGCCATGGTGCTCATGGCGCTGGCCGCGATCTCGCTGCGCGCCTCGCGGCGCGAGCTCGAGGTCGCCGCCACGCGCGACGGGCTGACCGGGCTGGCCAACCGCCGCGTGCTCACCTCGGACCTCGACCGCTGCGCCGCGCCCGGCGCCGGCGCGGCCTCGGTCCTGCTGCTCTTGGACCTCGACGGCTTCAAGAACTACAACGACACGTTCGGCCACCTCGCGGGCGACGCGCTGCTCACGCGCCTGGGCCAGGCGCTGGCCGCCGCGGTGGCCCCGTTCGGCCGGGCCTATCGCCTCGGCGGCGACGAGTTCTGCGTCCTGGCCACCGCCGAGGCCCGCGCCGAGGTCGAGCTCCTGGCCGTGGCCGCGCTGAGCGAGCGCGGCGACGGCTTCGCGGTCACCGCGTCCTACGGGGCCGTCGTCGTCCCCGAGGAGGCGACCGCCGCGGGCGACGCGCTGCGCATCGCCGACGACCGCATGTACGCCCAGAAGACCTCGGGCCGCGCGACCGCCGGGCGCCAGAGCACCGACGTCCTGATGCGCGCCCTGACCGAGCGCCATCCCGCGCTCGTGGACCACCTCCACGGCGTGGCGCAGCCGGCCGTCGAGATCGCGCGCCGCCTGGGGCTCGCGGGAGAGGCGCTCGAGCACGTGCGCCTGGCCGCCGAGCTGCACGACGTGGGCAAGGTCGCCATCCCCGACGCCATCATCGACAAGCCGGGGCCGCTCGACGACGACGAGTGGGCCTTCATGCGCCGCCACACGCTGATCGGCGAGCGCATCGTCGCCGCCGCCCCCGCCCTGGCGCCCGTCGGAAAGCTCGTGCGCTCCAGCCACGAGCGCTGGGACGGCGACGGCTACCCCGACGGCCTCGCCGGCGAGGACATCCCCCTGGGCGCGCGCATCGTCTCGGTGTGCGACGCCTTCGACGCGATCGTCAGCGACCGCTCCTACCGCGCCGGCTCCATGCCCGCCGCGGCGATCACCGAGCTGCGCCGCTGCGCGGGGACGCAGTTCGACCCGGCGGTCGTCGACGCGTTCGTCGCAGTCCTCGCCGAGCGCCCGGAGTGGTCAGCCGGCGCGCAGCTCGCGCACCAGCGCTAGGACCGACTCGCCGACCGCGTCGAGGCTCGCCGGCGACGTCTTGTCGACGGTGTCCTGGAGCGTGTGCATGTAGCGGTAGGGCCAGCCGATGAGGTCGATGGCCGGCACGCCCTGGCGCAGGAACGGCGTGTGGTCGTCGTAGATGGTGGCGCCGACGCGGTCGGGGAAGACGGCGCCGACCCCGACCGAGCGGGCCGCCCGGCGCAGCCGCTCCCACAGCGCGGCGTCCGAGCTCCCCTCGCGCGCCAGGCGCAATCCCCTGACCCCGACGTAGTCGAGCAGGATCAGGGCGGAGACCTGGCCGCGGTGGGCGCGCGCGTAGGCCGTGGAGCCGCGCAGCCCGGTGCGCAGGAAGTCGCGGTCGCCGGGCGCCTCCTCGCCGTCGAAGAGCACGAAGCGCACCTCGCGCCCGCCGGCGTGCTCGCCCCGCAGGACGCGGGCGAGCTCGAGCAAGACGGCGGTGCCGGCGGCGCCGTCGTTGGCGCCGGGCATCCCGACCGGCGTGTCGACGGTGTCGACGTGGGCGCCGACGAGGATCGCGGGACCGCGGCCCGGCAGGCGCCCGACGACGTTGCGCAGCCCGGGGTGCCCCGGCACCGGCTCGTAGCGTCCGGCGGGCAGCCGCGCGCGGGCGAACGCCTGCAGGCGGGCGAGCGCCGGCGAGCCCGCCGGCCGCGGGCCGATCCGCTCGACCTGGTAGCGCAGCAGCGCGAACGCGCGGCGCTCGTCGAAGGCGTTCGTCCGCGGCCGCGGCACCCCCGGCGCCGCGGGCGCCCCGGCAGCGGGCGGCGCGGCACGGCTCCCGCCGCCGCCTCCGATCAGCGGAAAGCCGTTGACCGCGACGACGACGAGCGCCGCGCCGAGCGCGAGCTGGACGATCAGCGCCACGACGAGCACGCGGACCGACAGCCCGCGCTGGGGCCGGGACTCAGTCGTTGGCGGTCACCGCCTCGAGGATCTCGGCGAACTTGCGCCGCGCGTCCTCGCGGCGCGTCGGCACGTGCTCGGTGGGCACCTCGTCGGCGGGCGCCTGGTACCCGCGCAGGATCTGGCGCGCGACCGACTGGCGGTGGACCTCGTCCGGGCCGTCGTAGAACCGCGCGGCCCGGGCGAAGCGGTACATCGCCTCGATCGGCATGTCGGTCGAGTAGCCCAGCGAGCCGTGGACCTGCAGCGCCCGGTCGACGACGTCGTGCATGACCCCGGCGCCGAAGAACTTGATCAGCGAGATGTCCTGGCGCGCCGCGCTGGCGCCCTCGGTGTCCATCTTCCACGCCGCGTGCAGCGTCATGAGGCGGGCGGCCTGCATCTGGGCGGCCGAGTCGGCGATCCAGTTCTGCACCGTCTGCTTCTCGGCCAGGACGCTGCCCTGCGCCTCGCGGTAGGTCGCGCGCTCGCAGAGCATGTCGAACGCCCGCCGCGAGACGCCGAGCCAGCGCATGCAGTGGTGGATGCGCCCGGGGCCGAGGCGGTGCTGGGCGATGAGGAAGCCGGCGCCGGCGTCGCCGAGCAGCGCCTCCGGACCGACGCGCACGTCCTCGTAGAGGATCTCGGCGTGGTTGCCGAGCTTGCCGAAGGACTCGTAGGGGTGCTCCATCGTCGGGATGTCGCGGACGATCCGCACGCCGGGCGTGTCGACCGGGACGACGAACATCGAGGCGCGCTGGTGCGGGCGCGCGTCGGGGTCGCTGACGGCCATGACGATGAGGAAGTCGGCGATCGATGCGTGGGTCGAGAACCACTTGTGGCCGTTGATCACCCAGCCGTCGCCGTCGCGCACGGCGGTCGTCCGGAGCTGCGTGGGATCCGAGCCCGCCGTCTCGGGCTCGGTCATCGAGAACGCCGACTTCAGGTCCCCGGCGAGCAGCGGGTGCAGCCAGCGCTCCTTCTGCTCCGGCGTGCCGGCCATCGCCAGGATCTCCGAGTTGCCCGAGTCGGGCGCCCCGTTGCCGAACGCGACGGGAGCGAACGGCGACGTGCCGAGGATCTCGTGCATGAGGCCGAGCTTGACCTGCCCGAAGCCCTGGCCGCCGAGATCGGGCGGCAGGTGCGCGGCCCACAGCCCGCGGCGCTTGACCTCCTCCTGCAGAGGCGCGTAGATGCGGTCGAGCTGGGCCTGGTCGAGCTCGGACTCGATCGTCTCCAGCGGCCAGATCTGCTCGCGCACGAAGGTGCGCATCCAGTCCAGCTTCTCCTGGAACTCGGGCTCGGTGGAGAAGTCCCATGCCATACGTCGGCCGTCCTTTGGTTGCGCGTTCGGAAGCTCCCATTATCCGTGGCGATCGCGTCGGCCGGCCTCGTGGCGTGCGGGAGTCGGCGAACCCGCTACCTTGCGCGCACGCCCGCCGGGGGCCCGCGACCGAGGACTGGACATGGCGCAGGAGCATTTCGACCGGCTCACCGCGATCGACGCGTCGTTCCTCCACCAGGAGGGGCCCACCTCGCACATGCACGTGGGCGGGCTGTCGCGCTTCGAGGGACCGGCGCCGCCGTACGAGGAGCTGCTCGACTCGCTGCGGATGCGACTGCACCTGGTGCCGCGCTACCGCCAGAAGCTGTCGGTGCCGCCGGCGGCGACCGGGCGCCCGCTGTGGGTCGACGACCCGAGCTTCAGCATCGAGTACCACGTGCGCCAGACCGCGCTGCCGCGGCCCGGCAGCGAGGAGCAGCTCCTGCTCCTGACCGGCCGGATCTTCTCCCAGCAGCTCGACCGCTCCAAGCCGCTGTGGGAGATCTGGCTCGTCGAGGGACTCGACGACGGCGGCTTCGCGCTCATCACCAAGACGCACCACGCGCTCATCGACGGCGTGGCCGGCGTCGACCTGGCCCAGGTGATGTTCGACCTCGGCCCGGTGCCGGCCGACATCCCCCACCCGGACGAGCCCTGGCAGCCCGAGCCCGAGCCGACTCCGACGCAGGTGCTCGCCGCCGGCGCGCTGGGCCTGCTGCGCACCGGCGTGCGAACGGCCGTCGGCGCGGCCGCGCTGGCGACGCGTCCGGGGCAGGCGCTGCACGCCGCGCGCGAGGCGGCCGAGGGCCTGGGCGAGGTCGCGTGGGCCGGCCTCAACCCGGCGCCCGCGACGCCGCTGAACGTCGAGATCGGGCCGCACCGGCGCTTCGTCGGCGTCCGCAACGAGCTGGCCGACTTCAAGGCGGTCAAGGACGCCTTCGGCGGGACGGTCAACGACGTCGTCCTCGCCGTCGTCAGCGGCGCGCTGCGCGACTGGCTGCACTCGCGCGGCGTGCGCACCGAGGGCATGGAGCTGCGCGCGCTCGTGCCCGTCTCGATCCGGGGCGCGCACGACCGCGGGTCGCTCGGCAACCGCATCGCCGCGATGCGCGGGCCGCTGCCGGTCTACATCGAGGACCCGGTCGCCCGACTGCGGACGGTGCGCGCGGCGATGGACGGCCTGAAGGAGTCCAAGCAGGCGGTCGGCGCCGAGGTCCTGGCCAGCGTGCAGAACTTCGCGCCGCCGACGATCCTGGCCCAGGCGTCGCGGCTGAACTTCTCCACGCGCCTGTTCAACCTCATCGTCACCAACGTCCCCGGGCCGCAGTTCCCGCTCTACGTCCGCGGCCGCGAGATGGTCGACGTCTTCCCCGTCGCCTTCCTGCCGCGCAACCACGCGCTGGCGATCGCGATCATGTCCTACAACGGCAGCATGAACTTCGGCCTGCTCGGCGACTACGACGCGCTGGGAGACATCGACCGCATCGCGGAGGGCGTCGAGGCGGCGCTGGCCGAGCTCGTGGCGCTCGCGCGGCGCGAGAACGCCGATCGGGCGACCGCGGGGGTCTGAGCGCTACCTGCCGCTCGCCCGCGACACGCGGTCGATCCGCGCCTCGGCGCGCGCGGGGGGCGACTCGCGGTTGCCCGCGTGGTCGATGGCGACGGTGTAGAAGGCGTAGCGCCCGCCGCGGCGCAGGGCGATCCGGCGCGCGGTGCCGCGGGTGGTGAACAGGCGCTTGGAGCGCCCGCCGTCGGTCGAGCGCCACAGCTCGTAGCGCGAGATGCCGGAGGCCCGGATTCCCGGCGGCGCGGCGTCCGTGCCGCTCCAGCGCACGGTGACGGTGCGCCGGCGGGTGCGCGCGGGCAGGCTCGCCACGCGCGACACCGGCGCGCGGCGGTCGTCGGCCGCCGCCGCGACCAGGGCGGCGCCGGCGTCGAGGATCCCCCAGCCGAGCTGCCCGGTCCAGACGCCGGCGGGGCGGCGCGCGGTCTGCTTGATCAGCCGCACGATCTCGAGTGCGGCGAGGTCGGGGTTGAGGTGACGCATGAGCGCCCCGGTCGCGGCCACCATCGGCGTGGCCATCGACGTCCCCTTGAGGTAGGCGTAGCGCAAGTCGCCGGCGAAGATCGTGCGACAGGCGCACGGCGGGCGCGGCGGCACGCCGATGCCCCCGATCTCGAGCTGGTTGGTCGCGGTCGTGAAGGCGCCGAAGATCCCGGGCGGCCCGGTGGCGCCGGTGCCGTCGTAGGCGCCGTAGGCGGCGAGCGAGATCTGACTGCCGTGCCCGGCGAAGGACGCGCGACGGTCGAAGGCGTCGGCAGCGGTGACCGAGAGGCCCTTGCCGGCGTCGACGTTGCGTCCGGTGCCGGTCGGCTGGAGCAGGTCGGCGGGATAGCCCTGCTCGGCGACGTGCTCGTCGGCGGCGGCGGCCGCCAGCACGACGCGGTGAGCGACGGCGTAGTCGATGGCGTTGCGGACCGCGTGCGAGGGCCGGACGCCGGGGTCGGTGCCGAAGCTCATGTTGATGGCGTCGGCGCCGTGGTCGACCGACCAGACGATCGCGCCGGCGACGCTGGCGTCGCTGAGGTCGGACTTGACGATCAGCAGCTTGCAGTGCAGGCCGGCGCCGGCGAGCCCCACGCCGTTGTCGCCGGCGCCGCACGCCAGCGAGGCGACGTGCGTCCCGTGCCCGATGTCGTCGGCCACCGAGCCCGGGTCGCCGCCGTCGAAGCTCGCCGCCCCGGCGACGCGATCGACGAGGTCGGGGTGCGAGGTGTCGGCGCCGGAGTCGATGACCGCGACGACGGCGCCGTCGCCGCGCGAGACGTCCCAGGCGCGCTGGAAGCCGCTCCGGCCGGCCCACCACTCGACGGGGATGCCGGGCACGGTCCCGGGGGCGGTCTCGGTCGCGGTCAGCGCCGGGTCGTTCGGGTCGTAGCGCAGCCGCGCGCGATGCTCGACCTCGACGAGCGCCACGCGCGGGTCGGCGCGCAGGCGCGCGGCCAGGGCCCGGAGCGAGCGTCCCCGCGCGGGCCTGACGGCGACCAGGCGCAGGCGCGGGACGGCGAGATCGATGCGGGGCGCTCCGGCCGCGGCGGCCACCGCGGCGGCCGCCCGAGGCGCGGCTCCGGGGTGCAGCGTGACCAGCAGGCGGCCCGTCGCCGCATCGTCGGCCCGCGCCGGCGGCGCGATGACGAGGACGAACGCGGCGGCGAGGAGGGCGCGGCGCATTCGCCGCGGGACGATAGCCGTGCGCCTGGCCCACGCGCCTCAGCGGCGGGCGCGGCTCAGTAGCCGAGCGCGAACTTGGCGTCCTCGCTCATCTTGTCCGGCGTCCACGGCGGGATGAACACCATCGAGCAGGACACGGCGTCGACGCCGTCGAGCTCGCCGACGAACTCCTCGATCTGCTCGGTGACCTGTGGCCCGATCGGGCAGGCGGGCGTGGTGAGCGTGAACGTCACGTGGACGGTGGCGCCCTCGATCTCGACCCCGTAGATCAGTCCCAGCTCGACGAAGTCCAGGCCGAGCTCGGGATCGATGACGTTCGAGAGAGCGTCCTCCACATCTTCCAGCGTGGGCATGACCTTGAGTCTAGTCACGGTGCCGTATAGGTTCGTCGCCATCATCGAGTTCTCGGAAAATCCGGCAATGCTCCGGTGCTCTGGAGACGAGGACATCGCGACCCAGGGACGGCGTCGCACCGCCCTGTCCCGTGCGCTGATGTCCCAGGGCGACCTCATGGTCGACCTCCGCGAGCTGACGTTCGCCGACACCTCGTTGATGCTCGACCTGGCGATGGTGGCGCGGCGGCTGCGCCGCGGCGGGCGCCAGATGCGCCTGTGCTACGCCCAGCCACAGGTCGCCCGCGTCATCCAGACGGTCGGCCTGCACCGTCTGCCCAGCGTGGTGCTCGAGCGCCCTGCCGGCGCGCTCGCCTGAGCGCGGCCACCGCGTAGCCTGTAGGACCGATGCTCGTCCTGCTGGTCGTCCTCTTCATCGTCGTCCCGCTCGTCGAGCTCTACGTGATCATCCAGGTCGGGCAGGCGATCGGGGTGTGGTGGACGATCGTGCTCCTGCTGGCCGACTCGGTGCTCGGCGGGCTGCTCATGCGCTCGCAGGGCCGTGCCGCCTGGCGGCGCTTCAACGAGGCGCTCGCCGCCGGCCGCGTGCCCGCGCGCGAGGTCTTCGACGGCGTGCTCGTCATCTTCGGCGGCGCGCTGCTGCTGACGCCCGGCTTCGTGACCGACGTCTTCGGCGCGCTGTTCCTGCTGCCGCCCACGCGCGCCGTCCTGCGGCGCGTGCTCGTGCGCCGCTTCGCCGGGCGCGTCCTCGGGCCGCGGGGCCGCGGCGGCCGGGGCGGCCCCGGGGGCGACGTCGACGTCGACGGGACGGCCAGCGAGCTCGACCCCCGCGCCCTGCCGTGACCGTCGGCGTCGAGCACGAGGCTCCGCGGCCGGCGACCGGACCGGGCTTCAGCGATGCGGTCACCGTCGCGTTCGGCGATCGCCGCGCCGACGTCTACGGCGTCGCGCGCCTCGGCCTGGCCGAGGGCGGCGCCAGCGGCCTGGCGGTGCTCTTCCATCGCGGCGAGCCCGTGGTCGTGAGCGCCGAGGGCGGCGTGGAGGCCGGGCAGCCGGCTGCGTGGGAGGAGGTCTCCGCCGCCGGCCTGGACACCGCGGTCGTCGAGCCGCTGCGCGCGTGGCGGCTGCAGTTCGCCGGCGACGGCGCGTCGCTGGACCTCGAGCTCGAGGCGACGGGCGCGCTCGCCGCGCTCGACCCTGACCACGCGGTGGCCCGCGCCGGCGGCATGTCCGGCTACGAGCAGCCCGTGCTGGTGCGCGGCAGCGCCACGGTCGGCGACGAGCGGATCGCGATCGACGGCCTCGGTCAGCGCGGCCACTCGTGGGGCGCGCCGGACTGGGACCGCATCGAGCTGGCGCGCACCGTGTCGGCGTGGCTGGGCGACGACCTCGCGGTGTCGCTGACCGCGATCCGCCCGGCGGGCAAGCGCGAGCACGGCGCCGAGGCCATGGCCGCGTCGATCCTCGAGCGCGTCGGCGACGGCGACGGCGAGCCGCACGCGGTCGACGTCGCCGATCCGCGCCTGTCGACCACCTACGACGGCGAGGGGCGCCAGCGCAGCGCCGGCCTGGAGCTGTGGGTCGACGAGGACGGCTATCCGCGCCGCGCCGCCGGCGAGGTCGCCTGCGGGACGTCGCTCGACCTCGGCCGCCTGCGACTGGACTGCGCGTTCTTCCGGTGGCGGATGGAGGGACGCGAGGGCTTCGGGCGCTACGACCTGCTGCGCCGGGTGTGAGCCCCTAGTTGTCGCAGCCCAGGCGGTCCCACAGATAGAGCTCGACGCACTCGGACGCCAGCTCCATCGACCGCTCGCGCGAGAGGTACGGCAGCACGGTGTCGAGCGCCTGCTCCTCGGCGACCCCCGCGTCGAAGGCCTCCTCGCCACGGAAGCCGGCCGCGATCTTCAGCGCCTCGCGGCGGTTGTCGCCCAGCGCCGGGAAGACGTTGAGCAGGAAGTCGCGGTTGGCGATCGGGTGACCCACCTCCAGCGACGCGTGCCAGGCGGCGAGCATCGAGAGGTCGTGCTCGTCGAGGTCGGCGACCGCCTTGGCGTAGTGCGAGGCCAGCTCCTCCTCCGGGATCTCGTCGACCCATGCGCGAACGAGCTCGCCGAGGATCTGCCGGCGCGCCTCGCGCCCGACGGATTCGGCGATCACACGGATCGCGTCATGCGGCTCGATGAAGCAGAGCGGCATCTCTACGACTCCCTGGGGCTCGAGGACATCACTCGTCGGGCACGGTAGGAGTCGCGTCGGACGGCACCGTCGCGATGGCAGGCGGGATTCCCGCACGTTGCGGCCTGCCGCTAGGGCCCCTCGAACCCGAACTCGCCCGCGGACGAGCCGCCGCTCGACGCCGCGGACGCGGCGCTGGTCGCCGGGGGCGACGCGGACGGGCTTCGCTGGGTGGCCGGCGGCGAGGAGGCGGTCGTCTTCGGCGGCGTCCGGGGCGCGGACGAGGCCGGCCGGCGACGCTGCGGCTTCGTCGAGCGCTTGGCGTGGTGCGTCGCGGTCCGCCGTTGACGCGGCTGCGATGCCGACGTCCTCGCGGCGCCGGCCACGCCGCGCAGGGCGATCCCGGGGCGGTCGCCGTCGCGCGCGGTGAACGCGCCCTCCACCGCGAAGCCGCCGCCGGCCACGGCGGCCGCCGAGGCCGCCACCGCCGCCATCTTGGCCGCCGCCGCCGTGTCGACGATCGCCTGCGCGCGCAGGAACGCGTTCGCCGTGCGCTCGTGCAGGTGCAGCGTCACCGTCTCGTACACGCGCAGGAAGAAGCTGCCCGACGGCTCGACCCCGCCGGCGGCGACGGCGACGCCGACCGCCGGCAGCACGACCGTGAGCGGGCGCGACGCGTCGTGCAGGCCCCGCACCGCCGCCCGGCACGCCAGGCAGTGGCGCAGGTGGGCGCGAAGCGCCACCGTCTGCGCCGCGGACGCCTCACCGTCGACCAGCGCCGACAGCGCCGGCGCCAGCCGCTGGCACTCCGCGCCGGACTCGATCCCCGCGTAGCGCTCCAGGAAGCTCTTGCGCCCCTCGGCCAGGCAGCGGTTGACCTTCGTGTACGTCCAGCCGGTCGCCTCGCAGATCTGCTCGTAGGAGTGACCCAGCGCCTTCAGCCACAGCGCGCGGACCTCCTGGGGCTTGAGGCCCTGCAGGGCCTCGGCCGAGCGGGCGACGCGCTCGGCCGACAGCGCGCGATCCTCCGGCGAGGCGGACGTCCGCGCCTCCAAGGCGTCGGGGTCGACGTCCTCGACGCCGAGCGCGCGCCGGCGCGACCGGTTGATCGCCAGGCTTTCGCGCTTGACGACGGTATGCAGCCATCCCCCCGCGCGCTCGGGGTCCAGCCGCGCGGCGTGGCGCATGAGGATCTCCAGGCCGCGCTGATAGGCGTCGTGCGCGTCGTCGGCGCACAGCGAATAGCGCCGCGCCACCCGGAGCAGCGAGTCGGCGTGCGCGGCCACCAGCGCCAGCACCAGCTCCTCGGCCCGCTCGCGATCGACGGCGCCGCCACCACGCTCGGGCGGCACGACCTCCGACACGTCCGCGTCGCCGGACCCCATGCTCGAAGCTCCTTAGCACCGTCGGAGCCACAGCTCTCCCCCGGGTGTCAGGACGACCCGCGCAAACTGCGGGATTTTCAGCGCCACGCGCTACGCGCGCAGGCCCGCGAAGACCGCTTGGAGGCGATCGAGGGTGAGGTCGACGTCCTCGTCGGTGTGCGCCGCCGTCGTGCCGTAGTGCATCGGGGCCATCTTGGTGCCGAAGTCGTGGAAGTGCAGGCCGCGTTCCACGCATCCCTTCAGGAAGCGGTTGTTGACCTCCGGGTCGAACGCGGTGGCCTGTCGATAGTCGCGCACGGGCTCGGTGACGCCGAAGTACAGGCCGAACCGGGCGCCGATGCCCTGCACCCTGCCGACGACGCCGTGCTGGGCCATCAGCGCGTCCAGCCCGGAGTAGAGCCGCTGGGCGGTGGCGTTCAGCCGCTCGTAGAACCCCGGCTCGGACATGACGTCGAGCGCCGCCAGGGCGGCCATCACGCTGCAGAGCTGCCCGGTGTACGTGCCGCTCACGACGACGCTGCCGACCGGCCCGAGGACGTCCATCACCTCGGCCGTGCCGGTGATGGCCGCGATCGGCCAGCCGGCGCCGAGGGCCTTGGCCCACGTGGAGAGGTCGGGCTCCACCCCGAGGTGCTCCTGGGCGCCGCCCAGTCCCATCCTGAAGCCGCTCAGCACCTCGTCGAAGATCAGGACGATCCCGCGCCTGCGCGTCTCCTCGCGCAGGCGCACCAGGAAGTCGCGGTCGGCCGGCACGCACCCGAGGTTGTAGGAGATCGGCTCGAGGATCACGCAGGCGAGCTCGTCGGCGTGGCGATCGAGCGCTGCGACGAGGGCGCCCGGGTCGTTGAACGGAACGTTGACGAGCAGGTCGCCCTGGCGTTCCGGTATTCCCGCACTGTCCGGATAGGACGCGATCTCCTGGTCGGCCATGGCCGTCTCAGGGGTGTGACAGTTGAAGAGCACGTAATCGTGCATGCCGTGGAAGTGACCGTCGAACTTCAGGACCCGCTCCCGGCCCGTCGCGGCGCGGGCGATCCGCAGGGCGGCCATCGTCGCCTCGGTGCCGGTGTTCGACAGCCGGACCTTCTCGGCGGACGGGATGACCTCGCAGATCCGCTCGCAGAGCTCGACGTGCGAGCGTGTCTCCTGCGTGCACATGGTCCCTCGAGCCAGCCCCTCGCGCACCGCCTCGGCGATCCTCGGGTGGTTGTGCCCGAGGATCGACGCGCCGTTGGACGAGCTGTAGTCGAGATATTCGTTGCCGTCGACGTCCCACAGGCGCGCGCCATCGCCATGATCGAAGTAGTACGGACGCCCGATCACCGGGTTGAACCGGCCGCCGGCCGTCACGCCCCCCGGCATGACTCGCAACGCGCGCTGGCGCAGATCCGCGGCCTGGCGGTCAGAGGTCATCGTGCGGGCCACCTTCGATCTCCTTTTCCCTGCTTACTTGGAACTGCGTCGGCGACGGCGCCACTGGTCGATGTAGACCGCGACGATGATGATCGCCCCGACCAGGACCTGCTGCCAGAAGGGCTGGATGTTCTCGATCACCAGCCCGTTCTGCAGGACCGCCGGAATGAAGGCGGCGATGACGCCGCCGACGATCGTGCCGACCCCGCCGAACAGGCTCGTGCCTCCGATCGCGGCGGCAGCGATCGAGTTCAGGTTGTCGGTGGTGTGCGTGCTCGGCGTGATCGTGTCGAACCGGGCCAGGTCGACCATCCCCGCCAGGCCGGCGAGGAAGCCGCTGATCGCGTACACCCTCACCAGGTGGTTGCTCACCCGGATGCCGGCGCGTCGGGCGGCCTCCGGGTTCGAGCCGGTCGCGAACGTGTGACGGCCGAAGCGAGTCCGATGGAGCAGGAAGAACGCGACGACGACGCAGACCGCGGCGATCGCCACCGGCACCGGGATGGCTCCGGCGATATCGCTCGACCCGACGGCGGACTGCAGCTCCGACGGGACGTCGGGCACGGCGACGCCGTTGGTCAGGAGGTTGGCCACGCCCAGGGCCATCCCGAACGTGCCGAGCGTGACGATCAGCGGCGGGATCCGCAGGCGCGAGACCGCCCATCCGTTGAACGCGCCCCACGCCGTCCCGGCGACGAGACCGGCCACAAGCCCGCCGGCGATCGCGAGCCCGACGTGCCCGCTCGGACCCACCACGCTCGTCGCGCTCTCGCCCACGACGCCGGTCGTCGTCGGCTTGCCCGCGATCGCGACCATCACCTTTGCGGCGACCACCCCCGAGAAGACGAGGACCGAGCCGACGGACAGGTCGACGCCTGCGGTGATCAGCACGAACGTCTGGCCGATCGTCAGCAGCAGCACCTCGGAGGTGTCGAGGGCGATGTTGCGCGCGTTGTCCGTCGCCAGGAACGTCGTCCCGCTGGTGATCGTGAAGAAGCAGACGATCACGCCGAGGATCAGGAGGATCCAGAGGTTCCCCTCGAAGACCCGCGCCCACGCCGTGGCCATCCGCCGGTGCCACGTGGACCCCGGCGCCGGCGCCTGGTCGGATGGCCGCTCGGTGACCTCAGTGCTCAAGGCGGTCCTCCCCGGTGGCATGGGCGCCGACCTGGACCCCGGTCATCAGGCCCACGACCTCGCCCATCGAGGTGTCGCCCGTCGCGAACTCGCCGACGGTCTGCCCCAGGCGCAGCACGGCGATCCGATCCGCTATCTCGAACACCTGCGGGATGTTGTGGAGCACCACGAGCACCGCCTGACCGCGATCGCGCATGCGGCGGACGAGGTCGAACACCACCTCGGTCTGCTGCACGCCCAGCGCGGCGGTCGGCTCGTCGAGGATCAGCAGCTTGCGACTCCAGGAGGTCGCACGCGCGATGGCGACGGCCTGCCGCTGGCCCCCGGACAGCGCATCGACGGCCCGGCGCGCCCCGGGCCCGAGCTCGATCCGCAGCTCGCGCAGGCGCTCCTCGGTCTCTCGCTCCATCGCGGCGAAGTCCAGGAAGCGAAACCAGCGACCCAACGGGCCGCTGCGCAACGTCTCCCGTCCGAGGAAGAGGTTGGCCGCGGGATCCAGGTCGGCCGCCAGCGCGAGGTCCTGGTAGACGGTCTCGATCCCGCTGGCGCGCGCGTCGAGCGGCGAGGTGAAGCGCTCGGCGACGCCATCGACGCGCATCTCGCCGCCGTCCGGCGCGATGACCCCCGACAGGACCTTCACCGCCGTCGACTTCCCGGCGCCGTTGTCCCCGACGAGCGCCGTCACCTGCCCGGGATGGACGGTGAGGTCCACCCCGCGGAGCGCGTCGACGTGACCGTAGCTCTTGCGGATCCCGCGAAGCTCGACGGTCGGCTCGTGTGATGGTCTGATCGTCATGTGAGAAAGCGCGAGGGCCGGCCGTTGTCGGCCGGCCCCCGTTCGCCGTCTACCTGTAGATGAACTTCGAGACCGCCGGGTCGTCCATGTTCTGCTTGGTGATGACCTGGAAGCCCGTGTCGATCTTCTGACCGTGCCACTTCGTCTTGTCGCCGTTGAGATGATCGACGATCGCGCGGACGGCCTGGTCGCCCATCAGGTACGGCTTCTGGCCGATCAGGGCCGAGAAGATCCCCTTGCCGAGCGCCTCGACCTCACTGGGGCTCGCGTCGAAGGCGACGGCCTTCACCTTGCCCACCTTGTGTGCGTTCTGCAGTGAGACGGCCGTTGCCTGCCCGTTGATCGTGTCCTCCGCGAAGATCCCACTCAGGTCGGGATTGCCCTGGAGCACGGCGTCGACGACGGCTGTGCCCTTGCCCTGCTGCTCGTCGGAGTACTGGACCGGCAGCAGCTTCAACCCGCTGCCCTTGATCGCCTGCTTGAAGCCGTTCACGCGGGCGACGCCGGTCGGGACGTTGGGGGCGTCGGCGAGCACGAACACCTTGCCCTTGCCGCCGGTGTCCTTGATGAGCTGCTTGCCCGCCATCGCGCCGCCGACCGTGTTGTCGGATGCGAAGAACGCGATCCGGGAGCTGGGCGTCGCGACGTCGATGTCGGCGGTCGCGATCGTGATCCCCGCGGCGGCGGCCCGCTTCGCCAGCGGGTCGATCGCCTTGGCGTCGGTCGGGACGAGCACGATCCCGTCGGGCTTCTTCGCGATCACCGCGTTGACGATCGGCGTCTCGGCCGACGGGCTGAACTCGGTCGCCCCCTGGACGTCGAGCGTCACGCCGAGCTCCTTGGCGGCGGCCTCTGCGCCGCGAGCCATGCTCGTGTAGAACGGGTTGTTGGTGATCCCCACGATGAGGGTCACCCGGTAGGCCTTCTTCTTGGCGGTCGTCGTGCCCGTGCCGCTGCTGCTCGAGCTGGAGCTCGATCCACAAGCCGCGACGGCGATGCTCACCACGAGCAGGCTCAACGCCATGACCGCGACGCGCACGCGTCGCATCTTCCTGTCTAGCACCTCTTCCTCCTTTGGCCGGATACCTGAAATGCCCCGTCACCACATGGGCACGATCGGATACCAATCCGGTCGTGTGGGGTCGGTCGGATAGCTGTAGTAGTCCTCCGTGGCGTGTCCCGGCAGCACGCCTCTGCGCAGCTTCTGATTCACCTCGACGTACCGCTGCATCTTGTCCTCGTCGAGCTCCACGCCCAGTCCGGGGGCGTCGGCCGGAGCCATGCACCCGTCCTCGTACTTGAAAGGAACCCGGATGACGTCGTCGGTGAGATGGTGGTAGTGAGAGTCGATGGCGTGGACGAGGTTGGGCATGGAGATCGCCGTGTGCAGCATCGTCGCGAGCCCCACCCCGAACTCGATTCCACTGTGCATGCCGACGGCCAACCCGAGGTGCTTCGCGACCGCGTCCAGCACCTTTGTGTGAACGATCCCGCCCCAGTACCACGGGTCGGAGAGGATCACGTCGATCGCTCCGAGCTCCACCGCGGCCCCGAGTTGCTCGAACTCGATGACCGCCATGTTGGTGGCGATCGGCATCGCCACCTTGCGCCCGACCGCCTGCAGGCCCTTCAGCCCCCAGGCCGGGTCCTCGTAGTACTCGAGCTCGAGGCCCCGGATGCGCTCGCCGATCCGGATCGCCGTCGCGGGCGACCAGATCGCGTTCGGGTCGAAGCGCAGCTTGAAGTCGTTCGCCCCGAACGCCGCGCGCAGCGCCTCGAGCGTGAGCGCCTCGTGCTCGGGCTCGTGAACGCCGCCCTTGAGCTTGAGGCTGCTGAAGCCGTGCTCGTCCACGAGCTCCCGGGCGTGCGCCACCATCTCCTCGGGCGACTCGATCGCGCCCTGCCCGGCGGCGTCGCCATAGCGGTAGAAGAGGTACGCGGCCACCGGGACCCGATCGCGAACCTTCCCCCCGATCAACTGGTGAACCGGGACGCCGAAGCGCTTGCCCGAGATGTCGAGGCACGCCTGCTCGATCGGCGACGACAGCATCGGCTGGCGGGAGATGTATCCGCGCTGGCTGATCTGGAGGCGGATCCGCTCGAGGTTCAGCGGGTCCTCGCCGACCAGGATCGGGACGAGCGGCGCGAAGCTGTCCGCGGAGACGGTGCCGTACGTCTCGCCCAGCCCGGTGATCCCCTCGTCGGTCGAGACCTCGACGATCGTGCGCGAGTAGTAGCCCGGCGATCCGTAGGAATGACGCGTCGGCGCCTTCACCGGGATGCTCGCCGTCCGTGCCCGCAGGCCCGTGATCCTCATGCGCCCGGCCTCACGCAGGTCAGCCCCGACGGCGGCGCCGCGAGCATGTCCTGAAGCTCCGGGGGAAGCTCCTGCACGGTCGGGTAGGGGTGCTCGGTCGGCTCCTCGACCGCGCGGGCGCCGACGTAGTTCCCCAGCGTCAGCGCCGAGCGCAGGTCTCCCCGCCGCAGCAATCCGGCGACGAAGCCCGCGTCGAAGCCGTCTCCGGCGCCAACCGGGTCGACCACGCGTCCGGTCGCGGCCGCCGGCAGGTGCAGGGACTCGGCGCCGCGGCTCGCGTACGCACCCGCGGCGCCCAGCTTCACGACCACCGTTGCGGCTCCGCTGTCGTGCGCCCGACGTGCGGCCAGCTCGGGGTCGACGGTTCCGAACAGCAGGCGGCTGTCCTCCTCCGCGAGCAGCAGGACGGTGCTCGCGCGCACGATCGGCTCGAGCACGGACCGCGCCTCGAGCGCGGACCACAGCGGCGCGCGGAAGTTCGGGTCCACGGAGACCTCCAGTCCCTCCTGGCGCGCACGCGAGACCGCTCGCTCCACCAGCTCGCGGGGCGCCTTGCCGAGCGCCGGCGTGATGCCGCTCACGTGCAGCCAGCGCGCCTGCCCGAGCGCATCGTCCGGCCAGTCGGAGACCGAGAGCCCGGTCGCCGCAGAGCCGTGGCGGTAGTAGTACGGACGCCGCAGACCGTCGTCGAGCCACTCGCGGAAGTACACGCCCGTCGGGCGGCGGAGGTCCGAGGTGACCCAGTCCGTTCGCACGCCCTCGTGCTCGAGCACGTCCCTGACCATGCCCCCGAACGGGTCTTCTCCGAGCCGGCCGATCCAGGCGCAGTCGACGTTCAGTCGTGCCAGCCCGATCGCGAAGTTCAGCTCGCTGCCGCCGACCGACAGGCGAACGCTGCCCGCGCGATCGAGGCCCACGGGATTCGCGGGGATCCCTACGACCAGCGCCTCTCCCAGAGTGATGACCATGGCTTTTTTCTATATACGGAACAGCGTTCTGCATACTGGACCGCTCGGTCAGCTTCGGTGCGACCGGCCCGCGCGTCAACCTGTCGCGCTCGCGGTTCCACTCAGCAGAACGAAGGGCGCTGAGCGTTCCGCGGGATCGACGTGCTCAGACGCCGCCGGACGCGCTGAATCCCCCATCGACCGGTATCACGGCGCCGGTGACGAACGACGAGCCGTCGCCGCACAGCCACAGGAGCGTTCCGATCAGCTCGCTCGGCTCGCCGAAGCGGCCCATCGGCGTGCGATCCACGATCGCGCGTCCACGAGCCGTGAGGGTGCCGTCCTCCTCCACGAGGAGACGCCGGTTCTGCTCGCCGACGAAGAAGCCGGGAGCGATCGCGTTGACGCGCAGGCGACCGCCGTAGCGCGTCGCCGCCTCCAGCGCCAGCCACCTCGTCAGGGCGTCGACGGCGGCCTTCGCCGCGCCGTAGCCGCCGACCCGCGTGACGGCGCGCTGCGCGGTCATCGAGCTGACGTTCACGATCGCGGCCGCGCCGCCGCCCGCTGCGCTGCGCGCGAGGGCAGGGCCGAAGACCTGGCACGGGAGGAGCGTGCCGAACGCGTTGAGCTCGACGACGGCGCGAAAGGCGTCGACCGAGAGCGAGAAGAGATCGTCCTCGGGCTGGAGCACCGCTGCGGCGACGTTGCCCCCGGCCGCGTTGACGAGCAGGTCGATCCGGCCCCAGCGCCCGAGGACCTCGTCGCGGGCGTCCTCGAGCTGCCCGCGGTCGAGCACGTCGGCGACGAGCGCGTGGGCATCGCCGCCCCGATCGACGATCGCGGCCACCTGGCGGTCGATGCGCGAGCGGTTGCGAGCCAGCACGCCCACGCGGGCACCGGCCGCGGCCAGGCCCGCGGCCATGGCGCCGCCCAAGACGCCGGACGCCCCGGTCACGACGGCGACTCGTGCACTGAGGTCGGCGGAGGGCCGCGCCGGCTCGAGCGAGGTCATATCGCGTGTCCGTCGCTGACCAGCGACTGCGCCCCGTCGTCGGTCACGACGCAGTCGTCCTCGTTGCGCACGCCGCCGAAGCCGGGGAGGTAGACGCCGGGCTCGACCGCCACGACCATGTCTCGCGCCAGCACGTCTGCGCGCCCCGGCGCGAGGATCGGGTGGGGCTCGTGGAACGCGAAGCCGACGCCATGCCCGGTCCCGTGGACGAAGCGACCGCCGAGCCCGGCGTCGGTGAGCACCCGCCTGGCGGCGGCGTCGACGTCGCCGCCGGTCGCGCCCGGGACCGCCGCCGCGGCGGCCGCCTGCCAGGCCCCGCCAACCGCTTCCGCGACCTCGCGCTGCCGGGCGTCGGCACCGCCGACCGCGTGCGTCCTGGAGAGATCCTGCCAGTAGCCGTCGACGACGACCGCCAGCTCCAGCAGCACCAGCTCTCCCGCGGACATCCGACGGGCGGTCGGCACCTGGAACGGCAGGTAGGCCTGCGAGACCTGCGGCCCGCTCATGACATAGGCCCACGCTCGAGCCCGGCCGCCGCCGCGCGTGAGGGCGGCCTCATGAACGGCGACTTCGACGGCCCTCGCGACCTCGTGGTCGCGGCAGCCGGGCACGGTCGCCTCGCGGAACGCTCGCAGGCCCTCGTCCGCCGCGGCCGCGCTGCGGCGTATCGCAGCGATCTCGCGTGCCGTCTTCACCGCCCTGATGCGATGGATCGCGTGGTCGCTGGCGACGATCGCGGCCGGATCCCAAGCCGATTGCACGAGCGCCGCCAACCGCGGGGTCACGGCTGAGGTCTCGTGCGCGGTGTGCGCCGGCACGACGAACGGCTGATCGAGCTCGACGCCGATCCTGCTCCCGCGCAGACCGAGCCGCTCGCCGACGTCGCGCAGCAGCGGCCCCAGCGCTTCGGCGAACGGGGGGTCGGTGAGGCGCCCGGAGGGATACGAGTGCACGCCGGGCCATTCGCTCGCGGCCGCCCAGGTCTCCTCGCCGCGAGGCACGAGCAGCACGGGCTCGCCCTCGCGCGGCACGACGGCGATGCACGTGCCGTTCATCGACCAGTACCCGCTGAGCGCCAGCACGTTCTCGCTGAGCCCGCAGACCAGCGCGTCCAATCCGTCCTGGGCGAGGGCGAGGCGGATCCTGTCGAGGCGGTCGGAGTCGCGGTTCGTGCCCCACTCGGGCGGCAGGCCCGAGCCGAGCACCGTGACGCTGTCGTGGTACCCCGCCCCACGAAGCTCGGCGAGCAGATCGGGGAGCCGCGACAGGTCCTGCTCGACCGAGCCACGACCGTTGAAGTCGACGCGCACGTGACCGATCCGTCCCAGCATCTGGCGAATCAGCTCCGACGCCGCCCGCGCGTCGCGAGACCCGCCGAGGGGATCGATCTCGAGCGAGATCGCGGGATGCTCCGTCGCTCCCAGGAGGTCTTGGAGCTCGTCGATGCGCGGCGCAGCGCCCTGGATCCAGAGAACCAGCCGCAGGCCCCGTCGATCGGCGGCGTCCGCGACCTCCCGCAGCCGTCGGATCAGGGAGGCGTCGCGGCCCGCATCGGCGGGGACGCTCACGCGCAGCTTGGCGGTGAGCAGTCGCCGGGCCGCCGCGATCGCTGCGAGCAGCGGTCCCTCCGACTGCGGCGCCGAGACGCCGGCGACCGCGGAGACGTCGAGCAGACCGATCTCGATGCCGCTCGCGACGATGGCGTGCTCGAGCACGGCGGCGGCCTCCGGGTCGGCCGGCCACGCCGCCTCGGCGCTCGACCAGCCGTCGGCCAGGAGAGCCCGGGCGGCATCGTTCGCGGGGCGCCCGACCGCGTCGAGCGCGCCGAGGAGCCTGGTCATCGACGAGATGGCCCCTGCGGGACGGACGGACGGCTGCCGGAGGGCCGCCGCCGGGCAGGGCGGTAGGACGCGGGGAGCCGCTCGAGGTCGGCGGCCAGCGCCAGCGAGATCTCTCTGGCGGTGGCGACGATGGCGGGTGCCATCCGCCGCGCGGCCAGCGCCGAGAGCTGGAAGCTGGGGGCACTGACGCTGACCCCGCCGATCGGAACCCCGTCCTTGTCGAACACGGCAGCGCCGATGCAGCGGATGTTCTCCTCGTTCTCCTCGTCGTCCATGGCGTAGCCGCGACGCGCGACGCGCGCGAGCTCGCCCTCGAGCTTGTCGCGGGCCGTGATCGTGTTGCGCGTGCGACCGGGCAACGTCCCTTCGGGCAGCAGACGCGAGCGCTCCTCGGCCGGCATGAACGCCAGCAGCGACTTCCCGATCGCCGTGCAGTGGAGGGGCAGCGACATCCCGATGCTCGACGCCATCCGATACGGCCGGCGGCTCTCGAACTTCTCGACGTACACGACGTCGTTGCCGCTGAGGACCGCGAAGTGGACCGTCTCGGGAATGAGGTCGTGCAGCCGCCGCAGCGCCGGACGCGCCATCTCGGAGTGATTGACCTGGGCGAGGGTCTCGCCGGCCAACCACAGCGCGCGTGCGCCGGTCGCGTACGTGCGCGCGGTGGTCCGTCTGACGTAGTTGCGCTCGACGAGCATCTGGAGCAACCGATGGGCCGTCGGCTTCGTGAGCTCCGCACGCCGGGCGATCTCGGCCAAGCTGAGCGGCGTCTCTGCGCTCAACACGAGCTCGAGGATCGTCAGCATCTTGGCGGACGAGCTCTCGCGTGCCGTCGAGCCACGCGGGCTCACGCGATCGGCGCTCCGGACCGGGGACGGAAGGCCGCGACGCAGGCGACGAACGCCCGCGCCCGTCGCTCGATCTCCGACCACTCCCCGGTCTCGACCAGATCAGCGGGAGCCACGGACGAGCCGGTCGCGACCGCGAAGGCGCCGGCGGCGAGATATGCGCCCGCGTTGGCGGAGTCGATGCCTCCGGACGGGACGAGCCGCAGATCCGGAAACGGACCCTTCAGGTCCTCGACGTAGCCCGGCCCTCCGACGCGCGCGGGGAAGATCTTGACGGCCGCCGCACCGAGCCCGGCAGCGCGCAGGACCTCGGTCGGCGTGAACGCACCGGCGATGACCGGGATCCCAGACGCGACTCCGGCACGCACGACGCCCGCGTCGGCGACCGGCGAGACGAGGAACCGCGCGCCCGCAGCGAGCGCGTCGGCGGCTTGGCGCTCCGTCGTGACGGTGCCGGCTCCGACGACGCAGTCACGGCTGTCCGCGAGCTGCTGGATCACGTCGAGCGCATTGGCGACCGTGAGCGTGACCTCGATGCAGCGTATCCCGGCCTGCACGAAGCTCGCGCACAGCGCACTGGCGTCGGAGACGCGTCCGGCACGGATCACAGCCACGACGCGGTCTCGTTCGATCACCTCGCTCGCGAGCACGGCGAGACCGTACCATCAGTTCCATTCCCTGACGAGTCGTTTCGTATGTTGGAATGCGACCAGCGCGTCCTTGACCGCCCCCAGGCCCGTGGGCATGATCGCGCCCGATGTCCGGATGGACTCCTCCCTCGTGACGTACGTCGCCGCCCCCGATCGCTACGACGCGATGCCCTACCGCCGCTGCGGCACGAGTGGCCTGCGGCTTCCACCGATCTCGCTCGGCCTGTGGCACAACTTCGGCGACCGCGAGCCGATCGAGGGCTCGCGAGCGACGCTGCGCCGGGCCTTCGATCTCGGGATCACCCACTTCGACCTGGCCAACAACTACGGCCCGCCGTACGGCTCGGCCGAGACCAACTTCGGGCGCATCTTCGCGGAGGACCTCGCTCCCTACCGCGACGAGATCATCGTCTCGACCAAGGCCGGTTGGGACATGTGGCCGGGCCCGTACGGAGACTGGGGATCGCGCAAGTACCTGCTCGCCAGCCTCGAGCAGAGCCTGCGCCGGATGCGGCTCGAGTACGTCGACGTCTTCTACTCGCACCGTCCCGACCCCGACACTCCCCTGGAGGAGACGCTCGGTGCGCTCGACACCGCCGTTCGTCAGGGGAAGGCGCTGTACGCGGGGATCTCCTCGTACCCGGCGGAGCTGACCGAGCGCGCGGTTGGCATCCTCAGGGAGCTGGGCACGCCGCTGCTCATCCACCAGCCGTCGTACTCGCTGCTGAACCGCTGGATCGAGCCGGACCTGCTCGACGTCCTCGGGCGCGAAGGCGTCGGCTGCATCGTGTTCTCGCCCCTCGCCCAGGGGGTCCTCACCGACAAGTACCTCGACGGCGTGCCGGAACGTTCGCGTGCTGCGCGCGGCTCCACCCTCTCGACCGCGACGCTGACGGACGAGACCCTCCGGCGCGTCGCGGAGCTGAACGATCTCGCACGTGCTCGCGGGCAGAGCCTCGCGCAGATGGCGCTGGCGTGGACGCTGCGCGACCCGCGCGTGACGTCGGCGATCATCGGTCCCAGCAGCGTCCACCAGCTCGAGGAGAACGTCGCTGCGCTGGACCGGCTCGACTTCAGCGCCGAGGAGTTGGCGCAGATCGAACAGCATTCCTCAGTGCGCTGACCCGGCTGTCCGCTCTGCGATACTCGGACGCGACGGTGGTGCGGGAGCGCGAGACCACGATGGAGCCGCTCGACGACGCGGTCGATCATGTCCGCGGCGCTGCGACGGCGCGGCTGATCGTCGAGTACGGCGACTACGAGTGCCCGTACTCGCGACGGGCGTTTCGGGAGATCGAACGCGTCGAGAGAGAACTGCCCGACGGGGTGCGCTTCGCCTTCCGGCACTTTCCCCTCACCGAGATCCACCCGCACGCCCTCGCCGCGTCCGCCGCGGCCGAGGCGGCTGCCCTGCAGGACCGCTTCTGGAACATGCACCACCTGCTCTTCCATCACCAGGCGGCGCTCGAGGACGACCACCTGCGCCAGTACGCCGCCGAGCTCGAGCTCGACGGCGCGAGGTTCGACGGCGACCGGACCGGCGCCGCCGTCCTGGAGCGGGTTCGCCGGGACGTCGACGGCGCAATGGCGTCGGGCGAGGTCCGGGGCACGCCGACGCTGTTCATCGACGGAGTCGTGCACCGCGGCGGCTACGACGCGGCAACCCTGTTGGAGGCGCTGGCGACATGAGCGCGATGTGCTCGCACCTGGACACCATCGAGGTGATCGAGCTGCCCGAGGCGATCGCCGGGTGCGAGGACTGCCTGGCGATCGGGGGCAGCTGGGTGCACCTGCGCATGTGCCAGAGCTGCGGGCGCATCGGATGCTGCGACAGCTCGCCACACCGCCACGCCTCTGCCCACGCGCGCGGCACGGGGCACCCGATCGCGCGGTCCGCGGAGCCCGGGGAGGACTGGAGCTGGTGCTACATCGACAACGTGGCGTTCGTGGTCGCCGGACCGTGACGCTCCCGGAGCTGCATCTGGCCGACTGGCGCGCCACGAGGGACACGCTGCATCTCTACAGCCAGATCGTCGGGAAGATCCGCCTGGCCACGACGGCGCCGCGCAACCACTGGTGGAACGTCCCCCTCTACGTCGACGTTCGAGGCCTCACGACGCGACGCCTGCACCACCACGGGACGACGTTCGAGATCGCGCTCGACTTCGTCGATCACGCCGCGATCGTCCGGACGGCCGACGGCCGCGCGCAGTCGCTCGCGCTGCGCAACGGGCTGTCGGTCGCCGACTTCGACGCCGGGGTCCACGCGATGCTCGAAGCACTGGACATCGACGTCGAGATCAGGGAGGAGCCGTTCGGCGTCCCGATGACGACGCCCTTTGCCCAGGACGTGGAGCATGCGTCGTGGGATCGCGATGCGGTCGAGCGCTTCGGGCGGATCCTGGACTGGTCGGACTCGGTGCTCGAGGAGTTCAGCGGCTGGTTCAACGGCAAGACGAGCCCCGTGCACCTCTTCTGGCACAGCCTCGATCTCGCGGTCAGCCGGTTCTCGGGCCGGCCGGGCGTGTCGATCGACGCCGACCCCGTCACCCAGGAGGCCTACTCCCAGGAGGTCATCTCGTTCGGGTTCTGGGCCGGAGACGACAACCTCGGCGACGCCGCCTACTACTCCTACACCGCCCCGGAGCCCGAGGGGCTGCGCGACCAGCCGCTGTCGGCGGGCGCGTGGACCGATTCGGGCTCGGGCTCGTTGGCGATCCTGCCCTACGAGACCGTGCGCACGGCGCGCGACCCCAGGACGACGCTGCTCGCGTTCTGCCAGAGCGCCTACGAGGCCGGCGCTCGTCTCGCCGGTTGGGACACCGCGAGCTTCGAGTCGACGTGGTGTCCCACCCCGGCGCAGCTCCGGCAGCTCCACGCCGGCGCCGCCGCCGCCTTCGGGCGCTCCACAGCGAGCCCCCAGTAGCGCGGACCGGAGCGCTCGCGGCCGCCAGACGTCAGCGCGGTTCCCGTGGCGGCTCGCCGTGGAGGATCCACGAGTCCGCGATGCGGCTCAGCCGGCCCTCGCGGGCGAGCTCACTCTCGCTACGCCGGCGCGCAGGCGCCGCTGTGCCCTCAGGTCTCCTCCACGGTTCGTCCGCGCTGCTCGACGTCGGTCGCCGGCTGCTCGCCCCGCGCCACCAGGACGTCGTGGATCGTGAGGTCGTAGGTGAAGGCGCCGACCAACCCGCCGAGGAGGGGTCCGACGATCGGTATCCAGAAGTAGGTGCTGATGTTCCCGTAGTCGCCAGGCATCGCCACCTTGCCCCAACCCGCAATCCACGCGAACACCCGCGGCCCGAAGTCGCGCGCCGGATTGATCGCGTACCCGGCGTTGGCGCCGAAGGAGAGCCCGATAGCCACCACGATGAAGCCGACCACGACCGGCGCCAGGTTCGCGCGCACGGGCTGGTTGACCTCGTCGACCACCGCGAAGACGAACCCGACGAGGAAGGCGGTCCCCACGACCTGGTCGATGAACGGCCCGAGCCACGTGCCGAAGTACTTGGCCGGGAACGTGGCGAAGATGGAGTACGTCGCCACCGAGTCCGCGGCGCCGCGGGTGATGTGGTTGGCGCGGTCGTAGGAGTCGATCGCGGCCTTGTAGACCACGTAGACCAGCAGCGCCCCGAGGAAGGCGCCGAGCATCTGCGCGGCGATGTACCGCGGCACCTTGCGCCACGGGAAGCCGCGGCGCGCCGCGAAGGCGACCGTGACCGCGGGGTTGATGTGCGCGCCGCTGACGCCGCCTGCGACGTAGACGGCGAACGTGACCGCCAGACCCCAGCCCCACCCGATGATCAGCCAGTCGCCGCTCGCGTCGAAGATCTTCGTGCCGCGGCCCGACTGGTTGAGCCCCGCCACGGCCATGGCGACGACCCCGTCGCCGAAGCAGATCAGCACGAAGGTGCCTAGGCACTCGGCGACCAGCTCGCCAGCGGTCGTGCTGCGCCATCCGGCCCGCCGTCCCCCCCGGTCCATCGCTGTGGCCATGGTGGATCCCTTCGATCGCCTGCTTCGCAGACGCTAGGCCGGGGCCGGACGGCGGCCAGCAACGCGGTCGCAATTCGGACACGCTCCGTCTGCGCCCCACTCGTGTGGGGCAATGTGGTTCTCCGGTCACCCGTGGTGCCGCGGCGTCAACACGGCCAGTTGCGTCGACGGGCGCCGTGGCTCTGTGGGGAGAGGTCGAGCTGAAGGAGCGGCGACAATCGCGCGGTGAGCTCGTCCGTCCGCGAAAGGCACGCGCCCCTCATCGCAGCGCTCTGCCTGGTCGTGACGGTGGCCTACGGCGCGCTGTACTACGGCTTCGCGGTCCTGATCACGGAGCCGGCCGCGGGCGGCGAGTTCTCGCGCTCCCTCCTGTCGGCCGCGTATGGCGGAGCGGTGCTCACCGCGGGCTTGGTCGCGATCCCGGTCGGCCGGATCGGCGACCGCGCCGGCGTGCGCGGGGTCATGGTCGGTGGCGCGCTGCTCGGCGCCGCCGGACTGCTGGCCTTCTCGGCCGCCGCGCGCGGGTGGCAGGTGCTCGTGCTGTGGTGGCTGGTGCTCGGACCGGCCGCCGCGATGACGTTCTACGAGCCGGCGTACATCGCGATCCAGCAGACGTTCGGCGCCGAGTCGCGCGCCCGCGCGATCGCGGTGCTGACCCTCGCCGCCGGCTTCTCCGGCCCGGTCTTCACCTGGGCGACGGGCGCGCTCGTCGACGGCGTCGGCTGGCGGGACACGACGCGCGTGCTCGCCGCGGCCTTCGCGGCCGCTGCGCTCGTGGCGGCGGTCCTGATCCCGGGCCGCCCGGCCCTCCGGCGCGGGGGTCCCGCCGCCGGCGATCCCGGGCACGTGACGGGCGCGGCGCACTTCCGCGATCCGCGGATGCGGCTGTTCACGCTCGCGGCGATCCTGGCCTACGGCGCGATCGAGGCCACGATCGTGCACCGCATCGCCCGCTTCCAGGATCTCGGCTTCTCGCTGTCGACCGTGACGTCCTGGGCGGCCGTCTCGGGCCTGCTGACGCTCCCCGGGCGCTTCCTGCTGCCCATGCTGGCCAACCGCCTGAGCGCGTCCAACGTGCTGGCGGTCGTGCTCTCCGTGACGGCCGCGGGCACCGCGTTGATGATCGCCGGCCACGCGTACTGGCAGATGGCCCTCTCGTTCGTGCTGTTCGGCCTCGTGGTCGGGGCGGCGCTGCCCCTGCGCGCCGTCGTCATGGGCGAGTGGACCTCGACCGCCGTCTTCGGGATGGTCATGGGGATGCAGGCGGCGGTCATCGCGCTCGGCCGCGCGGGCCTGCCGGCCCTGACCGGCGCGCTCCACGACGCGCTCGGCGGCTACGGCGTCGCCATGGCGCTGCTCACCGCGCTGATGATCGTCAGCGTGGTGCTGCTGCTCGCCACCGCCCGCCGGCGATGACGTCGCGCGCCCCGGTCAGCTCGGGTGGTGGACCTCCTGGAGGCCGTAGACCGGCGTGTCGATGCCCTCGGCGCGCGCCTTGAGCTGCAGGGCGAGGTAGAGCGAGTAGTACCGCGACTGGTGCAGGTTGCCGCCGTGGAACCACAGCGCCTCCTGCTGGGTGGGCTTCCAGATGTTGCGCT
>JAXDHQ010000138.1:0-3857 GCA_034664395.1 Solirubrobacteraceae bacterium | reverse complement strand
GGAATGTCCGACGGCGACGCGCCGTCGACCGATCGCGCGATCAGCGCACTTGCGACCGCCGCGGCTTCCGCGTGACGTCCACGCTCGCTCAACAATCGTGCGTGGTCGCACATGCCCGCCAGGACGTGCCCGCGAACGGCCGCGTCAGAACCGGCACCGAACTGCTCGGTCAACGCCCCGAACGCCGCCTGCGCCTCGGCGACGCGACCCAACTCGCCAAGAATGCGTCCCTTGAATGCCAGCGCACTCGCCACCGCCGGCGAAGCCGAGCCAGGCAACGCAACGGCAATTCGATTGAGCCGCCCGAGCGCCTCGACGGGATGCCCTCCGGAGTAAAGGTCGTGGCACTCTGCCAGCAGCACCTCGAGGCTCGAACCGCCCGCCGCGCTGCCCGGACCGGTTTGCACCGCCCCAACCACGCCATCCGTCCGAAACAATCTCCGTCGCCTCATATTCGATCCTCGACGCCTCGCTCCGAAACCTTGAGAGTCGCCTCCAGTTCGCGCAAAGCGACACCGAAGTCGTGGCCGCCGCAGCGAGTGCAGGACGTGGCCGAAGCGTGTCCGGCGGTCCGGGGTCGGACGGCGTCAGCTCAACCTTCAACGTCGATGACGCGCTACCAGTATTTGGGCGGCCACCCCCGCTGGCGCGTCTCCGGATCTCGAAAGCCGATCGCGAGAAGGAGCGCCGGTACGGCAACGATCGCGCCCAGCGTTCGATCTACTGCTACACCGAGTAAGCATCCCACGGCCGCGACGCCGAGGAACATTAGGAAGAGCCGGATACCAGGCGGCACGATCAGTCCCCCCCGCGCGATCTCGTGAAGAGATAGCGGGCGAGAAGAAGCACAACGGCCACAGCGATCGCTCCTGGAATACTTGCCGCGCCATCGATCAGTGCGACGTACATTCTCCTGCCTTTCTATCCACGATGGTCGGGCGCCGTCCTTCGGCGCTTCGTCCACCCCTTGCGGGACCCGGACGAGGACAACACCGAACGAGGCCCTAGTGGCGGACTCGCCAGTTGACGATCACCCGGTTGCTTCCATCTACCCGCAGTTCCCCGAGGGCAACCTCGACCCGGTTACGCCACGGTCCCTTTCGCGGCGGGGACAGCCCAGCGGCGGCTCCTGCTCGCGCGGAGGAACAGCGCGCAAGCGGCGCCGCACGTTGCTGCCTCGAAGCGGAAGCCGAAATCAGATCAGTCGATCAAAGCGCTGGCTAGCGACGTCCAGGACTTGCGCGGGATGCCCTCTTCGCCTAACGGCTGTATGCAAACGTGATCGGCGCCGGCGTCGAGGTGTGCGCGCGCGACCTCGGCGATCTGGTCGGCGCTGCCCTGCGGGATGACCGCGTCGATCAGCCGGTCCGAACCGCCGTCGGCGAGGTCGCGCTCGGTGAAGCCGAAGTCGAGCAGGTTCTTCGTGTAGTTGCGCAGGCCGAGGTAGAGCTTCGCGTACTCACGGGCGACGGCCTTGGCGCGCACCGGATCGGTATCGACCACGCACGCCAACTCGGGAGCGACCAGCTTGCCTGAACCGAGTCGCTCACGGGCGAACCGCGTGTGTTCGACGGTCGTGAAGTACGGATGGGTGCCGGCGGTCCGCTCGCCGGCGAGATCCAGCATCTTCGGCCCGAGGGCGGCCAGGCAGCGCCCATCGACCGGAGGTGGGGTCGGTGAGGCGTCGAGGCCGTCGAGGAACGCGCGCATCGTCTGCAGCGGCCGGCGGTAGTCGCTCGTCGCCTCGGGGTGTCCGATGCCGACGCCGAGCATGAACCGCCCCGGGAAGTTCGCGCGCAGGGCCGCGTCGGCCTCCGCCGTCTCGCCGGGGTCGTTGATCCAGACGTTGAGGATGCCGGTCGCGGCGACCAAGGTCGACGTGGCCTCCAGGACCGGACGGATGTCGGCCACGTGAGGAGAACCGCCCACCCAAAACACCCCATATCCGAGCTGCTCGACGAATTGCGCCGCCTCGCCGGCATGCTCGATGCCAAAGGCGCGGTAGCTCGTCCAGATGCCGATCTCCCCGATTTCCATGGCGTCATCCTGCCAGGGATCACCTCCCTGTCGCGCTTTCGTCGCCGTTGAGCGCCGCCCACGCCGACAGGGCAATGATCACCCAGCGCGTTGCATCGGCGTGGGTAGTGAGGGCCGCTCCATGGGACAGGCTCGGTTGGAATCTCGGTCGCTACCGGAGACTTCCGCTTTCGCGTGAGGCTGTTGCGCAAAGCGGGTCTGTCCGGTGGGTTTAAGAAGATCCGGGGATGCCCCAGAACTTCTTGCCGTGCGATCGCGATCAGGTGCTGTTGATGCCGCCAAGCTTGCGGGAGTGGCTGGCGGAGGATCACTTCGCGTGGTTCTTGCTGGCCGCGGTGGCGGACATGGACTTGACGGCGTTCTACGCCGCGTATCGCCCGGATGGTCATGGTCGCGCGGCTCACGAGCCGGGGATGATGGTCGCGTTGCTGCTCTACGCGTACTCGATGGGGCAGCGGTCGTCGCGGGTGATCGAGCGGGAGTGCGGGGAGGACGTCGCCTACCGGGTGGTGACGGCCAACCAGGCTCCTGATCACACCACGATCGCTCGGTTTCGCCAGCGTCACGAGGCGGCGCTTGCCGGTGTCTTTGGCGATGTGTTGGGGCTCTGCGCGCGGGCAGGTCTGGCGACGGTCGGGGTGATCGCGATCGACGGCACGAAGCTTTACGCGAACGCGAGCCGCGACGCGACGCGACGCGACGCGTGACTATGAGCAGATCGCGCGCGAGATCCTCGAGCACGCCGACGAGGTCGACCGTGAGGAGGATGAGCGCCTCGGTGATGCTCGCGGGGATGAGCTGCCGCTTGAGCTCTCAACGCATGAGGGTCGACGGAAGTGGCTGGCGGATGCCAAGCGCCAGCTCGAGGAGAAGCGCGCCCAGGAGGCCCGCCCGATCGCGCGCTCGCGCCCAGAACGGCTCAGGGAAGCCAAGGCGCGGCTCGAGGAAGAACTGCGGGTCGAGGTTCGCGCGAACGCGGTGTATGAGCACTACCGCGCGCACGGGCGGATGAGCAACGGCCGGCGGCTGGGTGCGCCACCGAAGCCCTACCAGCCGCCGGAGCAGCCCGCCGGGAAGATGAATGTGACTGACCCGGACTCCCACCTGGTGAAAGGGATGCGCGGCTGGATTCAGGGCTACAACGCGCAAGCCGCGGTCAACGAGCATCAGATCGTGATCGCTGCCGAGGTCACCACGGCGTCACCCGACTTCGGCCTGCTCGAACCGATCCTGACCGCCGCCCAGACAGAGTTGCTGGCCGTCGGCGTGACTGACACTCCGGCCGTCGTGCTCGCGGACGCTGGCTACTGGCATCAGCAACAGATGGAGGGGATCGTCAGCCGCGGCAGCCAGGTTCTCATTCCGCCCGGCGGCGGGCAGCGCAAGGGTACCCGCCCGGGGTGGGACGGCGGCCTGTACGCGTTCATGCGTCAGGTCCTTGAAGGTGACACTGGCAAGGAGCTCTACCGAAAACGCCAGGGCATGATCGAGCCCGTATTCGCACACACCAAGTTCAACCGCCGCATCGACCGCTTCCAACGCCGAGGCCGATCCGCAGCAAGGTCCGAGTGGCGCCTGATCACCGCCACCCACAACCTCCAGAAGCTCCACAGCCACCTCCAGCGGCCCGCAACGGCCTGAGACCGGCCGACCCGGCCCAAAACGGCGCGAACCCCAGAATCCATCGACCGCGCCGGCCGCGACCGCATCGCCCCAACCGCTTTGCGCAACAGCCTCACGTGGAAGCAGCCGTCTGCGTCGACGCCCAGCAGACGCCTGAGCTGGACGAGTAGCGAGAGCGCCGGATGGCTGCCTGATCT
>JAXDHQ010000137.1:0-2747 GCA_034664395.1 Solirubrobacteraceae bacterium | reverse complement strand
CCCTACGGCTACGGCCGCTACACGAACCCGACGTGGACCGGCCTCGAGACGGCGCTCGCCGAGCTCGAGGGCGCCCGCGAGACGGTCGCCTTCGCCTCCGGCATGGCCGCGGTCACGGCCGTCGTCGTCCCGGCGCTGGCTCCGGGCGACGTCTTCGTCGCGCCGTCCGACGCCTATCCCGGGATCCGCCAGCTCGCCCGCGAGGTGCTCGAGCCGCGCGGCATCGAGGTGCGACTGGTGCCCACGGACGACGCCGCCGTGGTCGAGGCCGCCGCCGGGGCGAGCATGGTGTGGGTCGAGACGCCCTCCAACCCGGGCCTCGACGTCGTCGACCTCGCCGCGGTCGCCGACGCGACGCGCCGCGCGGGCGCGACGCTCGTCGTCGACAACACGCTCGCGGGTCCGCTGCGCCAGCGCCCCCTCGAGCTCGGCGCACAGGTGTCGGTCACCAGCGCGTCCAAGCACCTGACCGGCCACAGCGACCTCGTGCTCGGGTGCGTCGCCGTCGACGACCCCGACCGCGCCGCGGCGCTGCGCGCCTGGCGCACGATGACGGGGGCGATCCCCGGGCCGTTCGAGGCGTGGCTGGCCCATCGCTCGCTGGCCACGGTCGCCGTCCGCCTCGACCGGCAGGAGGCCAACGCGCGGGCGCTGGTCGACGCCCTGCGCGCCCGCGACGACGTCACCGGCGTGCGCTGGCCGGCGCTCGGCTCGGTCGTTTGCTTCGACGTCGGCTCGCAGACGCGCGCCGAGCGCTTCCTGGCGGCGTGCGAGCTGGTCGCCGAGGCGACGAGCTTCGGCGGCGTGCACTCCAGCGCCGAGCGACGGGGCCGGTGGGGCAACGACTCCGTGTCGGAGGGGCTCGTCCGGTTCAGCGCCGGGATCGAGGACGCCGGCGACCTGCTCGCCGACGTCCTGCGCGCCCTCGACGTCAGCCGATCCTGAAGGCGGTGCCCCAGATCAGGCAGGCGGCCCTGGGGCCGGGCGCGTTGTCCGTGCGCGCCGCGCCGATGACCAGCACCGAGCGGCCCTTGGCCTCCATCACGACCTCGAAGAGCCCGTCCGCGCTGGCGATGATCGGCACGACCTGACCCTTCGGGGCGGTGAAGACGTCCGGCCGCTGGGCGGCGGCGATGTCGCGGCCGAGCAGGCGTGAGATGTTCACGCCCTGCTTGACCGACGCGGTGAAGCTGATCGACGTGCGCGTCGTCGCCGTCCCCACGGCGGGGTCGACGTCGTCGCATTCGGCGTCCATCCGCCCGATGCCGGGGACGATGAGCAGCGCCGTCGGACGTCCGGCCTGGTTGTCGGCCGTGCGCAGGTACTTCGACAGCGACGAGGTGCCGCCGCGCATGACGCCCTGCAGGAAGCGAGCCGGGATCTGACCCTTGCCGGTACCTCCGTCGGCCGTCGCGACGAGCTTGCCCGCCGCCTCGCGCAGCGACGCCCTGGCTCCGACCGCGCTCTTGCCGTCGACGGCGCCGGCGTTCTGCGCGAAGTCGACCGCGGCGATGGCGGTGCCCGACAAGGCGACGATGAGCGCTATCACCGCCACGACCATGGCTGGCGATGGCAGACGGAACTTCACGGCGGCCTCCTTCGGCGCGAGCTGACGATTTCCCCCTCCGGCGCGCGCAACGCTACATTCGCGTGCGATGGAGGGCTACCTGGACCACGACGGGCACCGTACGTGGTACCGGGTGGTCGGCGAGCTGGATCCCGCCGCCGAGCGCGCGCCGGCGATCATCTGCCACGGCGGGCCGGGCGCGACGCACGACTACGTCGAGCCGATCGCCGAGCTGCACCGCTCGGGCCGGCCCTGCGTCCTCTACGACCAGCTCGGCAACGGCCGCTCCGACCACCTGCCCGACGCCGACCCCTCGTTCTGGACGGTCGACCGCTTCGAGCGCGAGCTCGGCGCGCTGGCCGCGCACCTCGGCATCGACGGGCGCTACCACGTCATCGGGCAGTCCTGGGGCGGCATGCTCGCCCTCCTGCACGCGCTCGAGCGCCCGCCCGGGCTGCTCAGCGTGGTGGCGGCCGACTCGCCGGCCTCGGTCGCCGACTTCGTCGCCGGCTGCAACGAGCTGCTGGACACGCTCGACGCCGACGTGCGCGAGACCATCCGCGCCGGCGAGCGCGACGGGGAGGTCGACACGCCCGAGTTCCAGGCGGCGGTCATGGAGTTCTACAAGCGCTTCGTCTGCCGCCTGGACCCGTGGCCCGACGACGTCGTGCGCTCGTTCGCCGCCATGGAGTCCGACCCGACGGTCTACCGGACGATGAACGGCCCGACCGAGTTCACCGTGGTGGGGACGATCAGGGACTTCGACGTCACCGACCGGTTGGGCGAGATCGAGGTCCCGGTGCTGCTCGTCTCCGGCGCCTACGACGAGGTCCGCCCGCACGTCGTCGCCAAGATGCACGACCGCCTGCGCGACAGCCGCTGGGAGCTCTTCGAGGACTCCAGCCACATGCCCCACGTCGAGGAGCCCGAGCGCTTCCTCGACCTGGTCGACGGGTTCCTGGCGCAGGCGGAGCGCGCGGACTGAGGGGGCGGGTTCGACCGCCGCGCGCCCTACCCTCGGCGGGTGGCCAGGCCGATCTCCGTCTTCTCCTGCTCGTCGTGCGGCGCGCGGACGCCGAAGTGGCACGGGCGCTGCCCGTCGTGCGACGACTGGAACTCGCTCGTGGAGGAGCGGGCGCCCACGGCGCGCGCGGCGCGGGCGGCCGGCGGCGCGCCGCCC
>JAXDHQ010000136.1:0-5005 GCA_034664395.1 Solirubrobacteraceae bacterium | reverse complement strand
CCGATCCAGGTCGACGGCGACTACATCGGCGACGCGGTCGAGGCCGTCTTCGGCGTCGCCGCGGGCGCGCTCGCGGTCGTGGCTTGAGCGCCGGCCGGGTCGTCGTCGAGCGCGGCGGGCTCGCCGAGAGCGAGCATCGGTTCTCCTGGCGCCTGGACGACGGCAGCGGCGGCGGCGAGGACGAGGGCGTCTTCCTGCGCTCGGCGGCCAAGCCGCTGCAGGCGCTGCCCGCGGTGCGCGCCGGGGTGATCGAGCGCCTGGGCCTCGACGACCGCCACCTCGCGGTCGCGTGCGCGTCGCACGGCGGCTCGCCCGAGCACGTGGCGCGGGTGGCCGAGGTGCTCGCGGCCTGCGGGCTCGGCGTCGACATGCTCGCGTGCGGCCCGCTCGCGCCGCGCGACCCGGTGGCCGCGCGCACCCTGTCGCGCCCCCCGCGCCGCATCCACCACAACTGCTCGGGCAAGCACGCCCTCGGCCTGGCGCTGTGCGTGGTCGAGGGCTGGCCGCTGCACGGCTATCAGGAGTCCGACCATCCGCTGCAGCGCGCCATGGCCGACGCGGTGGCGCAGGCGCTGGGCGTCCCCGACCCGCCGCAGGCGATCGACGGCTGCGGCATGCGCACCTACTTCGCCCCGCTGAGCGCCCTGGCCGGGGCGTTCGGACGGCTGGCCGGCGGCGGGCTCGGCGACGCCGGCGCCCGCGTCGCCGGCGCGATGCGCGCGCACCCGACCCTCGTCGCCTACCCGGGGGCGATCGACACCGAGCTCATGGCGGCCGCGCCGGTCGTGGCCAAGATCGGCGCCGAGGCGATCATCGCCGTCGGACGCGGCGACGGCCGGGGCCTCGCCGTGAAGGTGACCGACGGCAGCCAGCGCGCGATCGACCCGGCGGCGGTGTGGGCGGTGCGCGAGGCCCTCGGCGTGGACGCGCGCGGCGCGCCGATCGACGCGCTGGCCGAGCCGGCGGTCGTCAACTCGCGCGGCGTGGCCGTCGGGCGGCTGGCGGTGGCGGGCTAGGAACGCGAGCTCGGCGCGGGCGCCGAGCGCGACATCGACCACGGGACGGCGCGCGCGGTGAGGACGTCGATGCGAGCGCCGACGTCCTCGCTGACGCCGTAGGCGCCGATCGGGATGCCGCCCGCGATCGCCTTGCCGATCGTCACGACGCGCTGGAACCGACGCGGCGCCGCGCCTTTCTCGTACGGTCTCGCCATACGCGCGCTCCCGTTACCGACGCCGCCTCTCGGAGACTGTGTCGCTGCCTTGCGTCCGTGGCGTGAAGCGGACATCGCGGCGCAGCTCGAGGCGTTCAGTGACCCGTTGTTCGAGCGCTCCTCCGATTGGGCGCCTGGGACCCACGCCGATGCCGTCCGCTACCTCGCCGAGCACGAGGCGGCACGGCTGCGTGGTGAGCAACTCGAACTCGCGCTGGTCGAGCCGCACGACATGAACGTCCTTCTTGGTGGCGTCTCACTCAACAACGTGTCTCTGTCGCAGGGTCGTGCGGCAGTCGGCTACTGGCTCGCGCCTGAAGCGCGCGGGCGTGGTATCGCTACGCGCGCTGTCCGGCTCCTTGCTCGCTGGGCATTCGACAGCCTGGGCGTTGCGCGACTGGAGCTGACCTGCGGGCCGGATAACCACGCGTCTCAGCGTGTCGCTGCTCGTTGCGGGTTCACACGCGAAGGTCTTCTTCGCTCGCACGTGCCGTTCAAGGGTCGCCGCCGAGACACGGTCGTCTTCGGCCTACTTCCCGATGAACTGCGGTAGCGCGCGCTACTGCTCGCTAGGCGCGAGGCGAGGCGGTCGACGCGCTCGTAGGGCCCGCCTCCTGATCGCGTGCGATGCTCCCGGCATGTCGCTGCCCTGGCTGCCCCGACGCGCTGGGAAATCCCCGCGCACCACGCCCAACAACCCCCACACGCAGCTCGATCAGCAACCGACCGATCCCGCCCTGATCGAGGAGCTGGCGCGACGCGCGTTCGCGCTGCCCGGCGTCGTCGAGCGGCCCAGCCAGATCTCGGTGCCCGGGGCCCGCGCGCTCACGCTCGCCGAGGACGAGCCGACCGGGCCGCGGCACGCGTTCCTGGTCGACCGCGAGTTCGCCCACCTGCATCCGGCTCCCGACCACAGCCTCCACGCCATGCTCCCCGAGGACGTCGCCGCCGCAGCCATCGACGCGGGCTGGGCCGAGATCCACCCCGTCGCGCGGCTGGGCATGATCCCGCCGACCGCCGTCATGCTCTACGCCCCGCGCGACGAGACCGAGCTCGACGTCGTCGAGCGGCTCGTCCAGGCGTCGCACGCCTTCGCTCGCCCGGGCTGAGCGCGGCCGAGGCCCCGGCGCGACGGGCCTACGGCGTCAGGTCGTACGGGAAGTCGGTGAGGACCTCGCAGCCGTCCTCGGTGACGAGGACGAGGTCCTCCAGGCGCACGCCGCCGAAGCCGGAGCGGTACGTCCCCGGCTCGAGCGTGACGACGTCGCCGACGACGAGCGGCTCGCGCCCGCTTCGGCCGAGCGACGGCGCCTCGTGGATCTCGAGGCCGACCCCGTGGCCGAGGCCGTGGAAGAAGCCGTCGCGCAGGATCTCGCCCGGCGCCTTGGTGCGAGCGGTCGGGTGGCCCGCCGCCTCGTACACGTCGCACGCCTGCGCGTAGACGTCGACGCCGCGCGCGCCGGCGCGGGTGGCGGCCGTCGACCGGCGCAGCGCCTCGAGCGTCAGGCGGTGCTGCTCGGCCACCTCGGCGGGGACCTCGCCGATGACGAACGTCCGCGTCATGTCGGCCCAGCAGCCGGTCGCCTCGTCGCGCGGCCACAGGTCGACGACGATCGGCGCGCCGGCGGGCAGCGGGCCGTGGCCCGACTCGTGCCCGGCGGCCCCCTGGGCGCCCGGCGCGACGATGATGTCGGGCGGCGCCGGCGCGCCGCGTGCGGCGCACGCGCCCCGGATGGCGGCGCGGACCTGCTCGGCGGTCACGGTCCCGTCGCCGGCCTCGCGGAGCAGCGCCACGGCCGCGGCCATGCCGGCGTCGGCCGCCCGCTGCGCCCGCCGCATGCCGGCGAGCTCGGCGTCGTTCTTGACCCTGCGGCGCGCCTCGAAGACGTCCTGGTCCGGGCGCAGCTCGACGCCGTCGGCCCGCAGGCGATCGGCGAGCGCCACCGGGAAGTCGCCGGGGACGGTCGCCCCGGTGACGCCGAGGTGCGCCACCGCGCGGGCGCTCAGCTCGAGATCGATCGCGTGGTAGGGCAGGCCGGCGGCGACCAGCTCGTCGTAGCCGAGCTCCTCGGGGGCGATCACCTCCAGGCCGGGCAGGACCTCGCGCACCCGGTCGACCTCGAGCACGTTGACGACCGCCGCGGTGCGCCCGTCGACCTGCGCCCACAGGAACGGGTCGACGATGGCGAGCGGGATCTCGTGGCGCAGCGTCGGCGAGGCCTCCGTTGCACCGAAGACGAGCAGCGCGTCGCTCACGGCCGGACCGCCCGCGCCATGAGGAAGCTCGGCGCGCGCCGCCAGCGCTCGACCTCGGGGAAGTCGGCGACGTACGCGTCGTCGGGCACCGGCTCGCGCACGGCCTCGACGAGCAGGCCGGCGCGCTCGAGCGCGCCGAGGTACGCGCTGAGCGGCCGGTGCGCGTCGTGGAAGGTCATGGTCAGCCCTCCGCGGGTGCGGGTCTCGGCGTAGGCGTAGCCGGCGAAGTAGCTCTGGCCGGCGTCCTCCCAGCCGCCCAGCGGCTTGAACGAGTTCATCGGGTGGACGGTGGAGAAGGCGAAGCGCCCGCCGGGGCGCAGGATCCGCGCCACCTCGCGCGCGACGCCGTCGAGGTCGTCCATGTTCAGGAGCGACATCGAGGCGACCGCGAGGTCGGCGCAGCCGTCGTCGAGCGGCATCGCCGCGGCGTCGGCGACGTGGACCTCGAACTCCGGGTCGGCCTCGCGGGCGGCCGCGGCGAGCGCCGGCGACCCCTCGATCCCGACCACGCGGTGCCCGCGCGTCCGCAGCTCGCGCGCCAGCCGGCCCTCGCCGCAGCCCACGTCGACGGTCAGCGCGCCGGGCTCGGGCAGCAGTGCGAGCAGTGCCGGCATCGTCAGCCGCCAGAAGTAGTGGTCGTGACCGGGCGTCCGCGCCCACGCGATCCACGCCGCGGCCTCGGCGTCCCAGGCCTGGCGGAGGGTGTCAGCCGGCGCCAGGCGTGACACGGTAGGCGTCGAAGACCGAATCGATGTTGCGCAGCTTCGTGATCGTCTGCTTGAGCGCCTGCGTGTCGACCACCTCGACCACGAAGCGGTTCTGGACCATCGGGCTGGAGACGATGCAGCGCGCCTCGACGATGTTGATGCCCGACTCGGCGAAGGTGCGCGACAGGTCCTCGAGGAGGCGGTGGCGATCCCACGCGTCGACCTGGAGCTCGACCTTGAACGCGGTCTCGTGGTCGCCCTCCCAGTGCACGCGGACGAAGCGCTCGGGGTCCTTGCGCAGCGCCGCGGTGTTCGGGCAGTCGTCGCGGTGGATGGTGATGCCGCGGCCGAGCGAGACGTAGCCGACGATCGGGTCGCCCGGGACCGGGCGGCAGCACTTGGCCATGCGGAGCATGACGTCGTCGACGCCCTCGACCGTGATGCCGTAGGCGGCGCTCGATCCCGTGGGCTGGCGGCGCTGGCGGCGCGTGGAGACGAGCGTCTCGGCGGTGGTCTTCTCCTCCTCGGCCGCCTCGCCCTGCTTGAGCCGCTGCAGGACCTTGTTGACGATGACCTTCGGCGAGACCTTCGCGCCGCCGAGCGCGATGTAGAAGTCGTCGGCCTTGCGGAAGCCCATCTCGCGGATGACGTCGGCCAGCAGCGGCGAGCCGGTGATCTTCTGGGCGGGCAGGCCGGCCTTGTTGAGGTGCTCCTGCAGCAGCGCGCGGCCGGTGTGCTCGGTGTCCTCGCGCGACTCCTGCTTGAACCACTGCTTGATCTTGTTGCGCGCGCGGGTGGTGCGCACGACGGCCAGCCAGTCGCGCGACGG
>JAXDHQ010000135.1:0-14861 GCA_034664395.1 Solirubrobacteraceae bacterium | reverse complement strand
CGTCGACGCGCGCGACGACCGATCCGACGTCGGGCACGTCCAGGACGATCTGCCGCTCGTCGCCGAAGAGCAGCGTCTCCGAGACGGTCCCGCGCAGGGGCATGGCACCGGGCTGCGCCCCGCGCCGCACGCACGTGCGCCGGACCGAGAGGAAGGCGGGGGCGCCCGTCTCGGTCACCGCGGTGCGGCAGTGGATCTCGGCGCCGGCGCAGCGCACCCGCGCCATCCCGCCGGGCAGCGTCTCGAGGTGCTCGGCGGGCAGCAGGTTGGCCTGGGCGAAGAAGCTCGCGACGAAGCTGCCCGTCGGCCGGTAGTAGAGATCCTCCGGGGTCCCGGCGCTCAGGATCCTGCCGTCGCGCATGATCGCGATGCGATCCGACAGCGCGAGCGCCTCCTGCTGGTCGTGCGTGACGTTGATGATCGTCACCTTGAGGTCGCGGTGGATCCGGCGGATCTCCTGCTCCATCTCGAGGCGCAGGAGACGGTCCAGGGCGCCGAGGGGCTCGTCCATGAGCAGGATCTGGGGGTCGTAGGCGAGCGCCCTCGCGAGGGCCACGCGCTGCTGCTGACCACCGGAGAGCTGCCGCGGATACCGCTTCTCGTAGCCCCCGAGGCGGACGAGGCTCAGCATCTCGCCGACCCGCTCGCGCTGGCGCTCCCTGGACCAGCGCCGGAGCCTCAGCCCGTACGCCACGTTCTGCGCCACCGTCATATGCGGGAAGAGCGCGTACTGCTGGAAGACCATGCCGAGGCCGCGCTCGGCCGGCGTCATCGGGGAGATGTCGTTGCCGCGCAGGAGGACCTGCCCCTGCGTGGCCGTCTCGAACCCGGCGATGATGCGCAGGAGGGTGGTCTTGCCGGAGCCGCTCGGACCGAGCAGCGTGACGAACTCGCCTTCTCCCACGGCGAGGTCGGCCGACCGCAGTGCGATCGTGGCTCCGAAGCTCTTCGTGACGCCCTGGATGTCGAGCGCCGGCGGGGGTGCAAGGGGCGTGGTCATCGTCCCTTCCTGCCGAGCCGCAGCGCGACGAGCATCAGCAGGCTCGTCGCGACCATCAGGACGGTTGCGATCGCGGTGATGACCGGATCGAGCCCGAAGCGCACGGAGTCGAAGATCGCCTTCGGCAGCGTCACCTGGCCTGGTCCCCCCAAGAAGTTGATGAACACGGCCTCGTCGAAGCTGGTGATGAAGGCGAGCACGGAGCCCGCCAGGATGGCCGGCGCCAGCAGCCTCACCGTGATGCCGGCCAGCGCCCGGCCCCTGCTCGCGCCCGCGGTCATGGCGGCCTGCTCGAGCGAGATCGGGATCCGGCTCATGGCCGCCGCCGTGACGACGAGGACGAGCGGCATCGCGATCGTGATGTTCGCGACGAGCAGCCCGAGATACGTGCCGAGGATGTGGAACTGGGCCTGCACCGCGTACATCGCGACCGCGTACGCGGAGATCGGGATGATGATCCCCGTCAACCCCGCCACCTGGACGCTGTTGCGCCCGGGAAGCTGGCTGCGATGGATCGCGATCACGGCCGGAACGGCGATGAGCGCGGAGATGATCGCGGTGGGCAGGGCGATCTTGAACGACAGCCCGATGGCCGAGCCCCACGTCGGGTCGGTGAACATCGTCTGGTACTGGCGCAGGCCCCAGGACTTCGGCGGGAACGTCAGGTAGCTGTCACCGGAGAACGAGAGGGCGGCGACGAGCACCGCCGGGGCCAGGAGCGCGATGCTGACGATCGTCACGACAACGCCGCCGACGACCCGGGTGAGCCTGTCGCCCGCGCGTCCCCGCCGGCCGGCGGGGATTCGGGTTCGGCGGGCGGCAGCCGTCATGCGACCGCCCGGACGAGTCGCTCGCGTCCGACGAGCGCCAGCGCGAGCCCGAGGATCGCGAGGGCCGCGACGAGCAGCATGACCGAGGCCGCGCTCGCGAGCGGGTAGTTGAAGTAGTTGAGCACGTTGTCCTGGATGACGCTGGCCATGAAGGGCGTCTGTGCGCCGCCGAGCAGCACGGGCGTGACGTAGAACCCGATGGTGATCGCGAAGACGAGCGCGGCGCTCGCGACGAAGCCCGGCAGCGCCAGCGGGAGCACCACCGTCCACAGCGCGCGCGTGCGGGAGGCGCCCATGCTCCGGGCCGCGGCGACGAGCGCGAGGTCGATGCTCAGGAACACCGCGTACAGCGAGAACACGGCGTAGGGGACCATCGTGTACGTCGTGCCGAAGATCACGGCGCCGGGCCTGTAGAGGATCGAGAGCGGGCCGACCCCGATGAGCCCGAGGAGATCGTTGAGCGCGCCGTTGCGGCTGAAGAGCAGGATGATCGCGTAGTTCTTGACGACCGTGCCCATCCAGAACGGCGCGAGGACGGCGAGCCACAGCACGGCGAGGACGACGGGGCTCTGGACGGTGCGCAGGTACCAGGCCAGCAGCGCGCCGATCCCCACCGACAGGACGGTGATGACCACCCCGGCGACCATCGTGGTGACGAGCGCTCGGCGCACGGCCGGGCTGTCGAGCGCGGTGCTGTAGTTGCGCAGGCCCTCGCCGGCCGTGACCGAGTCGATGCCCAGCTTCACCAGCGGATAGAAGACGAACAGGCCGAGGAGCACCACGAGCGGGCTGACGAGCAGGAGGGCGCGCCAGTTGCCGAGGCTGGAATCCCAGGCGCGGGGGCCGGACGAGCCCGGACGCGCGGATGCGCGACCGGGCTCGTCGACCTCGGACGTCGTCGCCATCGCGGTGCTCCGCGGGCGGCCGCTTACCCCTTGAGCCAGTTCTGCCAGCGGGTGTTGAGCTCGTCCGCGTGCTCGACGTACCACCCGTAGTTCGGCACGGCGAGCTTCGCGAAGTTCTGCGGCTCGTCGACGAGCTTCGAGGCGACGTCAGCCGGCATGAACTTCAGCGCCTGCGGGTTGGGCACCGAGTACTGGAGCTCCTGCGACCACTTGGCCTGCTCCTCGGGGTGCTCGGCGATCCACTCCATGAGCGCGAAGGCGGCGTCCTTGTTCGGCGCGCCCTTGACGACCGCCCAGTAGCCCGGCTCGTAGACCGCGCCGTTGAGGTTGGTCTCGAGCTTCATGCCGCTCTCGCGCTCGAGCTGGGCGATGCGGCCCGTCCACATGACGCCCATCTGGACCTCATTGTCGCGGATGAGCTGGTTGCCCTGGTCGCCGGACTGCCACTCGGTCTTGATCTTCGACTTGATCCTGTCGAGCTGCTTGAACGCGGCGTCGAGGTCGACCGGCGTGGTCGCCGTCGCGGACGCCGGCGTGCCGGCGGCCTGCATCGCCAGCGTCACCGTCTCCAGCGGCCCGAAGCCCTTGACCGTGCGCTCCTGCGGGAACTTCTGCGGATCGAAGAAGTCGGCTGCCGTCTGAGGGCACGCCTTCATGACCTCCATGTTGCAGGTGATGGCGTTGCCGAGGTTGCCCATCGTGAACCCGAAGTCCGAGACCTTGCCGGCGCCCAGGATCTTCACGAACTTGGCCTTGAGGTCGGCGGGCAGCGGCTCGAGCAATCCGAGCTTGTAGGCCATGAAACCGTCGGCGCCGGAGATCGAGTCGACCAGGTCCCACTGGATGCGATTGGCCTTCTTCTGGGCCTGGAGTCGCGCGACCTGGGTGCCCGAAGCGTCGACGAATCGGGACGCGGGGCCCCGCTCGGCCTCGAACGGCTTCAGGTAGTGCGTCGTCGTGGCCTTGTCGTAGGTGCCGCCCCAGCCGCCGATGGTCAGCGGACCGTTCGTCGTGAGCTTCTCGGCCGTCGTCCCGGTGGCGGCTGCGCCTTCGGTGGAGGTCTCGCCTCCGGACTTCGGCGCGTCGCTTCCGCAGGCCGCGAGCGCGACCACGGCAACGAGCATCGCGGCGACCCCGACGAGTCGCCTCGCCCTCTTCCTCGACCGCATGTACCTGACTCCCTCGTTCGTTGACTGCAGGGTGACTCGAGCGCCCGCCGGCCTATGGTCTGTCGGACCCGCGGAGGCGGTCAATCGACGATCTGCCGAACCCACGGTCCGAGAACTGGACAGTTGGTCGATGGTGTTGCCGCGGCGTCGGGTGCGAGCTTCACGGCAATGACGAACGCCAAGCCGCGCCCGCAGGTGATCTCGATCCACGACGTCCCGCGCCTGTCGGCCGAGGAGGCGCCGACGAAGGTGCCGATCGCCCGCATCATCACGAAGGAGCGTTGCGGCTCCAACCTCCTCCTCGGCGCGTGCTGGATGGAGCCGGGAGACGAATCGAACCTCTGGTCCTCGGGGGAGGTCACCGAGACCGACGTCGACCATCACTACGGCGCCGTGGACGAGACCTACTTCATCGTGCGGGGCCGGCTGCGTCTGACGTGGGACGAGGGTGAGCTCGAGATCGGCCCGGACGACTGCGTGTACCTCGCTCCCGGCTGGCGCTACCAGCTCAAGAACGTCGGCGACGAGGCCGCGTTCTTCGTCTACGGGATGACGCCGACCCCCGAGTGACGCTCGACGTCTTCTGGCACGAGGACGTCCTGGCCCACGACACCGGGCAGGGCGTGTTCGAGGCCGCCGCCTCGCCGCTCATGGCGGTCGACGAGCCGCACCCCGAGGGGCCCGAGCGGGTCCGCAACATGCTGGCCATCCTCCAGCGGGGCCCGCTCGCCGGGCACGTCCGGTGGCGCGACGGCCGCCACGCGACCCGTGCCGAGCTCGAGCTCGTCCACGAGCCGGCGTACGTCGACGAGGTCGAGCGGCTCGTCGCCGCGGGTGGCGGCCGCGTCACGCCGACGACCGTCGCCGGCCCGGCCACCTTCGCGGCGGCGGCCGCCGCCGCCGGCACCGCGGTCGCCGCCGCGTGCGCGGTGCTGGACGGCGAGACGCACATCTCCTACGCGCTCGTCCGCCCCCCCGGCCACCACGCCCAGCCGGCGCAGGCGGACGGGTACTGCTTCTTCAACAGCGCCGCGATCGCCGCGGAGGCCGCGCGGCGCCGGGGCGTCGAGCGCGTCGCGATCGTCGACTGGGACGTGCACCACGGCAACGGGACCCAGGAGTGCTTCTACGCGCGCGACGACGTGCTCACCGTCTCGTTGCACATGGCGCACGGCTCGTGGGGCCCGTCGCACCCGCAGACCGGTGCTCCCGACGAGGTGGGCGCCGCTGCCGGGGCCGGCTACAACGTCAACGTCGCGATGCCGCTCGGCACGGGCGACGCCGGCTACCTGGCCGCGACCGAGCGGATCGTCGCGCCGATCCTGGAGCGGTTCGCACCGGGGCTCGTGATCATCGCCGCCGGCCAGGACGCCGGCCAGTTCGACCCCAACGGCCGGCAGAGCGTCACGATGGCGGGGTTCCGCGCGCTCGGCCGTGCCGCGCGCGGGTGGGCCGACCGCCACTGCGAGGGCCGTCTCGTCCTCGTGCAGGAGGGCGGCTACGCGCCCTCCTACGCGGCCTGGTGCCTGCACGCGACGCTCGAGGGCGTCCTTGCGCTCGACGCCACGCTTCCCGACCCGCTGGCGTACCTGCCCGACGCACCGGGGCACGCGGGCGCGGCCATCGACGCCGCGCGCGCCGCGCTCGCCCCGTACTGGGACCTCTGACACAGGAGCGACCGACCATGGCATCCGACGAGATCGACGCGGGCCCGGGGCCCGACGACCTGGCGGACCGCGCCGCCACCATCCGCGGCTGCATCTGCATGTGGATCAACGACGTCGAGCCCGGGCGCATGGACGAGTACCTGCACGCCGTCGAGCACGAGGTCCTTCCGCTCTACCGCAAGCACGGGGTCGAGCTCGTCGGCGCCTGGCGCGGCGGTTTCGGGCTCGGCCGTCACCAGGTCGTGCTGCTCGTCGACTACGGCGACCTTGACCGCTACCAGGCCCTCTACTCCGACCCCGAGTACTACGAGATGGACCGCCGCGCCGGCTTCAGCGAGATGCGGACGAACACGGCGTGGCTGCTGCGACCGCTCAGCTTCTCGCCGCGGTGACGCCGGCGCAGGCCGGCGTCGCGTCAGCTCAGGACGTACACCTTGCGCAGCGTCTCCCGGACATCCCACCGGCCTGACCAGCCACGCGGCAGCACGGCGGTGTCGCCCGGGCCGATCTCGACGGGCGCGCCGTCGCGGGGCGTCAGCGTCGCGGCGCCGGACACGACGACCACGACCTCCGTGTCCGGCCGGTCCTCGATCGGCCACCCGCCCGGCGTGCACTCCCAGACGCCGACCTCCGGGACGCCCGCGGCGGCCGGTTGCAGGACGCGCGCGGACGTCATGGGGGTCCCGGCGTCCGCGCCGGCGCGCGGGCCGGTGTCCTCGAGCGGTCCGGTGATGTCGGTGATGGTGAAGGCCGCGAGGTCCATGCCGCCGGACTCTCACGGCGCGCAGGCGCCGCCGCGACCGTCCGAACGTCCATCCCCGGCACGCCGGACGCGACGTTTCGACGAGGGACCGCGATGACCGCCCGCTCGTGGGCCCTCTTCATCGGCGTCGGCACGGTCTGGGGCACGTCGTTCTACTTCGTCGACGTCGCGCTCGAGGCCGGCGTGGCGCCCGGGTTCGTGACGTGGGTCCGGCTGCTCGTCGGTGCGGCGGCGCTCGTGGCGGTCGCGGCACACGGACGCGTGCTGCGGATCTCGTCGTCGCGCGAGCTGGGGTGGATCGCGCTGTCCGGGGTGCTCAACAGCGCCGCGCCGTTCTGGCTCATCGCGCTCGGCCAGCAGCACGTCGCCGGATCGCTCGCGTCGATCATCGTCGCGGCCGTGCCGATCATCGTCGCGGCGTTCACGCTGCTGGCCGGCCTCGGCGACCGGCCCAACCGCCGCACGCTGACGGGCCTCGCCCTCGGGTTCGCGGGCGTCGTCTCGCTCATGGGCGTCGACCTCGGGGGCCGCGCCGGCGAGCTGCTCGGCGCCGCGTCGATCCTGCTGGGCGCGGCCTGCTACGCGGTCGCCGCGCTCATCCTCGAGCACCGGCTGGGCCACGTCGACCCGCGGACGACCCAGAGCTTCGGCCTGCTCGCGGCATGTCTCGTGCTGACGCCGCTCGCGCTCGTCGAGCTGCCCGACCGCATGCCGTCCGCGGCGGCCGTCGCCTCGCTCGTCACCAGCGGCCTGCTCGGCATCGGCCTGGCGTTCATCGGCTTCGCGGCGCTCGTGCGGACGATCGGGCCGATCCGGGCGACGGTGGTGAGCTACGTCTCCCCGTTCGTCGCGATCGCGCTCGGCGTCGGCCTCGCCGGCGAGCACCTCGGGCCCGGTGCCGTGGCGGGGCTCGCGCTCATCCTCACCGGCTCGTACCTCGCGATGCGGCCCGCTGAACGCGACAAGCGGACGTCTATGCTGCCTGCCGTCGTGAAGGCGGACTCCAATCCGTGATCAGCGTGAGGGCCGCACTGCGGGTCCCGCCGCTGCGAGTCGGGCGGCCGGAGGTGCTCGCGGGGCACGTGAATCTCGATCGCACCGTGCGGTGGGTCCACGCCGGCGAGGTGCCCGGGATGCCCGCGCTCCTGCGCGGCGGGGAGCTGCTCCTCACGACCGGCATGGGCATCGGAGCCTCGGCCGCCGAGCAGCGCGCGTTCGCACGCGGCCTCGGCGAGCGCGGCGTCGCGGCGCTCGCCATCGAGCTCGGCGAGGCGCTGCCCGCGATCCCCGCCCCGCTGATCGCCGAGGCCGAGGCCCAGGCCCTCCCCCTCATCGCGATCCATCGCCAGGTCCGCTTCGTCGAGATCACCGAGGCGATCCACCGCGAGATCGTCGACCGTCAGGTCGTCGTGATGCGCCGCGGCGAGGAGATCCAGCAGCGCTTCACCGAGATGATGCTCGACGGGGCCGGCATCCCGGAGGTCCTCGGCGCGTTGGCGGAGACGGTCGCCAACCCGGTGTTCCTGGAGCGGGCCGACCGCGGCGTCCACTTCCATGCCGTGCACCACGGGCCGGACTCCGCCGCCTTCAGCGCCTGGGAGGAGGTACGGCGCGGCTCGGCCTCGCCGCCCCACGTGTCGGTGCCGGTTCGCGCCAGCGGGGGTGACGAGTGGGGAAGGCTGTGGGCGATCGGCCTCGACTCGCCGCTCGACGACTTCGACGGCGTCGCGGTCGAACGGGCGGTCAGCCTCATCGCCCTCGCGCTCATGCGCAGCCGCCAGGAGGACGTGCTGGCCGTCCGGCGTCCCTGCCGGTTCCTCGGCCGCCTGCTCGAGGCGGACCTCGGGGAGATCGAGGCCCGCGAGACCGCGCTCGCGATGGGCTTCTCCTCGACGCTGACGTGGCTCCTGCCACTGGTGGCGACCCGCATCCGGGCCGCCAGCCCGCTCGGGGAGGAGGCCGCGTGGGCGGCGGTGTGGGCGGACCTGCGACGCGAGCTGAAGTCCGGCTCGTCGGCGATCATCGCCGGGACGCTCGGCCTCGGCCACGACCTGGCGATCGTGGTGGGGCTCGAGTCGCCCGCGGAGCGCGTCGCGCTGGCAGACCGCATCGCCGGGGTGCTGCACGCCTCGGCCCAGCGCCACTTCGGCATGGCGCGACCCATCGCCGTCGGGGCCGGCCCGGCGACCGAGTCGTGGCAGGCGCTGTCGGACGCCCTGCGCGAGGCGCTCGAGGCGGCCGGAGATCCCAGCGCCGGGCAGGAGCTCTGGCGCGACGGGGCGAGCGCCGACCTTCCGCGGCTGCTGCGATCCCTGCGCGAGGTGCGGCAGGTCGCGGTGTTCGTCGAGCGGCGCCTGGCCCCGCTCGTCGCGCACGACCGCTCGCGCTCCTTCCAGCTCGTCGAGACGCTGCGCGTGTACCTGGCGCACAACGGCCACAAGGCCGCGGCCGCCCGCGCCCTGAACGTCAACCGCCAGACGCTCTACCACCGCCTCGAGCGGATCGAGGAGATCCTCGGCCAGCCCCTCGACGACGAGGACACGCGCCAGGGCCTGCACCTGGCGCTGCGACTCCACAGGGAGCGGTGAGCTCGCCACCGCCACTGTTGCACGACCGTACAGTAAGCGTTACGGTCCCGGACCACCATGCAGTTCGCGATCTTCCTGGCCGCGCACCACCTCGACGGCCGCAGCGAGACCCAGCTCTTCGACGACCTGACCGAGCAGGCCATGCTCGCCGAGGAGCTCGGCTACGACCACGTCTGGCTGGTCGAGCACCACTTCAACAACTACAACCTCATGCCGGACCCCCTGCAGTTCGCGACGCGCCTGTTCGAGCGCACCGAGCGGATCGGCGTGGGCGTGGCGGTCTTCATCCTGCCCAACCACCACCCGCTGCAGCTCGCCGGCCGGCTGAGCCAGATCGACGTCATGTACCCCGGCCGCTTCGAGACCGCCGTGGGCCGCGGCTCGTCGCTGTTCGAGGCCAGGAAGCTCGGCAACGCGATGGACGTCGAGGACAGCCGCGCGTACTTCTACGAGCACCTCGAGATCATGACGACGGGCTTGAAGGGCGACGTCGACTTCTCCCATCACGGCCGCTTCTTCGACTTCGACGACGTGACGATCCTGCCGCGCCCGGTCACGAGGCCGATGCCGTCGCTGTGGCTGTCGGGTCTCACGCCCCAGTCCATCGCCGGCCAGGTGGAGACCTGCGCGAAGCTCGGCATCGCGCCGAAGATCATCACGAGCCCGTTCCGCAACCCGATGTCGGACCTGCAGAAGGGCTACGACGCGTTCGAGACGGCGCTGGCCGAGCACGGGTTCGACCGCGCCGAGGCGGCGTTCGCGATCAACCGCACGACGTTCGTCGGCGAGAGCGATGCGGCGGCCCGGGCGGCGATCCCGCAGCTCATCGAGATCCACCGCGGGCTCTACGCCCAACTGGAGAACAACGAGCGCTACGTCAACGGGCGCATCGACATCCGCCCCGTGCAGAACGAGGTCACCGAGCAGGAGATCCTGGAGCGGCTGCCCTGGGGCACGCCGGACCAGGTGCGGGAGCACGTGCGCCTCTACGAGGAGATGGGCATCGACCACTTCAGCGGGTACTTCGACTTGGGCTTCGGTCAGGAGACCGTGCTGCGCTCCATGCGCCTGTTCGCCGAGCACGTCATGCCGGAGTTCCAGCCGCGCGGCACGTCGGTCGCCGCGGCGTGACCACGGCCCGGCGCTACCTGGGCTACACCGGCGCCGAGCTCGACGCGCTCTACGAAGCACCGCGGCAGGTCCCGGACGTCAGCGTCTACCTCGACCGGTTCGAGGCCGCCAGCGCGGCAGCGCGCGAGCGGTACGACGGTCGGATCGACGTGGCCTACGGCGATCACCCACGCGAGCGGCTCGACGCCTTCCACGCGGCGTCGGCCGACGCGCCCGCCGTCCTCTTCTTCCACGGCGGGTACTGGCGGGCCAGCAGCAAGGAGCGCTACTCGTTCCTCGCCGACGGCGCCGTGGCCCTCGGCGCGACGCTCATCGCGGTCGAGTACGCGCTGATCCCGACGGTGACGATGAGCGAGCTGCTCGACCAATGCCGGCGGGCGGTGGCGTTCGTGCACGCGCACGCGGCCGACCTGGGCTGCGACGGCTCGCGCCTGCATCTGACCGGCCACTCCGCCGGCGGCCACATCGTCGCGATGCTGCACGCCACCGACTGGGAGCGCTGGGGCGTCGCGCCGCAGGCCATCCGCGGGGGGCTGGCGCTGAGCGGCCTGTTCGACCTCGAGCCGATCCGCGAGACCTACCTGCAGGAGACGCTCGGGCTCCCCGACGCGGACGTCTTGCGGAACTGCACCGAGCGGCTCGGCCCGCGAGTGTCCGCCCCGCTGCACCTGTCGGTGGGCGGCGACGAGGGCGCGGAGTTCATCCGCCAGGCCCGGGTCATGCAGGTGCAGTGGGAGAGCCGCTCGTCGCCCATCGAGACGGCGATCCTCGACGGGCGCAACCACTACTCGCTCGTCGAGTCGCTGGCCGAGCCGGCCGGCGAGCTCTGTCAGGTCCTGCGACGGCACATGGAGGACGACCGTTCCGAAGGGCGCTGAGGCCGCCGGCGCGCCGCCGGCGCTGCGGTAGCGTGCGGTGGCGATGGCCTCGACGGGAGCACGGGAGCCGAGCGCGCGATCCGCTGCCCGGCCACGCACGATCACGCGCGAATCCCCGGTCGTGCGCCACGAGGAGCTCATCCAGGCGACGCTGCGGTGCCTGGCGACGCTCGGGCCGGTCGGCACCTCGGTTCGCGCGATCGCCAAGGAGGCCGGCGTGTCGCCCGGCCTCGTCACGTATCACTTCGGCGGCAAGCGCGAGCTCCTCGTCGGGGCCTACGCGTACCTGTCCGACCAGATGCGAAAGGCGGAAGCGCGGGCGCTGGACGACGCGGGCGACGATCCGTACGACCGGCTCATGGCGTTCATCGGCGTGGGCTTCGGGCCGGAGTTCCTCGACGAGCGGTACATCACCGCCCGGTTCCTGTTCTGGGGGCTCGCGCGGACCGATGCCGACGTGGCGCGCGTCCACGACGAGATCTACTCGAGCTACCGGCGGGCACTGGGCGAGCTCATCGAGGCGGCCGTCGGCCCGAACCCGGAGAACGCCAGGCTCGGGTTCGCGCTGTCGGCGCTGCTCGACGGCCTGTGGCTCGAGTGGTGCCTCGACCCGGAGTCGTTCGACCCCGCCGACATGATGCAGGCGTGCCGGCGGATGATCGCGGGCGCGGTCGACCCGTCGCCGTCGCCCGACTCGTGAGACGACATTCCGTCGCGTATGCGCGTCGCATGTTGCACACCCGGTGGGTCGTCCGGAACGCCGGCGCGGGTGAGCATGGGCGCAGCACAACCGCGAGAAGGTGGGTCACCCGCGATGCAATCCAAGCACGACGTCCTCCAGCAGAAGGCCCACGATCACCTGCTGCTGCACTTCTCGCGCAACGGAGCCTTCGGCCCCGACCGCCACGAGCTGATCGTGCTCGAGCGCGGCGAGGGGCCGTACGTCTACGACACGCGCGGGCGCCGGTACCTGGATGCGCTGTCCAGCCTGTTCTGCGCGCAGATCGGCTACTCCTACGGCACCGAGATGGCCGAGGCGGCGACGGCGCAGCTCGAGCGCCTCGCGTTCAACACGAACTGGGGCACGGCGCATCCCGCAGCGGTCGAGCTCGCGGCCCGGCTCGCGGAGCTGGCGCCGGCGGGGGTCAACCGCGTCTTCCTGACGTCGGGCGGCTCGGAGTCCGTCGAGGTCGCGTGGAAGCTCGCGCGCCAGTTCCACCAGTCCAACGGCGATTCGGGGCGCGTCAAGGCGATCGCCCGCCGCACCGCCTACCACGGCGTGACGCTCGGAGCCCTGTCGTTCACCGGGGTCGACTCCATGCGCGCGCCCTTCGGGCCGCCGGCGATCCCGGTTCGCCACGTGTCCAACACGAACGCCTTCCGCCGGCCGGAGGAGGGCGCCGAGCTCACCGCCACGCTGCTCGACGAGCTCGAGCAGGCGATCGTCGCCGAGGGCCCCGACACCGTGGCCATGCTCATCGCCGAGCCGGTGCAGAACGCCGGCGGCTGCATCGTGCCGCCCGAGGGCTACTGGCCCGGACTGAGGCGGCTCTGCGATCGGTACGGGATCGTCCTCGTCGCCGACGAGGTCATCACCGGATTCGGCCGGCTCGGCGAGTGGTTCGGCGTCACCCGCTACGGCGGGGCTCCGGACATCATGACCACCGCCAAGGGCCTGACGTCCGCCTACGCCCCGATGGGAGCGGTGCTCGTCGCCGACCACGTCGCCGAGCCGTTCTACGAGGCGGACCGCACGCTCCTGCACGGCATCACCTTCGGCGGTCACCCCGTCTGCGCCGCGATCGCGCTGCGCAACCTCGAGATCTTCGAGCGCGACGGCGTGCTGGAGAACGTGCACGCCAACGAGGAGCATCTCGCCGAGCGCATGAACGAGCTCCGCGAGCTGGCGATCGTCGGTGACGTCCGCGGCGCCGGGTACTTCTGGGCGGTCGAGCTCGTGCCGGATGGCCTCGAGGGCCGCTTCGACGCCGACGAGCGGGAGCGGCTGGTGCGCGGCTTCCTGCCCGGGCGCCTGGCCGAGGCGGGCCTGATCGCGCGCGGCGACGACCGCGGCGACACGGTCGTCCAGGTGGCGCCACCGCTCATCGCCGACCGCGGCTTCCTCGATGACATGGTCGAGCGCCTGCACGGCGTCCTCGAAGACGCCGCCGCGCACATGGGCGTGCAGGACGTGGCGCGGGCGGTGTGAGGCTCGTCGGCGCGGGGCCGTCGGGCGTCACGGCCGCCGCCGCGGCTCCGGCGCGTCGCCGGCCGCGACCATGGCCTCGACGCCGGTGGCCCCGGCGATGGCCTCCTCGGCCGTGAGGTCGGCGGCCTGCTGCGTCGTCGCGCGCAGCGGCACCTCCTTGAGCAGCCATGCGAGTGCGAACGCCACGGCGGTGAGGGCGGCCCCGACGAGGAAGACGGGCTGGAGGGCGTCGACGAACGCCAGCAGGAAGTCGTGGCGCACGTTGGCCGGGAGGGCGTGGACCTGGGCGGGGCGGATGTTGACGCCGCCGGAGAGGTGCGCGGCGGCGTCGCCGGGCAGGGCCGTGAGCCCGTGCGCGAGGCGCGACGCGAAGATGGCGCCGAAGAGCGCCACCCCGAGAGAGCCCCCCATGGAGCGGAAGAAGGTCGCGGTGGAGGTCGCGACGCCGACGTCGCGCGCCGGCGCGGCGTTCTGCACGGCGAGGACGAGGACCTGCATCACCAGGCCGATGCCGACGCCGACGACGAGCATGTACACGGACGCCACCCACGGCGGCGTCTGGACGTCGAGGCGCGACAGCAGGAACAACCCGACGGTCGTGATGGCGGTGCCGGCGATGGGAAACGGCTTGTAGCGACCGATGCGGCTGATGGCGCGCCCGGAGAGGATGCTCGCGGCGAGCAGGCCCGCCATGAGCGGCAGCATGCGCAGACCGGAGCTCGTCGGGCTGACGCCGTACACGAGCTGCAGGAACAGCGGGATGAAGATGATGGCGCCGAACATCGCCAGGCCGATGACGAAGCCCAGCGCCGTGGCGACGCGGAACACCGACGAGCGGAACAGGGGCAGGGGGATGATGGGCTCGACGGCGCGGCGCTCCTGCCACACGAACGCCCCGAGCAGCGCGACGCCCGCGACCGCGAGGCCGACGATGACCGCCGAGCCCCACGCGTACTCGTTGCCGCCCCATGTGGTCACGAGGATGAGGGCGCTGACGCCGGCGGTCAGCAGCCCGGCGCCGAGGTAGTCGATGGCGTGGCGCTGCGCCGGGGTGTGCAGATGCAGTCGGAAGACGACGACGAGCACGGCGAGCACGCCGATGGGCATGTTGACGTAGAAGACCCAGCGCCAGGAGATCGCTTCGACCAGGAAGCCGCCGAGCAGCGGCCCCGCGACGGATGCGACCGCGAACACCGAGCCGATGATGCCCATGTAGCGGCCGCGCTCACGCGGCGGAACGACGTCGGCGATGATGGCCTGCGCGCCCACCATCAGGCCGCCGGCACCGATGCCCTGCAGCGCCCGGAAGGCGATGAGCTCGCCCATCGACTGGCTGAGGCCCGACAGCATCGACCCGACCAGGAAGATCAAGATCGCGGCGAGGAAGACGGGCTTGCGCCCGTGCATGTCGCCGAGCTTGCCGTACAGCGGCGTCGAGGCGGTCGAGGCGAGCAGATATGAGGTGACGACCCAGGAGAGGTGGTTGAGGCCTCCGAGGTCTCCGACGATGGTCGGCAGGGCGGTCGAGACGATGGTCTGGTCGAGCGCGGCGAGGAACATGCCGAGCATCAGCGCACCGAACACCGTCGCGAGCGCGCGGCCCGTCAGCGCGGTCCCGTTGCCCGCGGCGGCGCGAGGATGAGCCGACATCGTCAGGCCGCCGGCTCGAGCACGGCGCTCACGCGCGCAGGCCTTCGAGCAGGGTGCGGAAGACGGCGTCC
>JAXDHQ010000134.1:0-46228 GCA_034664395.1 Solirubrobacteraceae bacterium | reverse complement strand
TCCGCGTCTCACATCCGCGGGTGCTGTGGGCGAGCGGGGTCATCGGGGCGCTCGCCTCGACCTTCGGCGCCTACGTGACGTTCCGCAACCCGTGGACGCCGCTGTACTCGGTCGGCCACTGGCGGCTGTGGCTCGGGATCCTGGTCGGCGTGTCGGCGCTCGCGGCGATCGCGATCTACGCGATCAGCGAGTTCACGCGCCGGCGGCCGATGCCCGAGCCGGTGACCACGGCCCAGCCCGCCTAGTGGCCGGGGTCGTCAAGCAGGTGGACGAGGCGGGCCTCCGCCTCGTCCGCTTCCTGTGGTGCGGCAACGACGGGACGATCCGGGCCAAGGCATCCACCGTGCACGGGCTGAAGGGCCGCATGCGCAGCGGGATCGGCCTGACCGTGGCGATGCAGGCCATGAACGGGCTCGACCACCTGCAGCCCGTGCCGGGCATGGGGCCGGTGGGGGAGATCCGCCTCGTCCCCGACCAGGACACGTTCCGCGTCCTGCCCTACGCGCCGCGGACGGGCGCGATGCTCGTCGATCAGCTCACCCTCGACGGCGAGCCGGCGCCGGTCGACCAGCGCGCGTTCCTCAAGCGCATGACCCAGCGCCTGGCCGACCGGGGCGCGCGCCTGGAGGTGGCGTTCGAGAACGAGTTCGCGCTCGCGGCCGAGCACGACGGCGCCTACGTCCCGCTCGACACGGGCCTGTGCTTCTCGACGATCAGCATGACGGCGGCGCAGGACTACGTCGACGCGCTCGTGGGCGCGCTGGAGGCCCAGGCGATCGGAGTCGAGCAGTACTACGCCGAGCTCGGCCACGGCCAGCAGGAGATCTCGACCGTCCACCGGCCCGCGGTGCAGGCGGCCGACGAGCAGCTCCTCGTGCGCGAGACGATCCGCGGCGTGGCGGCCCAGGAGGGGCTGCTCGCCACGCTGGCGCCGAAGCCGTGGCCCGGCGGCGCCGGCAACGGCGGACACATCCACTTCTCGCTGTGGGACCTCGCCGACGAGCGCAACCGCTTCCACGACGCCGCCGCGCCCGACCGGCTGTCGGCCGAGGGGCGCTCGTTCGTCGCCGGCGCCCTCGAGCACCTGCCCGGCCTGTGCGGGCTGACGGCGCCGAGCTTCAACTCCTACCACCGGATCGTCCCGAGCTACTGGGCCGGCGCGTTCACGTGCTGGGGCCACGACAACCGCGAGGCGGCGCTGCGGCTGCCCTCGGTGTTCGCGGGGATGGAGGAGGCGTCGACCAACGTCGAGCTCAAGGCGGCCGACGCGACGTGCAACCCGTACCTGGCGATCGGCGGGCTCATCGCCGCCGGGCTCGACGGGATCGAGCGCGGCCTCGAGCCGCCGCCGCCGGTCGAGGTCGACCCGGCCACGATCGCCGCGGACGAGCGCGAGCGGCGGGGCATCCTGCCGCTGCCCGCCAGCCAGCGCGAGGCGCTCGACGCGCTGGAGGCCGACCGCGTGCTCGTCGACGCGCTCGGGCCGGTGCTGGCGCAGTCGTACCTGGCCGTGCGGCGGTCGGAATGGGATGCGTATTCGACGGAGGACGAGGCATTCGAGCAGCGGGGCCACTTCGCGAAGTACTGAGCGAGGTCGCGCTCGTCGACCACCACGCGCACGGGATCGTCGGCACGCCGGCGACGCTCGACGAGTTCCGCGGCCTGTTCTCCGAGAGCCCGGACCCGCGCCAGTGGCCGCACGTCGCGACCGGGCTCACCTATCGCCGCGCGGTGCGCGAGCTGGCGGCGCTGCTGGGCTGCGAGCCGACCGAGGAGGCGCTGTTCGCGCACCGGCGAGCGACCGACCCCGACGCGTACGCGGCGACGCTGCTGCGCGCGACGGGGACGGAGTGGCTGCTGATCGACGACGGCTTCCCGCCGCCGGGCGAGGGCGCCGGCTGGGAGCGGATGGGCGAGCTGGCGGGGTGCCGCTCGGCGCCGATCATGCGCCTGGAGCGCGTGGGGGAGGAGGGCATCGCGCGCGGCCTGGACCTCGACGAGCTGCGCGAGCACGTGCGCGCCGCGGTGGCGGGCGCCCGCGGCCGCGGCTTCGTCGGCCTCAAGACGGTGGCCGCGTATCGGTCGGGCCTCGACGTCGGGGCGCCCGACCCGCGCGCGGCGGCGCAGGCCCTGGCGGCGCGGCCGGCGCGGCTGGAGGCCAAGCCGCTGCTCGAGCTGCTCCTGCACGACGCGCTGGAGGCCAACGCGGCCGACCCGCTGCCGGTGCAGGTGCACTGCGGCTTCGGGGACTCCGACCTGCACCTCCCGCGCGCCGACCCCGGCCACCTCAAGGCGCTGCTCGAGCGCTTCCGCGACACGCCGTTCGTGCTGCTGCACTGCTACCCGTTCGTCCGCGAGGCGGGCTGGCTCGCCCACGTCCACGCCCACGTCTTCCTCGACGTCTCGCTGACGATCCCGCACGTGTTCCGGGGCGCCGAGATGGTGCGCCAGGCGCTCGAGCTCGCGCCGGTCTCCAAGCTGCTCTACGCCTCCGACGCGGCCCGCACGCCAGAGCTCTACTACCTCGCCGCGACCTGGTGGCGCGACGCGCTGGCCGAGGTGCTCGGCGAGGCGCTGCCGGCCGGCGAGGCCGAGGCGGCGGCGCGGCGCGTGCTGCGGGAGAACGCGCTGGGGTTGTATGGGGTGGCTTGACGGGTCGTCCGTGGCTACCCCGACCCAGGCAGCACGTCCCGCGCCCAGTCGGCCTGCTTCCAGTCGGGCACCGGCGTCTCGCAGCCCGAGCGGGGGACGAAGCGCGAGCGGCCGACGAGCGCCAGGCGGTGGATGTAGCGCGGGCAGTTGGGGAAGACCTCGGTCGCCTGGACCCGGACGACGAGCTGGGCCTCGGGCCAGATGTCGATGAGCGCGTCGCCGGCGTCGACGCTGGCGACGCCGTTGAGTCGCAGGCGCGTCGGGCGCTCGGCGTAGAAGTCGATGAACAGCATCCCGACGTGCGGGTTGACCAGCGCGTTGCCCAGCGACAGGAACATGCCGTTGCCGTCGTAGTTGGGGAAGGCGACGGTGCGCTCGTCGAGGACCCGGACGAAGCCCGGGTCGCCGCCCTTGTACGAGCACTGCGGGTGGCCGTCCGCGTCGGCGGTGGCCAGGAAGAACATGTCCATGCGCTCGATGAGCGCCCGGTCGGACTTCGAGAGCTGGGGCGCGGCCCGCTCCTGGAGGCGGTCGGCGAGCCGCCGCGTGTCGAAGCGGTCCTGCAGCTCGCGGGAGCCCTCGTGGTACGCCATGGTCTCTCCTGGGATCGGGGCACGTCGAGTATGGCGCCGTGGGCGGACGCGCCGAGCGGCTACGCGCCCGTATCGCCGGTACCCTCGACAGCCGATGGACGCCTACCGGACCGCCCTGCTCGACTGGCTGGCCTGCGCGGCGCGCGGCGCGAGCGAGCCCGCCGCGCGCGCTGCGGCGGCCGCCGCCGACGGGCTCGCCGGCGAGGTCGTCGCCGCCGGCGCCGCCGGCCACGTCCTCGACTTCGACGACACCTACCTGCCCGGCCTCGCGCACCTGAGCGCGCCCGTGGCGCCCGCGGCCCTCGCGGTCGCGGCGCGGCGCGGCGCCGGCGTGGGCGACGCGCTCGCCGCCTTCGCCGCCGGCTTCGAGGCCATGGGCGCGCTGGCGCGCGCGTCGCACCCGGCGCTCTACGACGGCGGCTGGCACCCCACCGCGGTCTGCGGACCGGTCGGCGCGGCCGTCGCCACGGCGCGGCTGCTCGGCCTCGACGCCGACGGCGAGCGCCAGGCGGTCGCGCTGGCGCTCCTGCGCGCGGGCGGGCTGCGCGCGGCGTTCGGCTCCGACGGCAAGGCCCTGCAGGTCGGGATGGCGGCCGCCGCCGGCGTGCAGGCCGCCCAGCTCGCGGCCGCCGGTGCGACCGTCGACGCGGCGCGCGTGGCGCGCGGGACCGCCGGCTTCGAGGAGGCCTTCGGCGCGCGCTACGCCGAGCCCGGCGATGGCCCGCCCGCCGTCGCCGAGAACTGGATCAAGGCCTACCCGTGCTGCCTGCAGAGCCACGGCGCCATCGAGGCCGCCCTGATCGCGGGCGAGGGCGGCGTGCGCGCCGGCAGCACCGTCACCGTCGTCGTCCACCCGGTGTCGCGGCGGGCGGCCGCGCTCGACGACGTCGCCGACGGGCTCCAGGCCAAGTTCTCGATCCCCTATCTGACCGCCTACGCGCTGCGTCACGGCGCGCCGGTCGTGGAGAGCTTCGACGGCGTCGACGAGCGCGTCCGCGCCGACGCGGCGCGCGTCGAGGTCCGGACCGACGCCGCGCTGGCCGAGTCGGAGGCGCTCGTCCTCGCCGACGGGCAGATCGCCGGCCGCGTCGATGCCGCGCTCGGCTCGCCGCGGCGGCCGATGGACGCCGCCGCGCTCGCGGCCAAGGTCCGCGCGCTGGCCGGCGACCGCCTCGACGGCGCGCTCGACGACCCCGACGCGCCGGCCTCCGGTCTGCTGGCGCTCGTCGCGGCCGGGCTCGCACCGGCACGTTAGGGCTCCCGCCAGCCGGGTAGCGCCACGAGCGATGCCACGCTCCGAGACCCCGTCGCGCGCCCCCGACAGTCCGACCTCGCTGCCACGCCGCGAGTGGGGAGGGGTGCTGAAGCGGACGTTCACCGAGTTCCGCGACGACGACCTCACCGACTGGGCGGCGGCGCTGACCTACTACGGCGTGCTCTCGATCTTCCCCGCGCTGGTCGCGGTCGTCTCGATCCTCGGGCTCATCGGCGCCTCGGCCACCCAGCCGCTGCTCGACAACCTCGGGTCCGTGACGCCGGGCCCGGCGAAGCAGATCCTCACGAGCGCCATCCGCGGCCTCCAGCAGGGCCGCGGCGCGGCCGGCGTGCTGTTCTTCGTCGGCCTGGGCAGCGCGCTGTGGGCGGCCTCGGGCTACGTCGGGGCCTTCGGCCGGGCGTCGAACGCGATCTACGAGGTCAGGGAGGGGCGCCCGTTCTGGCTGCTGCGCCCGCTGCAGCTCCTCATCACGGCGGTGCTGCTCGTCCTGCTGGCGGCGAGCGCCGTGGCCGTGGTCGTGACGGGCCCGCTGGCCCGCCAGGTCGGCAACCTCGTCGGCGCCGGGGGCACGGCGGTGACGGCGTGGGACATCGCCAAGTGGCCGGTGCTCGTGCTCGTCGTCAGCCTGATGTTCTCGATCCTCTACTACGCGACCCCGAACGTCCGCCAACCGGGCTTCCGCTGGATCACGCCGGGCGGCGTGCTCGCCGTGCTCGTGTGGATCGCCGCCTCGGGCCTGTTCGCCTTCTACGTGGCGAACTTCGGCTCCTACAACAAGACCTACGGGGCGCTGGGCGGGGTCATCGCCTTCCTCGTCTGGCTGTGGATCTCCAACCTCGCCGTCCTCCTCGGCGCCGAGTTCAACGCCGAGCTCGAGCGCGGGCGGCAGATCCAGGCCGGTCACCCGCCCGACGAGGAGCCGTTCGTCACGCCGCGCGCGCAACCCGACTGACCAGCCGGCGCACCGCCAGCGGCGCCAGCAGGATCATCACCAGCACGCGCAGGCCCTGGACGGCGACGATGAACGTCGTGTTCGCGCCGGTGGCGAACGCGAGCGCGAGCACGGCGTAGAGCCCGCCGGGCGTGGTCGCGAGGTAGGCGTCGAGCAGCGACGCCGAGGTGGTCGCGGCGAGCACGACCGCCAGCCCGAAGCAGGCGATCAGCAGCGCGAAGATGCTGATCGCGACGGGCGCCAGCAGCCGGCCCACCTCGCGCAGCGTCGCCGTCGTGAAGCGCAGCCCGACCTGCAGGCCGATGACGGCGAACGCGACCTCGCGCAGCGCGGGCGGGACGGCGAACGTGCCGGCCGGCAGGGTGAGGGTCAGCGCGGCCGAGACGATCATCGGCCCGAGGAGCACGGCGGCGGGCAGGCGCGCGCGGCGCGCGACGACCACGCCCAGCGCCGCGACGGCGAGGACGATCGCCCAGCTCGCCGCGTCGCCCAGCGGCGGCTGGTGGGCGCCCGCGCTCGCGACGGCGCCGTGGTGGCCCGGGAACGCGACGGCGGTCAGCAGCGGGGTGAGGACGACGACCAGCAGGACGCGGAGGTACTGCATGAACGCCACGAGCCGGTCGTCGCCGCCGAGCTCGCCGGCGATCCCGACGATGCCGGCGGCGCCGCCGGCGACCATGCCCAGCGCCGCGGTGTGCCGGTCGACGCCGGTCACGCGCGCCAGGACGTCGCCCGCGACGAGGCTCACGCCGAGGGTGGCGGCGCTCACCAGGGCGACCGGCAGCCAGTCGCCGGCCACCGCCGACAGCGACGGGCCCTGCAGGTAGGCGCCGAGCATCACGCCCACGACGGCCTGGGCGCCGGCGAAGGCGGGTGCGGGCACGCGCATCCGGTCGGGGCGCACGAGCGCGACCACCAGACCGACGAGGAGCGCCCCGAAGAGCGTCGAGGAGGCCAGCCCGACCGCGTCGAGCGCCGTGGTCAGGGCCGCCGTCGCCAGGCCGAGCGAGAGCCAGGCGACCATCGTCCGCACGCGTCCGACCCTAGCGAGTGGCCGGCGCGGGCCGCCTCGCGGCGGCGGGGCGGCTAGGCCCAGCGGCGGTGCGTGCCGCGCTTGGCGCTCGCCGGGCGGGCGAAGAGGCTGGCCCGGACCAGCTCGCGCTGGCGGACGTGGAACTCGCGGCTGCTGAGCGCGGCGCCGAGCTGCTGCGACTTGGGAGCGGAGGCGGGGAGCGGCGGGCTCATGTCCTCATAGTCGGCAGATCGGGGCCGCGGTTGTAGGGCGCATGTCCCCGTGTTCCCTGCGGGAAGCCGCACTCCTGCGGCGGGGTCGGGCAGCGAGCCTCAGCCGACGCGGCGCAGGTGGCGGAACGGCCGGCCGCCGCGCAGCTCGCGAATGACCTGCTCGACCAGTCCGTCGCCGTCGAGCCGGCGCCCGTCGGTGACCGCCGCGACCAGCCCGCGCTTGTGCTGGATGAGGCGCGCCATCGTCTCGTCGATCGTCTCCGCGGCGAGCAGGTACCACGCGGTCACGGCGTCGCGCTGGCCGATGCGATGGCACCGGTCCTCGGCCTGGTCGTGCATCGCCGGCGTCCACTCGAGCTCGAGGAACGCGACGTTCGACGCCCGCGTGAGCGTGATGCCCTGCGCGGCCACGCGGGTGGCGCAGACGATGAGCTGGGGGCCGTCGGGCTCCTGGAAGGCGCGGACCGTCGCGTCGCGGTCGGCGGCGGTGTCGCGCCCCAGCAGGTGCAGGGCGTCGGGGAAGCGCTCGAGCGTCGCCTCCTGGACCTCGACGTGGCGGGCGAACACGACGAGCGGCTCGCCGGAGGCGAGGAAGTCGTGGATCCACGCCAGCGCGGCGCGCAGCTTGCCGCGCGCGGCCAGCCGCTGCAGCGTGCCGAGCTGGGCCAGGCGCTCGGCCCGCAGCGTGGCGGCGATGCGCGCGTTGAGCGTCGAGAGGTCGAGCGGCTGCTCGCGCAGCCAGGCGATGACGTCCTCCTCGGCCAGCCGGTACTCGCGCTCGTTGTCGATCGCGACCGGCACCACGACCTGGCGCTTGGCCGGGAGCTGCGGCAGCACGTCGGCCTTCAGGCGGCGCACGAAGCAGCGTCGGCGCAGGTGCCAGTGCAGGCGCTCCTCGGACAGGTGGCCGCGGAACTGGCGGGCGAAGCGCGCTCCCGACCCGAAGTCCTCCAGGCGCCCGATGACGCGGAGCTGGCTGATGAGCTCCTCGGCGTGGTTGAGGACCGGCGTGCCGGTCAGCGCGAGGCGCAAGCCGTCCTCGGGCACCGCCGCGGCGAGGCGGCGCACGGCCTGCGTGCGCTTGGCCTGGGGGTTCTTGCACAGGTGCGACTCGTCGATGACGAGGGCGCGCGGCCCGATCCGCGCGAGCGCCTCGCGGTGCGCCGCGACGATCTCGTAGTTGAGGATGGTGATCTGCGCCGTGGGCGGGACGGCGGCGCGGCCGTGGATCACGGCGACGTCGCGATGGGGCAGCCAGCGGTGCGCCTCGCGCTCCCAGTTGAGCTTCAGCGAGGCGGGGCAGACGACGATCGCGGGGTAGGCGTCGTCGGCCTCCAGCGCCGCGAGCGCCTCGACGGTCTTGCCCAGGCCCTGCTCGTCGGCCAGGAAGGCGCGCCGGGCGCTGAGCACGTAGCGCACGCCGGCCCACTGGAACGGAGCGAGCTCCCCGCCGAGCACCGCGGCGGTGGCCGCGATCGGCTCGCCGCTGGTGGCCCGCGAGGCACGGATCGACTCGAGCGCCTCGTCGTGCTCGGCGCGCAGCGCGCGCAGGACGGTCGCCGCCCCTCCTTCGACCGCGACGCCGTGCTGAGCGAGGAACGCGTCGAGCGGCTCCACCACCCACGGGTCGGCGGGCAGCGTGCGGCCGACCTCGCCGCCGCCCGGCAGCGCCTCGAACGCGGCGCCGGTCTCGGGGTCCCAGAGGACGTCGAGGCGCAGGAACGTCCCGTCGACCGTCTCGCTGACCGCCAGGCGCGCCGGCGGCGGGTCCTCGCCGCGGTCCAGGGCGGCCAGGCAGCGGCGGGCGCCGGCGTCCAGGCGTGCGCCCGCGGCCTCGGCGAGCGCGGCGGCGCCGGCGGCGGTGAACGGCGCGAGCAGGGCGCCGTCGTCGCGCTCGATCGCGCCCTCGGCGAGCGCCTCGGGCACCTGCCCGGCGCGGGTGCGCAGCAGCCACCAGCCGCGGCCGTCGTGGCGGGCGGTCGACACCCGGCCGACCCAGCGGCGCTCGATGCCGGCCAGCCACGCGTCGACCTCGTCGCTGGTCGTCAGCTCCGGGAAGCGGTCGAGGACGTCCGCGACGTGGACGCCGGCCCAGTCGTCGACCGGAGCCCACCACTCGCGCCGGTCCCAGTCGAAGCGCCGGCCGGGGATGCCGCGCACCACGGCGACGACGTGCGGGTCGTAGGGGAAGGCGAGCACGACGATGGGCGCGCCCTCCGCGCCCTCGCGCAGCTCGACGTTGGGGCGATCGTCGACGAGCCGCATCGGGCCCTGCACGTCAGACCGCCGCGCCCGCCCGCGTCCGTCGCGCGGCCTTCGCGCGCCCGGTCTTGTCGAGCACGACCTTGCGCAGGCGCACGCTCGTCGGGGTCGCCTCGACGCACTCGTCCTCGCGCAGGAACTCGAGCGCCTGGTCGAGCGAGAGCTGCCGATGGGGCACGAGGCGCACGAGCACCTCGGCCGTGCTCGAGCGGATGTTGGTCAGGTGCTTCTCGCGCGTGGCGTTGACGTCGAGGTCGTCGCTGCGCGCGTTCTCGCCGACGATCATGCCCTCGTAGACCTCGTCGCCGGGGCCGACGAACAGCGTCCCGCGCTCCTGGAGGTTCATGAGCGCGAACTGCGCCGCCCGGCCGCGGCGGTCGGAGACGAGCGCGCCGCTCGGCCGCGTGCGCAGCTCGCCCGCCCACGGCTCCCAGCCCTCGAAGACGTGGTGCAGCAGGCCGGTGCCGCGGGTCTCGGTGAGGAACTCGGTGCGGAAGCCGATGAGTCCGCGCGCCGGGACGAGGTACTCCATGCGCACCCAGCCGGTGCCGTGGTTGACCATCTGCTCCAGGCGGCCCTTGCGCAGGGCCAGGAGCTGGGTCACCACGCCGACGTAGTCCTCGGGCACGTCGATGGCCAGGCGCTCGACCGGCTCGTGGACACGCCCGTCGATCTCGCGCCTGATCACCTGCGGCTGGCCGACGGTGAGCTCGAAGCCCTCGCGGCGCATGAGCTCGACCAGCACCGCGAGCTGCAGCTCGCCCCGGCCCTGCACCTCCCAGACCTCGGGCCGGTCGGTCTCGCCCACGCGCAGCGAGACGTTGCCGACGAGCTCCTGATCGAGGCGCGACTTGACCTGGCGGGCGGTGAGCTTCGTGCCCTCCTGGCCGGCCAGCGGCGAGGTGTTGATGCCGATCGTGACCGACAGCGACGGCTCGTCGACGGTGATGACCGGGAGCGGTCGCGGGTCGTCGGGGTCGGCCAGCGTCTCGCCGATCGTGACGTCGGCGAGGCCGGCGACGGCGATGATCTCGCCCGCCCACGCCTCCTCGGCCTCGACGCGATCCAGCGCGTCGGTGACGTACAGCTCGGCGACCTGCGCGCGCTCGATGGCTCCGTCGGCGCGGCACCACGCCACCTGCTGGCCGCGGCGGATGGTCCCGTTGCGCACCCGGCACAGGGCCAGGCGGCCGACGTAGGGCGACGCGTCGAGGTTGGTGACGTGCGCCTGCAGCGGGTGGTCGGGGTCGTACTCGGGCGCGGGGATGTGCTCGAGCAGGAGGTCGAGCAGCGGACCGAGGTCGGTGCCCGGCTCCGGGTGGGTGGGGTCGATCTCGAGCGAGGCGTGGCCGGCCTTGGCGTTGCAGTAGACGATCGGGAACTCGATCTGCTCCTCGGTGGCGTCGAGGTCGAGGAACAGCTCGTAGACCTCGTCGACGACCTCGGCGATGCGGGCGTCGGGGCGGTCGACCTTGTTGACGACGAGGATCACGGGCAGCCGCGCCTCGAGCGCCTTGCGCAGGACGAAGCGCGTCTGCGGCAGCGGGCCCTCGCTGGCGTCGACGAGCAGCAGCACGCCGTCGACCATGGTCAGGCCGCGCTCGACCTCGCCGCCGAAGTCGGCGTGGCCGGGCGTGTCGACGATGTTGAGCTTCACGCCGCGGTGGCGGACCGCGGTGTTCTTGGCCAGGATCGTGATGCCCTTCTCGCGCTCGAGGTCCATCGAGTCCATCACCCGCTCGGCCACGTCCTGGTTGGCCCGGAACGCGCCGGACTGCCACAGCATGGCGTCGACCAGCGTGGTCTTGCCGTGGTCGACGTGGGCGACGATGGCGACGTTGCGGATGTCCTCGCGGCGGCTGGGCACGCCCCCCACGCTAGCTGCACCACCGCAAGATCCGTCTCCCGGCGACGTTGCAGCCCCCAGCCGGCGCACCCCGCACCGCCTGAGAATCGGCGGCGCGGCGCCCGTCCCGCCGCCGGGGTGGCTCCGGGACGGGCGGGTGCGTCGCCTGACGGACAGCCCGCGGAGAGCGCGTGCACGTCCTCGGCTGCGCGGGAACAACGACCGGCCATGGATGTCCCGCTCGCCGCCAGCGCGCTGCGGCTGAACGCCACGGCGCTGGACTACTCCATCCTGGCCATCTACTTCCTGGTGGTGCTCGGCATCGGCGCGGTCGCGCGCCTGTCGATCAAGACCGACATCGACTTCTTCCTGTCGGGCCGGCGCCTGCCGGCGTGGATCACCGGCCTCGCCTTCATCGCCGCCAACCTCGGCGCGCTGGAGATCCTCGGCATGGCCGCCAACGGCGCGCAGTACGGCGTGGCGACGGTGCACTTCTACTGGCTCGGGGCGGTCCCGGCGATGGTCTTCCTCGGCCTGGTGATGATGCCGTTCTACTACGGGGCCAAGGTCCGCTCGGTGCCCGAGTACCTGCGCCTGCGCTTCAACAACGCCACGCACGTGCTCAACGCGGCGACCTTCGCGATCGCGACGGTCCTCATCGCCGGGGTCAACCTCTTCGCGCTGGCGCTGATCGTCAACCTCATGCTCGGGTGGTCGATCGGGGTGGCGATCCTCGTCGCGGCGGTGATCGTGCTCGCCTACATCACGCTCGGCGGCCTGACCTCGGCGATCTACAACGAGGTCCTGCAGTTCTTCATCATCATCGCCGCGCTGCTGCCGCTGACGCTGGTGGCGCTGCACGACATGGGCGGGTGGGGCGGGCTCTCGGACAAGGTGCGCCAATCGAAGCTGGGCGAGGGCGGCCTGCACGCGTGGAAGGGCCTCGCCGTCGGGCACGTGACGAACCCGATCGACGCCAACTGGATCGCGATCGTGCTCGGCCTCGGCTTCGTGCTCAGCTTCGGCTACTGGACGACGAACTTCGCCGAGGTCCAGCGGGCGCTGAGCGCCAAGAGCCTGTCGGCCTCGCGGCGCACGCCGCTCATCGGCGCCTACCCGAAGATCTTCATCCCGGCGCTGACGATCATCCCCGGCCTCGTCGCGCTGGTGTCGGTCAAGGGGCTCGGCGGCTCGAGCCCCGACCTGCAGTACAACAACGCGATCCCGCTGCTCATCGGGCGCTACCTGCCCGAGGGGATGCTCGGCCTGGCGGTCACCGGCCTGCTCGCCGCGTTCATGGCCGGCGTCGCCGCCAACATCACCGCGTTCAACACGGTCGTCACCTACGACCTCTGGCAGGACTACGTCCGCCGGGACCGCGACGAGCAGTACTACGTGCGCGCGGGGCGGATCGCCACGGTCGGCGGGCTGCTGGTGTCGGTGGCCACGGCGTTCATCGCCAAGGGCTACTCGAACATCATGAACTACGTCCAGCTCCTGTTCAGCTACTTCAACGCGCCGCTGTTCGCGACGTTCATCATCGCGATGTTCTGGCGGCGCTCGACGCCGTGGGCGGGGTTCTTCGGGCTGATCGCCGGCTTCCTCGGCGCGTTCCTAACCCACCTGCTCTACTCGAAGGGGGTCATCGACCTGGGCTCGCAGCTCGCCGCCAGCTTCTGGGGCGCGATGATCGCCTTCGCGGCCGACGCGGTGGTCACCGTCGCGGTCTCGCTGGTCACGAGGCCCAAGCCCGAGGAGGAGCTGCGCGGCCTGGTCTGGGGGCTGACGCGCAAGGAGGAGGACCCCGTCGAGCACGACCCGGGCGACGACGTCTGGTACCGCTCGCCGTGGCTGCTCGGCGCCGGGGCGATCGTCCTCGTCGTGATCCTGAACATCGTCTTCATCTAGGAGGGCAGCGATGGCGCAGCGCGACGAACCGACCGAGGCCGCAGCGGCGCGCGCGGCCAACCGCTTCGACATCCGCCGCATCATCGGCGCGCTGTTCCTCGTCTACGGGGCGATCCTGGTCGTCACCGGCATCGTGGGCAGCCACGCGGTGAAGACGAAGGCCGCGGGCATCAACGTCGACCTGTGGACGGGACTGGGGATGCTCGTCGTCGGCGCGCTGATGATCGGGTGGGCGCTGGCGCGGCCGGCCGCGCCCGAGGGCGGGCGCTGACGCCCATCCGCTAGGGTGCACTCGCCGTACCGGAATGACGGTTCCGGAGGCGGCGCTCCTGCTCATGACCGCCACCGCCGAGCCTCACCGCCAGCACTACGGCATCACGCTCGCGGTGCTCGCCCTGTCGGGCGTCTCGTTCGCGCTGCTGCAGTCGCTCGTGGCGCCCGCCCTGCCCGAGATCCAGCGCAGCCTGCACACCTCCGAGAGCGCGGCGACGTGGATCCTGACCGCGTACCTGCTGAGCGCCTCGGTCGCCACGCCGCTGCTGGGCCGGCTGGGCGACATCCATGGCAAGGAGCACGTCCTCGTCGGGGTGCTGATCGTCCTCGGCCTGGGGACGCTGATCTCGGCGCTGGCGACGTCGATCGACGTGCTCGTCCTCGGGCGCGTCGTGCAGGGCGTGGGCGGCGGGATCTTCCCGCTCGCCTTCGGGATCATCCGCGACGAGTTCCCGCGCGAGCGCGTGGCCGGCGGCATCGGGCTCATGTCGGCGATCCTCGGCATCGGCGGCGGCGCCGGCATCGTCCTCGCGGGCGTCATCGTCGACCACCTCTCCTACCACTGGCTGTTCTGGTTCCCGCTCGTCACCGTCGCGGTGGCCGCGGTGGCGACCGCGCTCTACGTCCCCGAGTCGCCGGTGCGCGCCGCGGGGCGGATCGAGTGGGGGGCGGCGGCGCTGCTCTCGGGCGGCCTGGGCGCGGTGCTGATCGCCGTGAGCCAGGCGGCGACGTGGGGGTGGGGCTCGCCGCGCATGCTCGGCCTGGCCGCCGCGGGCCTGCTCCTGCTCGTCGCGTGGGTGCGGCGCGAGCTCTCCAGCCCGACCCCGCTGGTCGACATGCGCGTCATGCGGCTGCGCGGCGTGTGGACGACCAACCTGGTCGGCTTCATGCTCGGCTTCGGGATGTTCAGCTCGTTCATCGTCATCCCGCAGCTCGTGGAGCTGCCGCGGTCGACCGGGTACGGCTTCGGGGCCTCGGTCACCGGCGCCGGGCTGTTCCTGCTGCCCTCGACGGTGGCGATGCTCTTCGTGGGGCCGATGGCCGGCTCGCTCGAGCGGCGGTTCGGCTCCAAGCCGCCGCTGCTGGCGGGCGCGATCTTCGCGGCCGCCGCCTTCGTCCTGCTCGGCGTCGCGCACTCGACGCCGGCCGAGATCTACGTCGCGTCGGGCCTGCTGGGCATCGGCATCGGCCTGGCCTTCGCGGCGATGGCCAACCTGATCGTGGTCGCGGTTCCCCCCGACCAGACCGGCGTGGCCACCGGGATGAACACGATCGCGCGCAGCATCGGCGGCGCGCTGGGCAGCCAGGTCATCGCGTCGATCCTGACCAGCAACGTGGTGGGCGGCGTGCCCACCGAGCACGGGTTCACGCTCGCCTTCTGGCTGGCGGCCGGCGCGCTGGTGGTCAGCGCCTTCGCTGCCGCCGCGGTGCCCGGACGCTCGCCGGCCGAGGAGGCGCGGGCGCTCGGGGTAACGCCGGAGCGCGTAGGCGTACAGTCGTAGGGCGATGTTCCTCTTCAACCAGGCCAAGACCACGCTCGTCGCTCCCGAGGAGGCCCTGCCGGGCCGCGACGAGCCCGTCCACGTCCCCGCGCGCCACGAGGTGCTCGGCAACCCGCTCACCCCGCCGTGGCCGGAGGGGTTCGAGCAGATCGTCGTCGGCATGGGCTGCTTCTGGGGCGCCGAGCGCGTCTTCTGGCAGGCCGACGGCGTGTGGACCACCGCGGTCGGCTACGCCGGCGGCCACACGCCCAACCCCTCCTACGAGGAGGTGTGCTCGGCTCGCACCGGCCACACCGAGGTCGTGCTCGCCGTCTTCGACCCGGCGGTGACGAGCTACGACGAGATGCTGCGGCTGTTCTGGGAGGGCCACGACCCCACGCAGGGCATGCGCCAGGGCAACGACGTCGGCACCCAGTACCGCTCGGCGATCTACGTCGGCGACGACGCCCAGCGCGAGGCCGCCGAGCGTTCGCGCGAGCTGTTCGCCGAGCGCCTGCGCGCCGCCGGCTTCGGCGAGGTCACGACCGAGATCGAGCCGCTGCGCGACTTCTACTACGCCGAGGACTACCACCAGCAGTACCTGGCGAAGGTCCCCAACGGCTACTGCGGCCTGGGCGGGACCGGCGTGAGCTGCCCGGTCGGCCTCGGCGTGCGCCCGGCGTCCTAGCTTCCCTGGCCGCGCGCGGGCTTCCCGCGCGCGGCGTCAGGCCGGACGCCGGCAGCGGACCTGGTAGACCGACGTGAACCCGGTCGTGAAGCCCGACCGCGCCGCGCGCAGGTACAGCCGCCACACGCGCACGCGCTCCGGGCCGGCCAGGCGCAGCGCCTCGTCGATGTTCTCGTCCAGGCGCATCGCCCAGTGGCGCAGCGTCTCGGCGTAGTCGTCGGGGAAGCCCTCGGCGTGGTTGGTCGGCAGGCCCGCGCGCTCGAGCGCGGCGACGATCCGCGACAGGTGCAGCGGCGCCGCGTCGGGGAAGACGTAGCGCTCGGAGAACGGCCCGGCCTCGGGGTCGCCGACGCGCACGCGGGAGATGCCGTGGTTGAGCAGGCGCCCGCTCGGCTTCAGCATCGACGCGAGCCGCTCGGCGTACGCGTCGATCTGGGCGTTGCCGACGTGCTCGACCATGCCGATCGACGCGATCGCGTCGAAGGTCTCGTCGCCGAGCTCGCGCCAGTCCGCGACGCGGATGTCGACGCGGTCCGACAGCCCGGCCTCGGCGGCGCGGGCGCGTGCCCGCTCGGCCTGCGGCGGCGAGAGCGTGATGCCGGTGACATGGACGCCGTGCTCGCGCGCCGCGTGGACGGCGAAGCTGCCCCAGCCGCAGCCGACGTCGAGGATGCGCTCGCCCGGCTGCAGCTCGAGCTTGGTGCACACGAGCTCGAGCTTGGTCCGCTGGGCCTCCTCGAGCGTCGTCGCGCCGCGCGAGAAGATCGCGCAGCTATAGGTCATCGACTCGTCGAGGAAGAGCGCGAAGAACTCGGGCGGCAGGTCGTAGTGGTGGCGCACCGAACGGCGGTCGCGCTCGCTGGAGTGGCGCCGGCCGCGCGGGACGAGCTCGGACTCCGGGCGCCGCGGCGGGCGCGTGAAGCCCATCGCGCGGGCGGCGGCGACGGCCAGGCGCGCCTGCGCGGCGCGGTCGACCGCGGGCGGCTTCCACGTCTGCAGCAGCGCGATCGTGGCGTCGATGTCGTCGACCTCGAGGTCCCCGGACACGTACGCGCGGCCGAGGCCGAGCTGACCCGGCGCGCGCAGGGCGTGCGCCAGCGCCGCGGGCGAGCGGACGGTGAAGCGCGGCCCGGGGGCGGTGCCCGGCAGCTCGGAGCCGTCGAAGAAGCTGACCGAGAACGGCCGTTCGGGAAGCGCCTGCGCGATGGCGTCGCGCAGGGGGGCCGTACGGGAGAGAGCCAAGGCTACGTCGTCTCGGCCATCAGCTTGCGCTGCTGGCGCGCGGGGTCGATGCGGACGACGTCCCAGACGAGGCCGACGCGCTCGAGCCCGCGGATGACGAGGCTCGAGATGTCGATCTCCCACCAGCGCAGCCCGTGCGCGGCGGAGGTCGGGAAGGCGTGGTGGTTGTTGTGCCACGCCTCGCCGAAGGTCAGCAGCGACAGCCACGCGAGGTTGCGCGACTCGTCGCCGGTGTCGAAGCGCTGGCGCCCGAAGAAGTGGCACAGGGAGTTGATCGAGTACGTCGCGTGGTGCAGGACGAGCATGCGCACGGCCCCGCCCCACAGCAGGCCGGTGAGCCCGGCGCTCAGCGAGCCGCCGATGAGCCAGCCCAGGCCGAACGCGGCGAGCAGGCCGGTCGTGACCCAGAGGACGAAGCTGCGGTCGACGAAGCGCACGACAGGATCGGCGAGCAGGTCGGGGGCGTAGCGCGCGCGCGACCCGCGCTGGGTGTGGATGAACAGCCAGCCGACGTGCGCGTGGACCAGGCCGCGCAGCGCGCCGCGCCAGCCGACGCCGTGATCGACGTGCGGGCTGTGGGGGTCGCCGGGCAGGTCGGCGAAGGCGTGGTGCTTGCGGTGGTCGGCCACCCACGAGATGACCGGTCCCTCGATGGCGACCGAGCCGAGGGCGGCGAGCACGCCGCGCAGCGCGGGCGACGTGGCGAACGAGCGGTGCGTGAACAGGCGATGGAAGCCGACGGTGACGCCCAGGCCCGTCAGGACGTAGAGGATCATGAAGACGGCGATGTCGCTCCAGTGCAGGAGGCTGGACCAGAGCTGCCAGCCGACGATGCCCAGGCACAGGAAGGGGACCACGGTCACCGTGCCGGTGATGATGCGGTCGAGCGTCTCGTTCGCCACCGGCTGGATGTCGTCGGGCCGCAGGTCCGACTCGACGTCGTCCGACAGCAACTGCGCTCGGGGCGCTTCCCGCACGTCCGTCATGTTCCATCCTCTCTGAGCTCGACGTGGTCCGTCCGTCGAACGGCGATTCTATGGCGTTTGGCGGCGGCGGGCGGTGTCGGTGGCTGGGCGCCAGGGTGAGCGCGGCGAATCGCGGCTCCGCCGTCGTTGTGGCGCCCGGGCTGTGGGGGTGGGCTCTTTTTCGTTCGGTATGCGGAACATGGAGAGCCCACCCCCCGCCCGCGACCGCCACCAGGCACGGCGCACACCACGAACGTCACGAGACTGCGCGAGCTCTCTCCCCTCGGTGCCCTGGCTGCGTACCGCCGCGAAGCGCCACGCGGAGGGTCGGCCGGCGGCTACGGCCGAAGCCGGTCGCCCACCCGCGGAGCGATCACCTCGCACCCCACGTCGCGCAGCGCCCGCGCCACCGGCTCGAGCCCCTCAGGCGGCAGCGTCCCCACGATCGCGCCGCCCGAGCCGGCGTAGTTGGCGCTCGCGCCGGCGGCGCGCGCGGCGTCGATCATCGCCACGTGGCGGGGGTCGAGCTCGATCAGCGCGCGGCGCTCGTCGAACGACGCGTCCAGAGCAAGGCCGAACGCGGCGCGGTCGCGGGCGCGCAGGGCGACGGCCGCCGCGCGCGCGTGATCGGCCAGCCGTGCCATGGCGGCGCGCACGCCCGGCTCGTCCGCCCGCGCGCGCAGGCCGCCGTGCGTGGCGTGCGACGGCTCGGCGACGTCGGTGCGCCAGGCGAGGAAGAGCGGTGGCAGCAGTTCCGGGTCCAGGCGCCGGACGCGCGGCGAGCGCCCGCCGAAGTCCATGAGCACGAGTCCCTCGTGCGCCTGGGCGTAGCGGTCCTGGGGCCCGGCGGCGATGCCGAGGTCCTCGGCCTCGACGGCCAGGACCAACGCGGCCAGCTCGTCGGGATCGAGCGGGTGCTCGTGCCTCGCGCACAGCGCGCGCACGACCGCGGTGACGATCGCGCTCGAGCCCGCGAGGCCGACCTCGCGCGGGACGGCGGTGCCCCAGCGCACGCGGCAGGCGCCCCGCCCGAAGCGCGCCACCGCCGCGTCGACCAGCGCGCTCGGCGGAGAGCTCCCCGCCGCGGCGCCGTCCTCCACCGACGCCCACGCCGAGAAGTCGCGCACCGCCACGGCCAGCACCGCCCCGCCGTACCCGTCCGACGGGTTGCCCGCGAGCGCCGCGCGGGCGAACGCCCTACCCGTGGCCATCGATCAGCGAGCGCGCGCGGTCGCGCAGCGCCGGCCCCAGCGCCGGATCGCTCAGCGCGTGCGCGACGAACGCCTCGCAGTAGCCGGCCACGGTCCCGACGTCGAAGCGCTCCTCGCCGGGCAGCAGGCGCACGCCGACGACGCCGTCCAGGCCGCTCAGCGCGTCGCTGAGCTGCAGCTCGCCGCCGGCCGGACCCGGCGCCACCCCGCGCAGCGCGTCGAGCAGCGCCGGCGTGGCCGCGTAGCGCCCCGCCACGGCGAGACGGCTCGGCGCCGCACCCGCCCCGGGCTTCTCGACCACGCCGCGAACCGGGAACGGGTCGCCCGCACCCCCCACCGCGACGATCCCGTAGCGGTCCGTCCGCTCCGGCGCGACCTCCTCCACCGCGATCGCCACGCTCGCGCCATCCTCGACCGCCGCCGCCAGCCGCGCCACCGCCAGCGCAGGCTCGCCGCGGCCCAGCAGCGCGTCGCCCAGCGCGATGACGAACGGGCCGTCCACGAACGGCGCCGCGCACAGGATCGCGTCGCCCAGGCCCCGCGGCTCGGGCTGCGGCGCGCACACGACGTCCGGCCCCGAGGACCCGGCGAAGTGGGCCGCGAACGCGGCCCGCCCGCGCCCGGTGACGAGCACGACGCGCTCGACGCCGCAGGCCGCCAGCTCGTCGACGATGTGCTGGACGACCGGCCGCCCGGCGACCGGCAGCAGCGCCTTGGGCACGCCGCGCGACAGCGGGCGCAGGCGGGTGGCCAGTCCGGCGACGGGCACGACGGCGGTGGTGATCGCCACGGGCGGGCGAACGCTAGACGATCAGGGCGAACGCGCCGGCGACGAGCGCCGCGCCCGCCGCGAGCCACGCGACGTAGTCGCCGATGCGCCCGGAGTGCAGGTCGCGCAGGGGCCCGATCGGCACGGTCCGCAGGCACGCGACGCCGATCGCGAGAAGCGCCGACGCGCCGCCCCACAGCCACGCCGTCGCGGTCGGCCCCGCGCCCGCCGGCGCCGCCACCGACGAGGCCGCCCCGTGCAGGATCTCCGCCGCGTACGCGGGGCGGTCGACGAAGCGCGCGGCGGCCGCCGTCGCCGCGTCGACGAGGCCGGGGATCAGCCCCCACGCCAACCCGAGCGCCACGAGCGCCACCGACGCGACGACCGTCGCCACCGGCGCGCCGCGATCGGCGGGGTCCTCGCCCGCCTCCTCGCGCCCCGTGGAGCGGCTGGGCGGCGGCTTGGGACCGCGGCCGAGGAAGACCGTGCGCACGACGCGCAGCACCGCGCCGCCGATCAGGGCGCTGGCGACCACGAGCACGGGCGCGACCCAGCCCAGGCCCTGGTGCGACGCCGCGTCCTCGATCATCGCCCGTCCCAGGAAGGGACCGAACGGCGGCGCCGCCGCCAGCGCGAGCCCGCACAGGGCGAACAGCGCTCCCAGCGCCGGCAGGTCGCGCCCGCGGCCGTAGAGCGCGAGCTCGTCGATCGAGCCGCGGCGGTGCTCGAGCCCGCCGATCGCCACGAACAGCCCCGCCTTGACCAGGCCGTCGCCGACGACGAAGACGGCCACGCCCGCCAGGCCCGCGTGGTCGAGCAGCGCCACGCCGCACAGCAGCACGCCCATGTGGCCGACGGTGGCGAAGGCGACCATCCGCTTGAGATGGCGCTGGGCGGCGCACATGACGCCGCCCACCAGGGCGGTCGCCAGCCCGAGGACGAGCAAGATGTCGCGCACCGCCTCGGCGTGCGGCCCCATCGGCCCCGAGAACACCGTCCAGTAGACCCGCGCCACGCCGTACAGCCCGAGCTCGCTGAGCGCGCCGGCGAACACCAGGCAGATCGACGTCGGCGCGACGGCGTACGCGTCGGCGAGCCAGAAGTGGAACGGCACGATCGCCGCCTTGACGAAGAAGCCGCACGCCACCAGCGCGAAGGCGACCGCGACCAGCGCGTCGGCCGGCCGCCCGGCCAGCGTCTCGCCGATCTGGGCCAGGTTCAGCGCCCCCGTGCGCCCGTAGAGCAGGGCGATGCCGACGAGCAGGAGCAGCGAGCCGACCGAGTTCGTGATCGCGAAGTTCAGCGAGCCCTCGAGCGGCGCGCGCTCCTGCACGCGGAAGCCGGCCAGCGCGTACGCGCTCACGCTCATGAGCTCGAAGAAGACGAACGCCGTGAACAGGTCGCCGGACAGGCAGAAGCCGACCATCCCCGCCAGCACGGTGAGCACGAGCGCGTGGAACAGGTGCCCCGCGACGTCGACCTGCTGCCGGGCCACGGCCAGCCCGGCCACCGCCAGCACGCCGGCGAACGCCGCCAGGCCCGCGCCGATCGGGTCGCCCACCAGGTCGATGCCGAGGGCGATCCCGTTGCGCGGCTCCCACCCGCCCATCCAGGCGACGACCGGGTGCTCGGACGAGCTCGCCACCAGCGCCACGCACAGCCCGACGACGCTCGCCGCCGCCGTGAGCGCCACCACGTCGGCGGCGCGCCGGCGCCGCAGCGAGGTCGTCCCGGCCAGCGCGACGGCCGCCACCAGCGGGACGAGGATGGCCAGCGAGGCGAGCGCCATCAGCCGCGCAAGGCGGTGAGCTCGTCGGGGTCGACCGATCCGAAGCGCTTGTGGGCCTGGACGGCGAGCGCCAGCAGCAGCGCGCTCACGGTCGCGCTGACCACGACGTCGGTGAGGGTGAGCGCCTGCACCACCGGGTCGACCACGCGCGCCGAGGTCGGGATGTCGCCGAAGATCGGCGCCTGGCCGCCCTTGCGGTAGCCGATGGCCAGCAGCAGCACGTACGTCGAGGCCTGCGCGACCGCCAGGCAGGTGACGAGGTGGACGAGGTGGCGGCTGGTGACGACGCCGTACACGCCGACGAGGAACAGCCACACGGCCACGAGGTACGGCAGGACGCTCACCGCCGCTCCTCCAGGAGGGCCTGCTCGAGGAACTCCGAGATGACCAGCGCGACCGCGGCCGCCACCTCGAGGCCGACGGCCACGTTGCCCAGCGGGATCGTGCCCGCGGAGAGCAGCATCCCCATCGTCCCCAGCGGCAGGAAGTTCTGCAGCGTCACGCCGACCAGCACCAGGCCGGCGAGCGCGAGCAGCAGGAAGCCGAGCGCGCCGAGCGCCTCCGTGGCCTCCAGCAGCGCGGTCGAGCCCACGCGCCCGAGCCGCACGCGCTGGCCGGCCGAGTAGGCCAGCAGCATCGCGCCGGCGCCGATGACGCCGCCCGAGAAGCCGCCGCCCGGCGTCAGGTGCCCGTGCGCGATCACGTACGCGGAGAGGACGACGACGGGCCCGACCATCGCCGCCCCCAGCGCCCGCGCGGCGAAGCTCGGCACCGGCCGGCTCGGCGAGGCGTGGTGATCGCCGCGCTCGCGCCGGCGCAGCCGCAGCAGCGCCGCGCACCCGCACGCCGCGCCGAAGAGGATGAGCTCCTCGCCCAGCGTGTCGAAGCCGCGGTAGTCGAACGTCACGGCGGCCACGAGCTGCCCCGTGTGGCGCTGGCTCGGGACGACCTTGGCCAGGACGTCGCCGTACGGTCCCGGGTAGTGCCCGAACGGGTGCAGGTCGCCGACGGCGACGACCAGCGTCGCCCCCAGCCCGGCGAGCGCGACGAGCGCCAGCGCGCATCGCACGCCGCGGCTCACTCGTCGTGCTCCCGGATCTTCGCCATCGCCAGCAGCACGAGGACGGGCACGACGATCGCGCCGATGGTCATCTGCGACAGCGCGACGTCGGGCGCCTGCACGCTGAGGAAGAGCGCGGAGAGCGACAGCCCGAAGATCCCGGCGACGGCGGCCTGCCGCAGCGGGTCGCGGGTGAGCACGACCAGCGTCCCCACGAACGCGACGACCAGCAGGCAGGTGACCTGCAGCGCGGTCACCGCCGGCGCTCCCGGCGCTGATGGATCGCGCGGGCGCACACGTGCGAGAGCACCGGGCTCGTCACGAGCAGGAAGACGCCGAGCGTCAGCGCCTTGAGGCCGATCAGCGACGGCCCCTTGTCGACGAGCACGCCGGCGACCACGAGGACGACCCCCAACGGGGCGACGCCGACGTAGTGCAGCCGCGCCAGCGCGCCGGGCATGAGCAGCACGCCCAGAGCGGCGAAGGCGAGCACGGCGACGCCGAGCCCGACGAGCACGGCGCTCACGGCTCGCGCTCCAGGAGCGTCGCGTAGGCCAGGCCGCCGACGAACGAGCACACGCCGAGCACGAGCGCGAGGTCGCCGAGGATCTCGCGGTGCAGCGCCTGCGCCATCAGCAGCAGCGCGACGGCGGCGATCACCGAGGCCATCTGCAGCGCGACGAGGCCGTCCTCGGGCTCGCCCAGCGAGGCGACGGCGGCCAGCGGCGCCAGCAGCGCGACGAGCACGATCGCGCCGATCATCCACACGCTCATGCGCGCCGACCGTCGTCGACCAGGCGGTGCGAGACGATCACGCCGCGGTCGCCGTCGACGACGATGACGATCTCGTTGGGCGCCAGCGAGCGCCCCGCGACGGCCAGCGCGCGCCGCGCCCCCTCGCGGGGGTCCTCGCCGGTCGCCGCGAACGGCTCCTCGACGACGCGGCCGTGCGGCCGCCGCACCAGCGCCGCGGCCAGCAGCGCGAGGTCGCGGGGCCACGCGCGCAGGGCGCGCAGCAGCTCCTCGGCGACCCAGCGCGGCCGCGGCCGCAGCACCACGTCGCGCTCGTGGCGCACCAGCACCGCCGCCGTCGCGCCGAGCGCGCCGATCGCGATCCCGGCGACGACCTCCTCCAGCCGCCGGGAGTCGGCGAGGGCGAGGTAGAGCCCGGTCAGCAGCGGCCACCAGGCCAGCCACGCCAGCGCCGCCCCGCGCCTCCCGCCGCCGCCTCGCGGCCCCTGAGCCCGCTCCGACATCGCGGGGAGGACTACCCGCTGGGCAGGACGGGTTCCCGTCGACGTGCCCGCAACCCCGGGTTGCTAGCGTCGCCCCGCAACCACGCGAAAGGAGCTCGGCATGCAGGTGGGGATGATCGGGTTGGGCCGCATGGGCGCCAACATGGTTCGCCGGCTCATGCGCGCGGGGCACGACTGCGTGGTCTACGACGTCAGCGCCGACGCCGTCCGCGAGCTCGAGGGCGAGGGCGCCACTCCGAGCTCGTCGCTGGAGGACTTCGCCGGCCGCCTGGAGCGCCCGCGCTGCATCTGCATCATGGTGCCGGCCGCCTTCGTCGACCAGACGATCGAGGACCTCGCCGCGCACCTCGACGCGGACGACACGATCATCGACGGCGGCAACTCCAACTACCGCGACGACATCCGCCGGGCCGCCGAGCTCGGCACGCGCGGACTGCACTACGTCGACATGGGCACGAGCGGCGGGGTCTTCGGCCTCGAGCGCGGCTACTGCCTGATGATCGGCGGCGACGACACCGCCGTCGGCCGGCTGGATCCGTTCTTCTCGGCGCTGGCCCCGGGCGTCGACGCCGCGCCGCGCACACCGGGGCGCGCGGGCGATCCCTCGCCCGCCGAGCAGGGCTACCTGCACTGCGGTCCGGCCGGGGCCGGGCACTTCGTCAAGATGGTCCACAACGGCATCGAGTACGGGATGATGGCCTCGTTCGCCGAGGGGCTGAACATCCTGCACCAGGCCAACGTCGGCGGCGAGGAGCAGGAGCACGACGCCGAGACGGCGCCGCTGCGCGACCCCGAGGCCTATCGCTACGACCTGCCGCTGCCCGACATCGCCGAGGTCTGGCGCCGGGGCAGCGTGGTCAGCTCGTGGCTGCTGGACCTGACCGCGCAGGCCCTCCACCAGGACCCGGCGCTCGAGCGCTACTCCGGGCGCGTGTCGGATTCGGGCGAGGGTCGCTGGACCGCGATCGCGGCGATCGACGAGGGCGTTCCGGCTCCGGTGCTGACCGCGGCGCTGTTCTCGCGCTTCGCCTCGCGCGACGCGGACGAGTTCGCCAACAAGACGCTGTCGGCCATGCGCTTCGGCTTCGGCGGGCACCTGGAGCGGTGACGCTTCGCAGCGGCCTGGCCCGCCGCGTGCGGCGGGTGCGCGGCGAGCTGTGGTCGATCCTGCAGACCGCCCTGGCCGCCGGCGCCGCGTGGGCGCTCGCCTCGCTCATCCATCCGCACCCGTTCTTCGCCCCGGCGGCCGCGGTCATCGCGCTCGGCGGCGCGCGCGGGCGGCGCACGCGGCGCGCCATCGAGCTCACCGTGGGCGTGGCGGTGGGCATCGCCGTCGCCGACCTGATCGTCCTGGCGCTGGGAGCCAACACGCTCGTCCTGACGCTGGTCGTCGCCCTGTCCATGGCCGGGGCGCTGCTGCTGGGCGCCGGGGGGCTGATGGTGAGCCAGGCCGCGATCTCGGCCATCCTCGTCGTCGCGACGCTGCAGCCGGGCGCCTCGCCGTCTCCGGGGCGCTTCCTCGACGCGCTCATCGGCGGGTGCGTGGCGCTGCTCGTCGGCCAGGTGCTCTTCCCCCGCGATCCGCTGCGAGCGCTGGCCAGGGCGGCGCGGCCGGTGGTCGACGACCTCGCCGCCGCGCTGGGCGCCACCGCCGCGGCGATGCGGTCCGGCGACCAGGAGGCCGCGCGGGCGGCGCTCGAGTCGGCGCGCGCCACCGAGGGCGACGTCGCCGCCTTCTTCGACACGGTGGCGCTGGCCCGCGAGACGTTCTCCCTGCGGGCGCAGGCGCGCACGCGCGAGCGGGTCCCCGCCTACGCCGAGGCCGTCCAGCACGTGGACTACGCGGTGCGCAACACGCGCGTGCTCGCGCGCCGCGCGCTCAACGCGATCCGTCTCGGCGGCGCGGCTCCGCCCGGGCTGGCCGACGCGGTGGAGCTGCTCGGTAGGGCCGTGCGCGAGCTCGGCAGCCAGCTCGAGGACCCCGATCGTGACGTGGCCACTCGCACGCTGGCGCTCGAGGCGGCGATCAAGGCCACCGCGGTGGCCGAGGCGGGGGCGGACCTGCAGGTGATGGTCATCGTCGGTCAGGTGCGCTCGACCGCCATCGACCTGCTGCGTGGCTCGGGCATGGACGGCGACGAGGCGCGCGGCGCGCTCGACGCCGCCGTCGCGCGCGGGGGCGGCAGCGGTCAGCCCGACAGCGCGAGCCGATAGGTGGCGGCCAGGTCCTTCTCGGCCAGGCCGGCCTCGGCGGACTCCACCAGGCGCTCGCGCACGGCGCGCGCCAGCGGCAGGTCGGCGCCGTTGCGCTCGGCCGCCTCGAGGATCAGGCGCGCGTCCTTGGCCGCCAGGCGCACGGGGAACGACGGCGCGAAGTCGTCCTCGAGCATGAGCTTCGCCTTCATGCGGAAGTAGGGGAGGTCGAGCGTGCCGCCCGCCAGCGCCTCGCACACGAGCGTGGGGTCGAGCCCGAGCGCCCTGGCGAGCGCGATCGTCTCCGCCGTCCCCTCGGCGGCCGCGAGCACCCACACGTTGACCGCCAGCTTCAGCCGGGTGCCGTTGCCGGCCTCGCCGACGGTCACCGTCTTGGAGCCGACGGCGTCGAAGAGCGGGGCGCAGGTTCCCAGCGCGTCGTCGGGGCCGGAGGCGAGGACGACGAGCTTGCCCGCCTCCGCCGGTCCGCGGGTGCCGAGGACGGGGCCGTCGACGAGCACGGCCCCGGCCTCGTCGGCCAGCTCGGCGCAGCGCTCGATCCCGTCCAGCCCGATGGTCGACGCCTGCCACCAGATCTGGCCCTCGGCGATGTCGGCGGCGCGGGCGACCGCCAGGACGGCCTCGGCGTCGGCGAGCATCGTCATCACCACGTCGGCGCCCGCGGCCGCAGCCGCCGGCTCCTCGCACGCCTCGATCGCGTCGTCGCGCAGCGCCCGTGCCTTGTCGAGCGTGCGGTTCCAGGCCCGCACCTCGTGCCCGGCCCGCGCGATGTTGCGGGCCATGGGGGCGCCCATGATCCCCGTTCCCAGGACGGCGACGCGTGCCATGCGCCCCGCGCTACCCGTTCGCCGCGCCGCGGACGCGGCGGTCCGCGCGGGCGAACGCGCGCATGGGCCGCGACGAGCGGGGGAACGAGCACGGCATGCCCACCGATCCCGAGCCCCTGACGCTCTCGGAGGCGGTCCACCGCGCCGTCGTCGTCGTCGACCCCGAGGACCAGGCCGGCCTCGAAGACCTCCTGGCCCGCTTCGAGGACGACGACGAGCCGCTCGGCGGCGGCCGCGCCGACGTCATCGCCCAGCGCATCGCCGAGGTGCTCGGTGAGCTCGACCCCCAGGCCGAGGACCCGGCCGTGCAGATGGCGGGAGCGGTCGCCACGTACCTGGCCTTCCGCCGCGACGAGGTCGACGAGGAGCCCCGCGCGCTGCTGGAGCTGGCCGCCCGCGCCGAGTTCGAGGGCAACCCGCCCGCCGGCGTGCGCGAGCTGCTGGCCGAGCGTGGGGTGGAGCTCTAGCCGACTGCGCTCCAGATGCGCCGGCCGGCGCGCCGCACGCGGCCGGCCGCGAGCGCGCGGCGCAGGGCCGCGCCGAAGCGTCCCGGGCCCCACAGCCGGCCCTCGACCCGCTCGCGCAGGGCGCGCGTGGAGAGCGGGCCCTCGCGCCGCAGCGCCTGCACGATCGCGTCGACCTCGCGCTCGAGCAGCGCGGGCGGATCGGCGCCGGTGAAGGCGAGCGGGCGCGGCGACCACACGCGGCGGGTCACGCCGTCTCCGCCTCGGTCGCCGACAGCGGCGGCGCCACGTCCTCGAGCGACTCCTGCTCGGCGTCGACGCCCCAGACCGCCGCGACGACGGCCGCGACGAGCATCAGCCCCGCGCCGAGGCAGTAGCCGAGGAACAGGCTGCCGCGGTCGCCGGTGCCGAGCAGGCTGCCGAACAGGAGCGGGCCGACGGCGCCGCCGATCCCGGTCGCCACCGCGTAGAACAGCGCGATCGCCATCGCGCGCGTCTCCAGCGGGAAGACCTCGCTGACGGTCAGGTACCCGGCCGACGCCGCCGCCGAGGCGAAGAAGAACGTCGCGCACAGCACGACCATGAACCCGGCCAGGCCGAGCGTGCCGCGGTCGAAGAGCCAGCCCAGGACGAGCAGGCCGACCGCGGAGACGAAGTACGTGCCGGCGATCATCGCCCGCCGCCCGACGGTGTCGAAGAGGCGACCGAGCAGCAGCGCGCCGAGGAAGTTGGCGATCCCGAACGGCACGAGGTACACGGGCGCGATCGAGTCCGAGACCTTGAAGAACGTGGTCAGCACGATGCTGAAGGTGAAGATCACGGCGTTGTAGATGAAGGCCTGGGTGGCCATCAGCGTGAACCCGAGGAGCGATCGCCGCGGGTAGCGCGACAGCAGCGTGCGGGCGATCTCGACGACGCCGGTCGACTCGCGCTGCTGGATCTCGATCGCGTCGCCGGGGTCCTCGAGGTCGCGCTTGCCGGTGTCGGCCCGGACGCGATCCTCGATCGAGCCGACGAGCCGCTCGGCCTGCTCCTCGCGCCCGTGGATCATCAGCCAGCGCGGGCTCTCGGGCACGTGGCGGCGCACGAACATGATCGCGAGGCCCATGACCGCGCCGAGGCCGAACGCCAGCCGCCAGCCCAGGTCGACGCCGAACAGCGACTTGTCGAGCAGGACGACCGACAGCGCGGCGCCGGCCGACGCTCCCAGCCAGTAGGAGCCGTTGATGGCGAGGTCCACCCACCCGCGGGCGCGCGCCGGGATGAGCTCGTCGATGGCCGAGTTGATCGCGGCGTACTCGCCGCCGATGCCGAGGCCGGTGAGCGCCCGGAACGCCCAGAACGAGGCGGCGCTCCACGTGAACGCGGTCGCCACGGTCGCCGCCAGGTAGACCGCGAGCGTGACCAGGAAGAGGCGCTTGCGCCCGAGCCGGTCGGTCAGGTAGCCGAACCCGATCGCGCCGACCGCCGCGCCGATGAGGTAGCACGTGCCGCCGAAGCTGATCTGGAACGTGCTCAGCCCGAGCGTGTGCTTGTCCTGCAGGCGGCTGGCGATGGCGCCGACGATGGTGACCTCGACCCCGTCGAGGATCCACACGCTGCCGAGGCCGAGGATGACGAGCCAGTGCCAGCGGCTCCACGGCAGCCGGTCCATCCGGCCCGGGATGCGGGTGGTGACCGTCCGCCCGGCGTGCGCCGCCTCCATGGCGCGGAGACTCCCCGGGCCGCGCCCGCTGCATGCGCCGCCGTCGCGGTCGGGCTACGCCGCTTCGCCCCGGCGCCGGGCCAGCTCGCGCGCGAGGTCGATGGCGCGGATCTCGTGCTCGTCGGGCAGCTTGCTCAGGACCTCGTGGACGACGTCCCGCACGTCGCGCTCGTCGTGGCCGAGGTCGTCGAACAGCGACCGCAGCGCGGTGTGGGTGACCTTGAGCTGAGCCGCCGTGAGCTCGAGGCGGTACGCCGGTTCGTCCGGCCCGATGAGGTGGACCTCCTCCGCCATGGACGAACTGTACGCCTGTGCAGGGGCTTCGCGCCAGGGCAGCGGTGCTCGCGGCGCCGGCCGGCGCTACGCCGAGCCGCCGTCGCGGATGAGCTCGCGGGCGCGGTCGAGGTCGCCGGCGCCCCCGACGCTCAGCATCGCCCGCACGGCGCCGCCCTGGCGGTACCAGACGGCGAAGGCGCCGTCGTCGACCGAGCCCTCGACCTCCTCGTCGTCCCACTGCAGCGCGGGCCCGACGTACTCCAGCGACGCCCAGTCGCTGAGGTCGGAGAAGAAGTACGGGACCTCGTCGTGCGCGACGTCGGCGCCGAGCAGGTTGCCCGCCGCCGTGCGCCCCTGGGCGGCGGCGACCTCCTCGTGCTCGATGCGCATCGGCCGTCCGTGGACGACCGAGTCGTACTCGCACATGTCGCCGGCGGCGAAGACGGCGGGGGCCGACGTCCGCAGGCGGCTGTCGCAACGCACGCCGCCGAGCTCGCCGAGCTCCAGGCCCGACTTCCGGGCGAGCATGACGTCGGGGATCGCGCCCACGCCGCACACGACGGCGTCGGCGGCCAGCTCGCGACCGCCGACCGTCACCACGCGCTCGACGCGCTCGCCGCCCTCCAGCCGGGCGACCTCGTCGGCGCCGATCACCTCGACGCCGTGCTCCTCGAGGACGCGCCGGAAGAAGCGGCCGGCCGTGGCGCCGAAGCCGCGCTCCAGCGGCTCGTCCTCGAGCATGACCATCGTCACGCGCTTGCCCAGCTCGGTCAGCGACGCCGCGACCTCGGAGGCGATGTACGAGCCGCCGACGCAGACGACGCGCTCGGCCCGCTCGACGTCGGCCCGGATCGCGTCGGCGTTGCCCAGTGCGCGCAGGTAGTGGACGCCCTCGAGCTGGGCGCCGTCGACGGCCAGGCGGCGCACCATGGCGCCGGTGGCCACGAGCGCCTGCCCGAACCCGACCTCCTCCTTGGAGGACAGCTTCGCGGTCCGGGCCGCCGGGTCGAGCTCGAGCACGCTCGTGCGCGTCAGCAGCTCGACGCCGTGCTCGTCCCACCACGCCTCGGGATGGACGAGCGCCTCCCGCGGCCCGTGCTCGCCGCGCAGGTACTCCTTGGACGCGGGCGGGCGGTGGTAGGGCGCGTGCAGCTCGCGCCCGACGACGAGCACGGAGCCGTCGAAGCCCTGCGCGCGCAGCGCCTCGGCCGCCGACGCCGAGGCGATGCCTCCGCCGACCAGCAGGATGTCGACCTGGCGGTCCGTCATCGGCGCGCCAGCCTAGCGGCGCCGCGCGCGCGGCGTCAGTGGCCGGCGCTGCGTGCCGCCGCGTCGCTCGCGCGCTCGTCGGGACGCAGCCCGGCGTCGAAGGCGCCGCGCCGTGCGACGAGCTCGGCGGTGAAGCGATCGGCGTCGACCGCCATCCGGGCTCCCTCGCGCTCGGCCAGCTCCGCCACCATGCCGCGCAGGCGGTACAGCGCGGCGACCCAGCCCGGCGCCACGACGCGCCGCGACCGCCGCTCGACGCCGCGCACGATGGCGTCCGCGGCGTCGGTCACCGGCAGCGTCCGGCCCGCCGGCCCGCGCAGCCTGTTGCGCATGGCGCCCAGGCCCGCGTGGTGGCGGTCGGCGCCGCGCACCATGTCGGTGTCGATCCACGAGAAGTACGCCACGCCGACGTCCACGCCGAGGTGGCGGACCTCGATTCGCAGCACGTTGAGGAGCTGCTCCAGCCCCGCCTTCGACGCGGCGTACGCGCCCAGCCCCGGCGGCGCCACCAGCGCGGCCACCGAGGCGACGCCGAGCACGTAGCCGCGGCGCACCACCAGGTGGGGGAGGCACGCGTGCACGACGCGCCAGTTGCCGACCAGGTTGACGTTGAGCTGGGCGGCGACGACGTCCGGATCCAGGTGGCGCAGCGCCCCGGCGGTCGCGATGCCGGCGTTGGAGATGCAGACGTCGATCCCGCCGCACTCGGCGACCACCATGTCGACGGCGGCCGCGAGCTCGTCGGCGTCGGTGATGTCGCACGCGGCCCAGACCGCGTCCGGGATGCCGGCGGCGGCCCGCTGCACCCCGTCGGCGTCGATGTCCAGCAGCGCCACCCGATGGGTGGCCGCAAGCCGCCGCGCGGCCTCGAGTCCGATGCCCCCGGCAGCGCCGGTGACGACGGCGACCGGGCGCGGCACGGTGGAGCTAGCTCCCGGGGATGCGGTGCTCGCGCGCGTACTTCTGGTTCTCGGCGCGCTCGCCCAGCGCCTGGGCGACGGCGAACGCGATGAGCCCCTGCACGAGCGCGGGGAAGATGATGAAGAAGACGACCACCAACCCGAAGGTCGCGGCGAAGGCGCTCAGGCCGAGGACCATGGGCGCGAGCCTATCGCACGGCTGTGGCGGCGGCGGCGCCGGCGAGTGGCGGCGCGGGCGGGCTCCGCTCGCGTTGGCGTGGGTGCGCGGCCAAGGCACCGAGGGGAGAGAGCCTGCGCAGTCTCGTGACGTTCGTGGTGTGGTCCGTCGCGGCTGGCGGTCGTGGCGTGGGCGGCGGGGGCGTTGGTGCGCTTTGGCGAACCTGGGGTTCGCTTAAGTGCGCCAGCGACCGCGGGCCGACGGCCGCGAGCGCGGTGCTGCGCAGCGCCGGCCCAAAGGCGCGACGAACCGCGCGTGCGCCGTCGCACTTCCCGGGGCCGGCCGGGGGTGGGCTCCCTTGACCGCCATAGTCGCTGCAAAGGGAGCCCACCCCCCAGGTGCCGGGCGCCACTGCGACGGCGGACCACCGATTCGTCACGAAACGGTTCCGACTTCGCTTCCCCTCGGTGCCCTGTCACCCACCAGCGCCCGCGGCAGGCGGCGAGACGCCGCGACCCGCCGCCCGTGGCGAGCTGCGCCCACGCCCCGCGCCGGTGCGCCGAGGGCGTCGGCGGACGGCGCGACCGCGGACGCCCCGACCACCCGACGCGCCGGAAGCGGGCCCTACCGCCGCGCGCCCAGGTCGGCCGTCACGGTGGCGGCCGAGCCGGACAGGCCCGGCGCGCCCAGCGCGATGCCCACGCCGAGGTCGCGGTAGCGGCCGTCGAGGAGGATCGCGCGGTGCTCGGCCGAGCGCAGCCACCCGCGCACGATCGCCGCCGGGGCGGCCTGGCGGCCCGAGCCCCATGCGATCGTCTCGCCCACCTTCCACGACGAGGCGCCGCCCAGGTAGCCGGTGCGCGTGATGCGCTGCGACGGCGTCGAGCCGTCGATGCCGGTGTGGGAGAAGACGTCGGCGCGCACCATCTCCTGGGCGTGGGCCCGCGCGGCGCGGGCGAGCGCCGGGACGGCGCGCAGGGGCGCAAGCCCGTGGGCGGCCCGCGCCTCGTTGACGAGGCACAGCGTGGCCGCCGCCTGGCGCGCGAGCGTGGCGGCTGTGGGACGGGCGGTCGCGCCGGAACAGCGCGCGGCGGCCGCCGTCGCGGGGCCGAGCAGGGCAGCGCTGAATAGCGCCGCCGCCCAGAGCAGGCGAGGTCGAGACATTGGGGGGCTTGGGGGGTGTCGCGGATAGGCCGGGGGGTGCCGCGCGACTGCGGCATCCTTACCAGAGGGCGACGACAGAGCAAGTCAGCGCCGCTCGCCGCGCCGCCGCGACCGCCGGTCGGCGCCGCGAGCAACTCCGACCGCGTTGGTAGGATTGGGGCATGTTCTTCACGACCAAGGCCGAGTACGGCGTTCGCCTGCTCGTCGAGCTGGGCCGCCAGGGCGCCGGCCAGCCGGTGTCGCTGAAGGCGATCGCCGAGGCCGAGGGCCTTCCGCTGGCCTACCTGGAGCGCATCGTCGCGCTCCTGCGCAAGGCCGAGCTGGTCGATAGCACCCGCGGCGCTCACGGCGGTTACCGCCTGACGCGCGACCCGTCCGCGATCACCATGGACGAGGTCGTCCTCGCCCTGGAGGGCGCGGTCGCGCCGATGAGCTGCTTCGTGGACGACTCCGAGGAGGGCCGCGTGCTCTGCTCGCACGTCAGCGACGCGGGCCAGGGCTGCGCCACGAAGCTGCTGTGGACTCGCGTCCAGGGCGGCGTCATCCGGGCGCTGGCCCAGACCACCCTGGCCGAGCTGGTGGCGTTCTCCGAGCGCGCGCCGGTCCTGCCGACGCCGCCGCCGACGCCCGCGCACGCGCCGGTCGTCGCCGTCTGAACCCCCGACTACGAACTGGAACGCATGGCCGATCTCGAGATCCGCAACCTCCACGTCCAAGCTGGCGACAAGCAGATCCTCAAGGGTCTGGACCTCGCCGTCAGCAAGGGCGAGATCCACGCCCTCATGGGGCCCAACGGCTCCGGCAAGTCGACGCTCGCCAACGTCATCATGGGCCAGCCCAACCTCGAGGTCACCGAGGGCCAGATCCTCTTCAAGGGCGAGGACATCACCGAGGCCGACCCCGACGAGCGCGCGCGCATGGGCCTCTTCATGGCGTTCCAGTACCCGGTCTCCATCCCCGGCGTGACGATCACGAAGTACCTGCGCATGGTGATGAACGCCCACCGCGAGCACCGCGGCGAGGGCGAGGTGTCGCTCAAGGACTTCCGCCGGCTCGTCGAGCAGGCGATGGAGCTGACCAACGTGCCGCGCGAGTTCGCCGCTCGCTACCTCAACGAGGGCTTCTCCGGCGGCGAGAAGAAGCGCCTGGAGATCCTCCAGCTCGCGCTCCAGCGCCCCGAGATCGCGATCCTCGACGAGACCGACTCCGGCCTGGACATCGACGCGCTCAACGTCGTCGCCCAGGGCGTCAACACCGTGTCCGCGGGCAGCGACCTCGGCGTCCTCATCATCACCCACTACCAGCGCATCCTGCACCTGGTGGTGCCCCAGCGCGTGTCGATCATGTTCGACGGGCGCATCGTCAAGCAGGGCGGCTCCGAGCTGGTGGAGCAGCTCGAGCGCGAGGGCTACGGCTGGATCCGCGACGAGGCCACCGCGGCGGCCTGAGCCTCCGATCGCCATGGGCGCCCTCGCCGACACCGCCATCGCCCACGAGTTCCCCTCGCTCGACCGCGAGGGGCTCGTCTACCTCGACTCCGGCGCGACGTCGCAGACGCCGCGGACGGTGATCGAGGCGATGGACGACTACTACAGCCATCACCGCGGGAGCGTCCACCGCGGCGTCTACCCGCTGGCGGCCGAGGCGACCGAGCTGTTCGAGGGGGCGCGCGAGCGCATCGCCCGCTTCACGAACCAGGGCGCCGCCGAGACGATCTTCACGTCCAACGCGACCGCCTCGATCAACCTCGTCGCCTACACCTGGGGCACGGCGAACGTCGGCCCCGGCGACCGCGTCGTGGTCACCGAGATGGAGCACCACTCCAACTTCGTCCCCTGGCAGTACCTGTGCCAACGCACCGGGGCGACGCTGTCGGTCCTCCACATCGACGACGAGGGCCGGCTCGACCTCGACGAGCTCGACCTCCTGCTGCGTGCCGGCGACGTCAAGGTCGTGGCGGTCGTACACGTCTCCAACGTCCTGGGCACGATCAACCCCGTGCAGGAGATCGCCCGCCGCGCCCACGCCGCCGGCGCGATCGTCGCGGTCGACGGCGCCCAGGCGGTGCCCCAGCTCCCGGTCGACGTGGCCGCCCTGGACGCCGACTTCTACGCCTGGACCGGCCACAAGGCCTACGGGCCGACCGGCATCGGGATCCTGCACGGCCGCCCCGAGCTGCTGGCCGAGATGCCGCCGTTCATCGTCGGCGGCCACATGATCGCGTCGGTGTCCGAGCAGGAGACGCGCTGGGCGTCCAGCCCGACGAAGTTCGAGGCCGGCACCTCCGCCATCGCCGAGGCGATCGGGCTCGGCGCCGCCGTCGACTTCCTGCAGGGCATCGGCATGGAGCACGTGCGCGAGCACGAGCGCGAGGTCACGGCCTACGCGCTCGATCGCCTGCGCACCGTCGACGGGGTCAGCATCCACGGCCCGTCGGACCCGGACGCGCGCGGCGCGGTGATCTCGTTCGCCGTGGACGGCATCCACCCCCACGACGTGGCCGAGATCCTCGGCCGCCAGGGCATCTGCGTCCGCGCCGGCCACCACTGCGCGCAGCCGCTGATGCGGCGCCTTGGCCTGTCGGCCACCTCGCGGGCGTCGTTCGCCGTGCACTCCACGCACGAGGACGTCGACGCGCTGGTGAACGGCTTCGCCAAGGTCAAGGAGGTGTTCGCCTGATGGACGACCTCTACCGCGAGGAGATCCTCGAGCACTACAAGCGCCCCCACAACTGGGGGCCGATGGAGGATCCGGACCTGCAGTTCTCCGACGTCAACCCGCTGTGCGGCGACGAGCTGACGGTCATGCTCCGCGTCGCCGACGACGGGACGGTCCAGGACGTCCGCTTCGAGGGCCACGGCTGCGCGATCAGCCAGGCCGCCGCCTCGATGGCCTCCGACGAGGTCAAGGGCATGAAGGTCGACGAGCTGCTGCGCCTCGACCGGGCCTTCGTGCTCGACCTGCTCGGCATCGACATCTCCGCCACGCGCCTGAAGTGCGCGCTGCTCTCGCTCAAGGTGCTCAAGAGCGCCGGTCTCGGCGCGGCCGTCGAGTGGGAGCCCGCGACGCCGGCCTCCGAGGCCGAAGCGCGCGGATAGCGGTCACTTCGCACGGCCTGACGGCACGAAGCCGTGCAAAGTCGCCACCTATAGCGGGTCGCTCAAGGGGCCTGGACGAACGGTCGATAGGGCACTCGACAGACCGGCTCCCCCGTCTGGAGTCCCATCCACACAGGCCGGTTCGTCGCATCCGTCTCTCGCGTCTCTCTCGGAGGAACCGTGTCCCGTCTGCACGTCCTTGCGGCGCACCCGCGCCGTACCCTGGCCACGCTCGCCGTCGTCCTGACCGCGGTCGGGATCACCGTCGGATCGGGCGCGAGCTTCACCGCCTCGGCGGCCAACGCCGGCAACGTCTTCGCCACCGGCACACTGTCGATCGCCAACACGCCGGGCACCGCGGTGTTCAACGCGGCCGGCATGAAGCCCGGCGACGTCAACACCGGCACCGTCGACATCCAGAACACCGGCACGCTCTCGGGCGACTTCAAGCTCGCCACGGCGACCCCGACCGGCTCGACCGCGCTGCTCAACCAGCTCGACCTCGCCGTCGCCGACTGCGGCGCCTGGACCACCACCGCCCCGACCTGCGCGACCACGACGAGCGTCTACGGCGGCAAGGTCGGCGCGCTGACGAACGCCGCGCTCGGCGCCTTCGCCGGCGGCGTCAAGCACCGCTACAGGTTCACGGTCACGCTGCCGTCGACGACCGACGACACGTTCCAGGGCAAGTCGGCGCAGGTCGACTTCGCCTGGAGCGCGACCCAGAGCTAGCCCCCTCCCGCTCCCACCGACTCCCGCCCCCCAAAGAGCACGCGCCCGTCATGGCATCGTCCGGTCGACCCGTCCAGTCCACCGTCCGACGCCTGGCGGGCGCGCTGCTCCTCGCGGGCGGGCTCCTGCTCGGCCTCAGCGTCCTCGTCCCCGCGCTGCTCGGCTACCAGCGCTACGTCATCACCAGCGGCTCGATGACCGGCGCCTACGACCGCGGCTCGCTCGTCTTCGACCGCGTCGTGCCCACCGCGAGCCTGCGGGTCGGCGACGTGATCACGTTTCGGCCTCCCGGCCACGCCGGCCTGGTCACCCACCGCCTCGCGAAGATCGAGACCGTCCGCGGTCAGCGCGTCTTCGTCACCAGGGGCGACGCCAACCGCGTGGCCGACGCGTGGAGCCCGATGACGCTGCAGGCGACGACGCAGGCCCGGGTCGCCTTCCACCTCCCGTACCTCGGCTTCGCCTTCGCCGTCCTCTCGGACCGGCGCGCGCGCATGCTCGTGATCGGCCTGCCGGCGCTGCTGATCGCGCTCGCGGCGCTGGCCGGCATGTGGCAGCAGGCCGGGGTCGAGGCCCGCGCCGCGCGCACGCGATGACCCGCGTCCTCGCCATCCTCGGCGTCCTGCTGGCGGCGCTGGGCGCCGTGCGGACCTCCGGCGCGACGTTCACCGCGAGCGCCGCGCCCAACGGCGCGTCCTTCGCGACCGCGAGCGACTGGGTGGCGCCCGCGGTCACGTTGACCACCCCCGTGGCCGCGGCGTTCCTCTCGACGGCCACGCCGACCCTGTCGGGTGTCGCCGGCATCGCGGCGGGCGACCTGGCGACGGTCACCGTGCGCGTCTACAGCGGCGCCTCGGCCACGGGGACGCCGGTCCAGACGCGTACGGCGACCGCGTCGGGGACGGCGTGGACGACGACGGCCACCACGCTGGCCGACGGCCAGTACACGGCCCAGGCCACGCAAAGCGACGGCGCCGGCAACACGGGCACGAGCGCGGCGCTCACGTTCACCGTCGACACCGCCAAGCCCACGGCCACGAGCGTGAGCACCACGAACAAGGCGGGGACCACCGCCGGTCACCTCGACAGCGGCGACGTCGTCACGTTCGCCTACGCGGAGGCCGTCGCCCCCGTCTCGGTCCTGGCCGGATGGAGCGGCGCGAGCACGAGCGTGAAGGTGCGCTTCACCAACGGCTCGTTCGGCGCGACCGACACCTTCACGGTGCTCGACGCCGGCGCCAACGCGACCGTGCACCTCGGCAGCGTCGACACGAAGGGCGACTTCGTCAGCGCCACTGCCACGTTCGCGGCGACGATGGCGCGTTCGGCCGACGGCGCCTCGATCGTCGTGACGCTCGGGACGCCGGCCAGCGTCCAGCCGACCGCGGTCGCCGCCAAGAACATGGTCTGGACCGTCGGGGCCGGCATCGCCGACCTGGCGGCCAACGCGATCGCCACGCCGGCGACGTGGACCGAGACCGACGGGGACGTGGACTTCTGATGGCCTCCCTGCGCTCGCGCCTGCGCACGCTGCCGGCCCTGCTGGCCGCCGTCGGCCTGCTCGCCGCGTCGTGGTTCGGAGGGAGCGACGGCTCGGCCCGCGCCGCCGTCGGCAGCGCGACCGGACCCCTGATCGGCGACGGCGCCGGCGACGGCGCCGTCCTGACGGCCAGCGGCCTCGCCCCGGGGCAGAGCCGCAGCGGGGAGGTCACCGTCTCCAACGTCGGCGACGAGGGCGGGGAGTTCACGCTGAGCTCGCGCGACCTCGTCGACACGACGCCCACGACCCCGCTGTCCGGGGTGCTCGACCTCGTCGTGGCGGACGTCACGGGCGCCAGCCCGGCGCTCGTGTACTCGGGCCGGCTGACCGACCTCGGCGCGGTCGCGCTCGGCACGCTGGCCCAGGGCGAGTCGCGGCGCTACCGCTTCACCGTCGCCTTCCCGACCGGGCGGCCGGCGGCGCTCGACGATCCCTACCAGGGCGCGTCCAGCAGCGTGACCTTCGCCTGGACCGTGACCGGCGCCGAGCCCGCCGGCGCCTCCGCGCCCGACCACACGGTCGAGGCGGCGGGGACGCCGTCCGCCATCGTCACGGCGCGCCCCTCGCTGAGCGCCCGTGCGCGCCAAACCGGCGCGCACGGCGCGATCGTCGCCCGGGTCGACTGCCCCACGGACTGCCGCGCGACGATCACCGGGTCGGCGACCGTCGGCCGGGCCAGGTCGACGCTGGCTCCGATCTCGCTCACGGTCAAGACCGGGCGCGCGCGGGTGCGCGTGGCCCTGCCGCGGCGGGCGCGGACCGCGGTGAGCGCGGGCGGCGCCGCCATCGTGCGCCTGCGCCTGAGCGCCACCGCCGGCGGCCGGGTCGTCACGGCAAGCCGTACGGTGCGGGTGGCGCGCGCCGGGCACTAGAGCCCGCGCGTCGTGCGTCGGGGGCGCTGCGCGGCGTTCGGCATCGAGGGGAGTGGACTCGGCGGCGGTACGGGGCGCGGGCGGTCGTCCTCTCGGAAAACGGACGTCATGCGTCTGGACTTTGCGCCCATCCCGGCCCCCAGCCCCAGGGCCTCTATAATTCATACCGTCCAAGACGGATTTGTGATTCCCACGTATATGGCAAGCCAGCTCATCGACGTCTGCCCGCTCTCCGAGCTCCCGCCCGGCGCTTCGCGCATCGTGGAGTTCGAGGACCTCGAGATCGGCGTCTTCAACTGCAACGGCGAGATCCTCGCGATCGAGGACCGCTGCTCGCACGACGACGGCACGCTGGCAGACGGCGAGCTCGATCCGGCGGCGTGCACCGTCGAGTGCCCGCGCCACGGCTCGCTGTTCGATCTGCACACCGGGAAGCCGCTCACGCTCCCGGCCTACGTTCCCGTCGAGACGTTCCCCGTCTTCGTCGAGGACGACATCGTCAAGGTAGAGGTGGAGTAACCCATGGCCGCAACGCCCGAGACCGCCAAGCCGCTCACGCCCGAGGAGGCCTCGCTCAGGACGCTCGGCAGCGACTACACCGAGCGCTACGGCTTCCACGACGCCGAGAACTACCTGTTCAAGGCGCCCAAGGGCCTGACCCGCGAGCTCGTCGAGAAGATCTCCGAGTTCAAGAGCGAGCCGCAGTGGATGCGCGAGTTCCGCCTCAAGGCGCTCGACCACTTCCTCGCCCGCCCGATGCCGACGTGGGGCTCGCCGATGCTGGCCGAGGTCGACTTCGACGACATCCACTACTTCGTCCGCGCCTCCGAGCGCGCCGAGCGCTCGTGGGACGACGTCCCCGAGGACGTCAAGAAGACGTTCGACCGCCTGGGCATCCCCGAGGCCGAGCGCAAGTTCCTCGCCGGCGTCGGCGCCCAGTACGAGTCCGAGTCCGTCTACCACCAGGTCAACGAGGCGCTCGAGCAGCAGGGCGTCCTGTTCATGGACATGGACACCGCGCTCCGCGAGCACGAGGACCTCGTGCGCGAGTACATCGGCACCCTCATCCCGCAGAACGACAACAAGCTCGCGGCGCTCAACAGCGCGGTGTGGTCGGGCGGCTCGTTCGTCTACGTCCCGCCGGGCGTGCACGTCGAGATGCCGCTGCAGGCCTACTTCCGGATCAACACCGAGAACATGGGCCAGTTCGAGCGGACGATCATCATCGCCGACGAGGGCTCCTACGTGCACTACGTCGAGGGCTGCACGGCGCCGACCTACTCGTCGGACTCGCTGCACTCCGCCGTCGTCGAGCTGTTCGCCAAGCCGGGTGCCCGCATCCGCTACACGACCGTGCAGAACTGGTCCAACAACGTCTTCAACCTGGTCACGAAGCGCGCGCGGGCCGAGACCGACGCCACCGTCGAGTGGGTCGACTGCAACCTCGGCTCCAAGCTGACCATGAAGTACCCCAGCGTGTACCTCATGGGCGAGCGGGCCCACGGCGAGATCCTGTCGATCGCGTTCGCCGGCCGCGGCCAGCACCAGGACGCCGGCGGCAAGATCGTCCACGCCGCGCCCAACACGACGTCGAACATCTTCGCCAAGTCGATCTCCAAGGACGGCGGGCGCTCGTCGTACCGCGGCCTCCTCGAGGTCGCCAAGGGCGCCCACGGCTCGAAGTCCAAGGTCGTCTGCGACGCGCTGCTGCTCGACGAGGACAGCCGCTCGGACACCTACCCGACGATCCGCATCGGCGAGGACGACGTCGACGTCGGCCACGAGGCCACGGTCTCCAAGGTCGGCGAGGAGCAGCTCTTCTACCTGATGTCCCACGGCATCCCCGAGGACGAGGCGGGCAAGCTCATCGTCAACGGCTTCATCGAGCCGATCGTCAAGGAGCTGCCGATGGAGTACGCGGTCGAGATGAACCGCCTGATCGAGCTGCAGATGGAAGGAAGCATTGGCTGACGTGACGACGACCCCGCTCGACGCCCGCCGGCAGGCGGCACTGGAGCGGCTCCACGACCTGGCGTTGCCCGCGTTCCGGGACACGACGGGCTGGGAGTTCACGCCGATCGACCACCTCGACCTCGACGCCCACCCGGTGGCGCCGGGCGGGACGGCCCCGAGCTCGTTCGGCCTGGACGAGACGCCGCCCGAGGGCGCGATCGTCATGCCGCTGGCCCGGGCCGCCGAGGAGCACCCCGAGCTCGTCGAGCGCTACCTGGGCTCGGTCGTGCACGGCGACACAGCGTTCGTCGCGCGCAACGACGCGCACTGGACCGACGGCGCCTTCGTCTACGTCCCGCGCAACGTCACCGTCGAGGCCCCGATCGTCGTCTCCACCGCCCACGAGCAGGCGGGCACGGCGCTGCACTGGCGGCTGCTCGTGGTCCTCGAGGAGGGCGCGCAGGCCTCGGTCTGGCACGAGTCGACCTCCGCGCAGGACGGCCTCGTCAACGGCGTCGTCGAGCTCGTCGTCGGCCAGGCCGCGCGGCTGCGCTTCGTCGACCTCCAGGACCTCGAGGAGTCCACCTGGGTGTTCGGCACCCAGCGCGCGACCGTCGCGCGCGACGCCTCGCTGGACAGGATCACGCTGGGCTTCGGCTCGGCCAACGGCAAGGTCTTCCAGGAGACCAAGCTCGCCGGCCCCGGCGCCCACGGCGCGGTCACGGGCGCGTACGCCACGCGCGGGCGCCAGCACCTGGACTTCGACACGCTCCAGGAGCACGCCGCGCCGGACACGACGAGCGACCTCGCCTTCCGCGGCATCGTGGCCGACCGCTCCAGCGCTGTGTGGCGCGGGATGATCAAGGTCGACCCGGGCGCCCAGCGCACCGACGCGTTCCAGGAGTCGCGCAACCTGCTGCTCTCCAAGCGCGCACACGCCGACGCGATCCCGGGCCTGGAGATCCTCGCCAACGACGTGCGCTGCACGCACGCCGCCGCGATCGCGCAGATCGACCGCGACCAGCTCTTCTACCTGCGCTCGCACGGCCTGCCGCAGGCCAATGCCCAGCGGCTCGTGATCGAGGGCTTCCTGCAGGCGCTCGTCGAGCGCTTCGAGGAGGGCCCCGTGCGCGAGGCCGTCGGCGCCGCGCTCGAGCGGCGCCTCGAGACGGTCCTCGGCTGAGCCTCAGGCGGCCGGCTGCGCCCGGCCGCCGCCGCCGCCGCGCAGCGCCTGCGCGTAGCTGCCGCCGCGCTCGTCGGTCGCCAGCAGCGTCCGCGCCGTCTGCAGGGCGCGGTGGGCGGCGACGTCCTCGCCGCGCGCGGCCCACACCTCGTGCAGCGCGAGCTGGGCCCAGCCCTCGGGGCGGCCCAGTCCCTGCACGCGCCACAGCGCCCCGCCGTCCTCGTACAGCCGCGCGGCGCGCGCCAGCTCGTCGAGGCGCTCCTCGGCGACCGCCCAGTTGGTCTGCACGCCGGCCATCGCCGGCAGGTCGTCGACCGCCTCGGCGCGCGCGAGGGCCTCGCCGAGCAGACGGCGGCCCTCGTCGACGTGGTCGGCGCTCATGGCCAGCATCCCGAGGGCCATCGTCGTCGTGACGACGCCGCGGCGATCGCTCAGCCGCTGGCGCAGGGCGAGGGCCTTGTCGAGGTGCAGGCGGCCGGCGTCGGGCTCGCCCACCGACCGCGAGAGGTTGCCCAGGTGGGTCAGCGTCAGGGCCTCGCCCGGGCGATCCCAGCGGCTGCGGAAGCGGGCGAGCGCCTCGTCGAGCACGGCGCGCGCCCGCACCGGCTCGCGCTCGCAGCGCGCGACCCAGGCCAGGTTGTTCAGCGCGTACGCCGTCGCCTGCTCGCGGGGGAAGCGGTCGTAGAGCAGGACGTTCTCCTCCCACAGCAGCCGCGGGCGCCCGTCCGCGCCCTCGTCGAGCACGCAGAGCCCGAAGGTCGTGCCGTCGAAGAACGGCACGTCGTCGTCGGGCGCGCGCTCGAGCAGGTCCAGCGCGTCGAGCAGCCGCCGCCGCGCGCGGTCGGTGTCGGCGTGCGACCACGCCACCAGGGCGCACGTGTGGGTGAGGACCGCGAGCAGGCGCTGGTCGCCGCCGCGACGGGCGAGCTCGAGCGCGTCGGCGAGCAGGCTCTCGTCGTCCGCGCCGCCGGCCCCGTGCACGAGCAGCGCGTGCCGGTGCAGCGCCCGCGCCGCCGCGGCGTCGTCGCCGAGCGCGCGGTGGCCGTCCAGCGCCGGCTTCAGCCGGCGCAGGCACTCGCCGGCGTCGCCGCCGCGCAGCGACAGGGTCGCGCTCGCCAGCAGCGCCTCCGAGCGCAGCGGCGTCGGCTCACCGGCGGCGGCCAGGCCGGCATCGAGCCAGCGCCGGCCCTCGGCCACGTATCCGCGGTCGGCCCACACGCCCCGCAGGCGCGTCGCCAGCAGCAGCGCCGTCTGCGGGTCGCGGCGCACCGCGAACGACAGCGCCGCGCGCAGGTTGTCCATCTCGACCTCGAGCCCTCGCGCCGCGCGCCGGCCGCCGGCCAGCGGATCGTGCTCCTCGGCCATCAGCAGGCACCAGTCGAGGTGGCGGACGCGGACGGTGTCGCGCTCGCCCGCGGACGCCAGCGCGGCGGTCGCGAAGCGGCGGATCGGCTCGAGCAGGCGGAACCGGCCGCCCTGCGCGACGACGAGCGCGCGATCCGACAGCCGGGCCAGCAGGTCGCCGATGCGCCGGCGCAGGATCGCCCCGCCGGGGCAGACCTCCTGCGCGGCGCCGAGCTCGAAGCCGCCGGCGAACACCGACAGCCGGCGCAGGAGGACGCGCTCCTCGCCGCTGAGCTGCTCGTGGCTCCACTCGATCGTCGCCGCCATCACGTCGGCGCGAGTGCGCGCGACGGCGCCCACGCGATCGCGCAGGCCGGCGGCGATCTGGTCGAGCGACAGCGTCGCGGCGCGCGCGCCGGCGAGCTCGACGGCGAGCGGCATGCCGTGGAGCTGGCGGCAGATGTGGTCGACGACCGCGGCGTCGGCGTCCGTGACGGCGAAGCCGGAACGGGCGGTCGCCGCGCGCTGCGCGAACAGCTCCGGCGTCTGCGCCATCGCCGGCACGCGCCACGTGGCCTCGCCGGCGCAGCGCAGCGGCTCGCGGCTCGTGCTCAGCACGCGTACGCGCGGGCCGGCGGCGACGAGGTCCTCCGCCAGACGCGCGCACGCCTCGGCGACGTGGTCGCAGCCGTCGAGCACGACGATCGCGTCGCGGTCGCCGAGGTGGGCGGCCAGCGCCTCCTGGGCCGGGCGATGCGCGGGCAGCGGCGCCCCGGTCGCGATCGCCGCGGCCTGGGCGACGAGCTCGCCGTCGGCGAGACCGGCGAGCTCGACGAGCCAGACGCCGTCGGGGGCGCTCGCCGCGAGCCCCGCGACGGTCTCGAGGGCCAGGCGCGTCTTCCCGGCGCCGCCGGGGCCGACGACGGTGACCACCCGCTCGCGCGCCAGCAGCTCGGCCAGCTCCGCGCGCTCGCGCTCGCGGCCGACGAACGAGGTCGCCGCGACCGGCAGCTCCACCGCGGCGCGCAGCGCCGGGGCGCGGGGGAGCAGCGCCTGGTAGAGCGCCCGCGTCTGGCGGTCGGGCTCGACCCCGCGGGCCGCGACGAGCGCCTGGCGCAGGAGCTGGTACTGGGCCAGCGCCCGCTGGCGGCGACCGCTGCGGGCGTACAGGCGCATGAGCGCGCGGTGGACGGGTTCGGCCAGCGGGTCGGCGGCGAGCGCGCGCCGCAACGTGGCGGCACCGCCGGCGCCGGCGCCGCGCAGGTCGGCGAGCTCGAGGCACAGCGCGGTGTGCAGCGCGGTGGCGGCGTCGCGGCCCTCCGCGGTCCAGGACTCGCCGCGATCGTCGGGCAGCAGCTCGCCGCCGTAGAGGTCCAGCGCGTGCTCGTAGGCGGCCGGCTCGGGGCGCGCGCGGGCGCCGGCCGCCGCCGCGGCGAAGGCGTCGACGTCGATCTCGGCCCGCAGCGTCACGACGGCGCCGGCCGTCCCGATCGCCGCGCCGGCGCCGGCGCCGGTCGCGTCGAGCGCGCGGCGCGCCGCGTGGATCGCGTGGTGCAGGAGGTTGGCGGCGGCCCGGGGCTCGCGGTCGGGCCAGAGCAGGGCGGCGAGCTCGTTGCGCGTGAGGCTCCCGCCCGGCGACAGGGCGAGCAGCTTGACCAGCGCCTTCGCCCGGCGCGGGCGCCACGCGAGCGCGTCGACCTCGCGGCCGTCCACGTCGACCGAGAATCCGCCAAGGAGACGGACGCGCACTGCAGGTTCGCCCACCCGGTATCACCCCCCCCTTTCGGGCGACCCTACCTCCTAGCTGGTGAGCGTTGCCAGTCCTCCGGTACGGCGCGGGCTCAGTAGCCCAGGCGGTCGAGCAGGTCCGGACCCTCGTCCGGCTTGGGCTCGTCCTTGGGCTCCTCGCGATCGCGGTCCCTGCCGCGCTTGCGGTCGCGCTCCTCGCCGACGACGACGAAGCGGATCTGGGCGCCGACGCGGCCGTCCTGCGCCTTCTCGAGGTCGGCGCGCGAGACGCGGTCGCTGCGGCTCTCGCGGTCGGCGTCGCGCTGGGCGCGGCGCTCGTCGCGGCGCCGGGCGTCGCGCACGCGCGACAGGCGCTGGTCGGCCTCCTCCTTGGAGAGCGTGAACGACCACAGGTCCTCGATGCGGGCCATGGAGATCTGCTGAGCGGCCAGGGCCTTGCCGACGCGGCCGGCGCCGAGCGAGCCGGCGGCGATGTTGCGCGCGCGCACGCGCCAGTCGCCGTCCTCGGCCACGAGCCGCGACAGGTCGCGGCGCTCCTTCTCGCCGAGCGCGGAGAAGGCGTCGCGCAGCGCCTGGCGCGCGCCGAAGAGGTCGACGACGGCCGCCGCGGCGTCGCGCAGCTCCTGGAAGGGGAGGGGACCGGTGAAGCGTCCCTGCGGCTGGCGCGGGCCGCGGTCGCGGTCGCGGTCGCGGCGGGGCGGGCGGCGCTGGCGCTCGCGGCGCGGCTTGGCCTGGCGGGGCTTGTCGGCGGCGGGCGCGTCGCCGGCGGGCTCGGCCGCGGCGGGCTCGGCCGCGGTGGGCGCTGCGGCCTCGGCCTCGGCCTCGGCGGGCGCCTCGGGCTCGGACGCAGCGGGCGCCTCGGACTCGGCCTCGGCCTGAGACTCGGCCTCGGCGGGCGCCGGGGGCTCGGCCGCGGGCGCGGCCTCCTCGGCCGGCGCGGGCGGCTCGACCGCCTCCGGCGCGCCCACCGGCGCGTCGGCGTCGGCGACGACCGCCTCGCTCGGCGGGGCCTCCTGCGCGGCGTCGCTCGCGGCCTCGCGCGCGTCCGCCTCCGAGGGGGCCGCCGGCGTCTCCTCGGGCTCTGAGGGGGTGCTGTCCTCGGCCATGACCAGCAAGGTTGTACCGCCCCGAGCGTCCGGACGCGTCGCGACCGTGCGCGCGAGCGCCGCGACTCGGGATCGGCGGGTCGGAATCGACGGACCGCGGCGTGCAAGGGTACGACGCCGTGGATCCGTGGATCGCCGAGCACGCAGCCGCCATCGCGGCGCGCGCCGAGCGCGAGCTCGAGGCGCT